>CAYLTF010000048.1:0-23246 GCA_964386625.1 uncultured Akkermansia sp. | reverse complement strand
TCTCGCGCGCGATGGGCTCGAGCAGCGGGTGGGGATAGAGGATCTCCTGCTCGCCATGGCGCCGCTGGATGAAGTCCGGGATGAGGTCCATGGGACCCGGCCGGTAGAGCGAGATGAGCGCCGTGATGTGCTCGACCGAGGCGATCTTGAACTTCTTGCAGAGGTCGCGCATGCCGCCCGATTCCAGCTGGAACACGCCGAGGGTCTGGGCGTTGTTGAGCAGGTCGTAGGTCTTGGCGTCGTCGAGCGGCAGGTTGTCGAGGTCGAGCTGCAGGCCGGTGGACTTGCGGACCATCTCGGCGGTGTTGCGGATGACCGTCAGGGTCTTGAGACCCAGGAAGTCCATCTTCAGCAGACCCAGGTCGCCGACCGGGCCCATGGCGTACTGGGTGACGATGCCGCCCTCGTCGTCCTGCTTGAGCGGCAGGAGGTTCACCAGCGGCTGGGCTCCGATGACCACGCCGGCCGCGTGGACGCCGACACTGCGGGTCTGGTCCTCGAGCAGCAGGGCCGTGTCGATGAGTTCACGGGTGACCTCCTCCTCGTCGTAGGCCTGCTTGAACTCGGCGTTCTTCTGGAGCGCGTCCTTCAGGCCCCACTTCACGTCGGTGATCATCTTGGCCAGCCGGTCGGCCTCCGAGACGGCCAGGCCCATCACCCGACCCACGTCGCGGATGACCGACTTCGCGCCCATGGTGCCGAAGGTGATGATCTGGGCGACGGCGTCGCGGCCGTACTTGTCGCGGACGTAGCGGATCACCTCGGCCCGACGGTCGTCGGCGAAGTCGATGTCGATGTCGGGCGGGCTGACGCGCTCGGGATTGAGGAACCGCTCGAAGAGCAACCCGTAGCGCAGGGGGTCGACGTTGGCGATCTCCAGGAGGTAGGTGACCATCGAGCCGGCGGCCGATCCGCGCGCCACGCAGGCGATGCCATTGTCACGACCCCAGCGCACGAAGTCGCCGACGATGAGGAAGTACGAGACGTAGCCGGTCTTCTCGATGACGCCGAGTTCGAGGTCGAGCCGGTCGAGGATCTTGCGGACGGCCGCATCGACCTGGGCGGGATCGATGGCAGCCGGGGCGGCCGGGGCCTCGGAAACCGGCGGAGCCGCGGGAGCCTCGGAGGCCGCGGTGTCGGCCGCACCCGCTGCGGATTCCGGGGCCGGTGCCGGGGTTGCGGGTTTCTGCGGGAAGAGGAACGCCAGGCGCTCGGGCTGGGTCACGGCCTCGACGACGATGGTCGATCCCTCGACATGGGCCTGGATGGAATAACGCAGGCGGAGACCGTCGCAGAGCAGCTTCCGCAGATAGCCTTCACGGGTCCAAGTCTCGGGAGGCTGGAAGACCGGATAATGCTCGGCTCCCTTGCCGTAGCGGATCTCGAGGTTGCACTTCTCGGCCACCTCCACGGTGTTCAGCACCGCGTCGGGCACCTCGGCGAAGAGGTGCTTCATCTCCTGGGGCGAGCGCAGGAAGAACTGCTCCTGCTGGTAGCGCATCCGCTTGGCGTCGCTCAGCAGCGACTGCGTGCCGATGCAGATCAGGCAGTCGTGCGCCCGGGAGTGGTCCTTCTGGACATAGTGGACATCGTTGGTGGCGACGCACTTGAGCCCGAACTCCTGGGCCCAGGGGATGAGCTGCCGATTGACCTTGGCCTGCTCGGGGATGCCGTGGTTCTGGAGCTCCAGGTAGAAGTTCCCGGGCCCGAAGGTCTGCTTGAAGAAGTCGATGGTGTTCCGGGCGCGCTTGAGGTCGTCCTTGAGGATGGCCTCCGGGATCTCGCTGGCGAGGCAGCCGCTCAGGCCGATCAGTCCCTGGCCGTGGGCGGCCAGGAGCTCCTTGTCGATGCGGGGCTTGTAGTAATAGCCCTCGAGGTGGGCCGAGGTGACCAGCTTGACCAGGTTCTTGTAGCCGACCTCGTCGCGGGCCAGCAGCACCAGGTGGTGGTACACATCGCGCATGCCGCCGGAGCCCTGCTTCTTCTCGAGGCGCGACCCGGGAGCGACATACACCTCGCAGCCCAGGATGGGCTTGATGCCGGCCTTCTTGGCCGCCGAGTAGAACTCGATCGCGCCGAACATGTTGCCGTGGTCGGTCATGGCCACGGCCGGGAAGTCCAGCTCCTTGGCGCGGGCCATCAGCCGGTCGAGACGACAGGCGGCATCGAGCAGGGAGAACTCGGTGTGCAGGTGAAGGTGGGCGAAGTCGGCGGGCATCGCGGTCCCACTATGCGAACCAATCGGTCCGGCAACAAGCACCCCGGCGAAGCGACCGGGATCCCCATCGCCGCAGCTCCGGATGCGGTGGAATCGAGGCACAGGTCCGGAAGCCTGCCGACGGGCCTCTTGGACAAAAATAGCCAGCACGATCTTTTCGAGGCATCCGGGCCACGGTTTCCGGGCGGGAATGGGCCGGAGAATGCATTGGCAAGGATTAAGCTCATCCACCGCCGTGGAAACGGTGACCCCCAATCCTGCGCAAGCCGGCCCAAGGTCACTCCCTGCCGCCGACGCCATCATGGTGCCGGCAACCGTCCCACCCCCATCCCCGAACGGTTCCGGCAAACAGGCTTGAACCGGTGCTTCTGAAGATCACTGGCCCGGAGGTCGCTCCACCGCCCTCCGGGTTTTCTTTTGTCCCGGGGCGCCGAACCGGCGGGCGGACCGATGACGACGCGAGCGCCCCCTCCGACTCAGCGCCGGGCGTTCCGGTTGCCTGGGGATCGGCCGAACTGGTGGATCCAGAATCCGTGGAGGAATTGGCGGAGGTCGCGGACGACCTCCGGCGGAGCCTCGAGCGCGGCCAGGGTGCTCCACTCGGCCGTCAGCAGGGTCTCCATCAACGCCGCGGTCTCGGGCGCCATTCCGTCCGGATCAGGCTGGAGCCCCTGGAGGGCCAGGAATCTCAGATCCCAGGCGAATTGGGCCCGGGCCATCGGACCCTGGATCTCCAGGAAGGCGAGAAACTCGAGGAACAGCCGGTGCGCCTCGGGCTGCGGCGTCTCGGTCTCGGTGACCTGCTCGAGAGTGGCCACCGCATGGGCGATCAGCTCCAGCGATCCGACCTCGCGCCGGAGGGAGGCGTGGGGATTCCGCACGACCACCTCGCTCAACGAATGCAGGTCTCCCTTGGGATTGCGCCGGAACGAGAATTCCGACTCGAAGCACCAGTCGAGCTTGCCGCGGAAAGGCGATTTGGGCCCTCGGGCCCCCTTGGCCACGGTGGCCAGACGGCCGCGATCGGGAGTGAGCCAATGGACGATGAGGCTCGTGTCACCGAGGGGGCGCAGTCGGAGGACCAGGCCTTCGGAGCGTTCGGCATTCATCGGGCCTGGCCTCGACCCCGACCGGACGACCCGATGGAGGTGCCGGAGGATCGGGTCGACCGAGACATCGGGGGCGGCGGCGAGCCGACGAGGTCATAAGACCGGCCGGCCACCCACCGCACCCATCGGTTTTCCTCCCGCTTCATGGTGCGACGCAAACCGGGTTCCAGGTCGTCATAGCCCCGCAGGTGGAGGATCCCGTGGATCACATAGCGCAGGACCTCCTCGGACCAGGTGGTCCCGAACTCCTCGGCCTGGGCCACCGCGTCGGCGACACAGATGAAGCACTCGCCGTGCAGGCGCCCAGGCGTGGATCCGTAATCGAAGGTGATGACGTCGGTGGAGCCCTCGTGCCGGAGGAAACGCCAGTTCACGCGGGCCATCTCCGCCGCGGAAACCCAGTGGAACCCCAGTTCGGCCTCGAGGCCCATGGCCTGCAACAAATCGAGGATGACCTGTCGCAGGGTCCGGACCCGGAGTGGACGGTCTTTCTGGCGATTGCGCAGGACGAGGACGATCGGGTCCCGGCGGTCGGCCGGGATGCCCGGGAAGACGGCTCGATCGCTCACGGCGGATCTCAGAACCCGAGCTTGGACAGTTCGCGCTCCAAGGCCGCCTGGAAGGCCATCAGGTCGGGCTGGGACGGGCGGTAGCCCTTTTCGTCGGCGACCAGTCCGGGGCGACCGTAGTTGTCGATGAGCCACGCCGCGCCCTTGCCGTCGGAGAAGCGCACCCGGCCGCTGACCATGGCGTTGGGGCGGGTGACGGCATCGACGGTGACCTGGACATCTCCCCCCCCGAGGCCGTCCTCCGGAGGCACGACCTCATCCGGCTCGACCGGGGCACCGGAGGAGTGACCCGGGGCCGCGGTCGCGGCCGCAGCCGGCGGAGCGGGCGGGGCCTTGGGCGGTTCCGGATCCTTCGGGAGCACCTTCAGGTCGTCGATCAGGAAGCGCACTTCCATGTAGGTCAACTTGAGGGCGAAGTCGGTCTCCAGCCGGCGCTGGAAATCGGAGAGCTTCATGCCGTCGGCGATCCACTGGCGGGCGATGGTTTGCTGCTCGGTCGATAAGGTGGCCATGACGATGGGGAGAGGCTAGGGGTTGGGGACCGCGCGGTCAGTCGCGGAAGTTCACAAAATTCAACGCCACCGGGAAGTCGTGCGCACGGCAGGCGGTGATGACCGCCTGGAGGTCGTCCCGGTTCTTGCCGGCGACCCGCAACTCGTCGCCTTGGATCGATGCGGTCACCTTGAGACCCAACCCGCGGACGAAGGTGCTGATCTCCTTGGCCGCAGCGCTGTCGATGCCCTGCTTGATCTTGATGGACTGTCGCGCGTGGCCGAGGGGCGACAGTTCGGCCTCGCCGGCGTCGATGTTCTTGGCCGAGATGCCACGCTTGGCCAGCTTGAGCATCACGATCTCCACCAGGGCCGTCATCTTGAACGCATCGGGGGCACGCAGCTTGATCTCGCTCTTCTCGAGCACGATCTCGGCCCCGGACCCCTTGAAGTCGAACCGGGTCAGCAATTCCTTCTGGGCTTGGTTGATGGCGTTTTCCACCTCCATCGAATTGACCTTGGAGACGATGTCGAAACTCGGCATGGCCGGATGCTAGCCGATGTGCCCACGCCCGCAACGGTCCGGCAGGGGGGCGGTGAAGAGGCCGCCTGCAGACTTGGTCCCGACCGGGTCGCGGGCCTAGGCTCGCCCTCCATGGAACGCGTGCCGCCATCCGCCGGCCCCCAGCCGGCCGCCCCCCCGGCCCCGCCGCTGGTGCCGGGCACCCTGTACCTCGTGGCCACGCCGATCGGGAACCTCGAGGACATCACCCTGCGTGCCCTCCGGGTGCTCCGCGATTGCACGGTGGTGGCCGCCGAGGATACCCGCCACACCGGGCAACTGCTGACCCACTTCGGGATCCGCAAGCCGATGATCAGCTATTTCCGCTTCAACGAGGCACGACGCGGAGCGGAGATCCTCGATCGCCTGAGACGCGGCGAGACCGTCGCCCTGGTGACCGATGCCGGAAGCCCGGGGATCAGCGACCCGGGTGAACGCGTGGTGGCCGAGGCCCTGGCCGCAGGACTGCGGGTGGAATCGATCCCGGGGGCCTGCGCGCTGGTGGCGGGATTGACCGCCAGCGGCCTCCCGACCGAGTCGTTCCATTTCGCGGGGTTCCTTCCGCACAAATCCGGACAGCGGGCCCGACGCCTGTCCGAACTCGGCGCCATCGCCGGGACCGTGGTCCTCTATGAATCCCCCTTCCGGGTGGAGCGGCTGCTCGGGGAACTCCAGGCCCTCCTGCCCGGGCGCCGGGTGGTGCTGGCCCGAGAGCTGACCAAGAAATTCGAGGAATGGCTGCGAGGCACCCCGGCCGAATTGGCCGCCGAATGGGCTCGACGCCCCCGCAAGGGCGAGTTCGTGGTGATGATCGGCCCCGCCGACGGGGATGTCGGAAGCTCGGATCGCCCGGACTTCGCGCCGACGGGGCCGGGCGGTCCGGCGGAGCCGGATTCGGGCGACGACGAGTGATCGTTCCCGATCGGAAGCGGGAAAGGGTCGACCGTCGCGAACCGGAGACTTCCGGACACCAACCGGTCAGGTCGGCAGCTTGAGGCGCTGCCGGACCAGCACCGCCGCACCGGTGATCCCGGCCTCGTCACCCAGCTTGCTGGCGAGGATCTCCACATCCTTCAGCGTGCCGGGCATGGCATAGTCGCGGACGGTCTCGAGGATGGTGGGCATGAGGTCGTCCTCCAGGGCGTCCATCACCCCACCGCCCAGGACGACCGTCTGCGGGCTGAGGATGTTCACGAGGTTGGCCACCGCGATGCCGGTGTACCGGGCGGCATCCTGCAGGACCCTGGCCGTGAGCTTGTCGCCCTTGCGGAGGGCCTTGCGGAGGTCGCCACTCTTGAGGTCCGTGATGCTCTCCCCGTCTTTGAGCAGCTCGGTGAGCAGGGTCTTCTCGCCTTCTTTCACCCGCCGCGCCAACTCGCGGAAGATCGAAGTCCGGCTGGCCAGCGCCTCGAAGCAGCCGCTGTTGCCGCAGCCGCACTTGGGCCCGCCCACCTGGATGACCATGTGTCCCACCTCGCCGGCCGTCCGGTTGAATCCGGAATAAAGCTGGCCGTCGAGGATGAGCCCGCCGCCGATCCCGGTGCCCAGGAAGATGCCCAACAGGCTGCGGGATCGCCCCTTCAATTCGACCTCATGGATCCCGATCGTGCAGGCGTTGCAGTCGTTCTCGACAAAGACCGGCACGCCGAGGTGCTTCTCCAGGGCCTTCTGGAGCGGGGCGTTCTTCCACTGGAGATTCGGGGCGAAGACCACCTCGCCGGAATCCGGGTTGATCGCGCCGGGGGCGCCGATGCCCACGCCACGGACCTGCTTGAGAGAAAGATCGGCCTCATCGACCGCGTCCCGGACGCACCGGGCCACCCGCTCCACCACCGACTCGAAGCCGCGGGAGGCCTTGGTGCTCAGCTTGACCGTCTGGAGGAGCCGGAGCTGGGGCGTGAAGATGCCGGCCAGGATCTTGGTCCCGCCCAGATCGACCCCGACGATGACATCCTGCTTGGTGGTCTCGGACATAAGATGGCCGATCCATCAGGCTGCCAAGCCGGGTCCGGGGCAAGGAAAACATCGTGACAATTCGGGCCGGGGAGGTCTCGCTGACCCGCCCGGCCCGTCGGACACCATCAACGCATCACCCGCATCAGGCCGTAGGCGATCGCGGCCGTGACCGGCAGCGTGAGCACCCAGGCCCAGAGGATGCGCTCCACCACGCTGAAGTTCAGCGCGCTGAAACGTTTCGCACAACCGACACCCATGATGCTCGTGGTGATCGCATGGGTCGTGCTGACCGGCATGCCGAAATGGGCGGCGACGCTCAGGACCGTCGCCGCGGTCGTCTCGGCGGCGAATCCGTGCACCGGTTGCAGCTTCACCATCTTGTGACCCATGGTCTTGATGATCTTCCAGCCCCCGGCCGCCGTGCCGAAGGCCATGGTCAAGGCGCAGACGATCTTGATCCAGGTGGCGATCGACTCCTTGCCCGCCGCATCGGGGACCATCGGGTGGCGGAGGAACTCGAGCCATTGCGGGATGTCCTGAAGCGTGCCGGCCTTCTGCGCGCCCACCAGCGCCAACGCGATGATGCCCATGGTCTTCTGCGCGTCGTTGCTGCCGTGGCTGAAGCCCATGTAGGCCGCGCTGGCCAACTGCGCCTTGCCGAACACCCGGGTCACCCACCGCGGGGTCCAGGAGCGCAGCAGGAGATACAGCAGGGTCATGAGGAGTAGGCCGACGAGGAACCCCATCATCGGCGAGAGGAACATGGGGATGACCACCTTGTAGAGCAGGCCGTCGAACTTGTACCAGGGGACACCGTCCTTGGCCTTGGCGAAGATGATCACCGCCAACCGGTCGCCGGACGCGGCGAAACCCGCGCCGACGAGGCCGCCGATGAGCGCGTGGCTGGAGCTGGAGGGCAGACCGAACCACCAGGTGACCAGGTTCCAGACGATGGCCCCGGTGAGGGCGCAGATGAGCATCTGGGTGCCGATCTCCGACGGGATGAGCTTCGAGTCGAGCAACCCGGAGCTGATGGTCTTGGCCACCGCGGTGCCATAGAGGGCCCCCACCAGGTTGGTCAGGGCCGCGAGCAGGATCGCCAGGCGCGGCGTCAACACCTTGGTGGAGACCACCGTGGCGATGGAATTGGCCGTGTCGTGGAATCCGTTGATGTACTCGAACACCAACGCGACGACGATCACCGTCAGGAGCAGGGTCACAGGCGGAAGTCGTTCAGGAGTTCTTGAGGACGATCTGCACGATGACGTTGCCGGCGTCGCGGCAACGGTCGATGACCTTCTCGAGCAGGTCGTAGAGGTCTTTCAGGGCGACCACCGTCACCGGGTCGTGGTCGGCCCGGTACAGCTGGCGGATCAGCTCGATCATGTGCTTGTCGGCCTCGCCCTCGAGGTACTGCAGCTTGTCGTTGCGCTCCTTCATGCGGGGCAGGTCCGGCGAATTGCGAAGATCCCGGACCATGGTCAGGAGCGTGTCCATCGAGGCCTGCAGCAATTCCGTCTGGCGGGAGAAATCGGCCTGCTGCACCCGCTTGGGGCAGATCAGGAAGCGCTCGGTGAAGCGCTCGAGGGTGCGGGGGATCTTGTTGAGGGCGGTGGCCAGCGCATCGATGTCCTCCCGCTCGAGCGGCGTGACAAAGGTGGTGACGAGGCGCTCCTGCAACTCCTCGGTGATGCGGTCCTCCTTGCGGCGCACCAACGCCGAGGAATCGAGGGAGGAGGCGCCGGGGCTGGCGAGGGTCTTGGCCAGGAGATGCACGCTTTCCTGGGCCTCGGCCGCGCTGCGTTCCAGCAGGTCGAAGAAGACATCGCCGCCGCCGACAAGTCGTTGAAGAGAAAACATGGTGTGATGGGAAGGTGTTTGGGTTTCGGTTGTCCTACGGACCGGTGACAACTGTGTGACACTCGGAACCGGTCGGAAGCCTTGGGTGGATCCTCAATAGTTGATCTGGGCCTGGATGCTGATCCGGTCGGCCGAGGTGGTGTCGGCGTAGGGTGCGATCCTGGTGTTGGTGCGGTCGAAGGTGTGGGTGTACTGCAGGGTGAACTCCACCGGATTCCACGGCGACCACTCGATGCCGAAGTCCATCTCGTTGACCAGTGCGTTGGGGGCGTTCACCGCGAACTTGCGGCCGCCGGAGTAGTATTGCCAGCGGGCGAACGGGTACCAGTTGCCCAGCTTGTTCTGGTCTTTGTAGGCGAACTGGATGTAACCGCCGTGCAGCGTCTCCGCGCCGATGGTGCGGCGGTTCTGCGAGAGCTCCGGCCCCCGGCCCACGTTCCACTCGGCCTCGATGCCGAAGGGCTGCGGGTACCAGATGGCGGCGATGCCCACGCGCTCATCGGTGATCCCGCCAGCGCGGGCCGACGGCGTGAAGGTGCTGCCGCCGACCGAGATGGACTGCGTGCTGGTGACGAACTTTCCGGAGTAGGCATGGACGCCGGCCTCGAAGAATTGTCCGCTGGCCAGCTGGAAGGGATAGCTGAGCTTGGCCACCGCGTGGGGGGTGTTGTTGAGGTCGAGGCGGTTGAGTCCTTGGCCGGAATAGCCACCGAAGCCGACCACGCCGTAGTCGCCGGAACCCTTGAGACCCAGCTTGATCAGTTCGGCATAGCGTTTGCGGATCTGGTCGGGCGCCCAGTAGAAGAAGGCGCCGATGTCGCGCTCGCCCTCGACCGCGGAATTGATGGCGTCGGTGCGCTCCAGGGCGGCCCGATTGCCGGAGGACTGCATGTTCGACCATCCGAAGGGCACCTTCGACTGACCCAGCCGGATGCGGTATTCCTTGGCCTTGTCGAGGTAGACGTCGCCGTACATGTCGCGCAACTGGACCGAGAAATCGCCGCTGCCGGGAGAGGCGTTGAGGTCGGGCTGGACGTACAATCCAAGGTGCTCGGAGACATCGCCACTGAGGATGATACGGCCCCGGCGGATGAAGAAGGTGTTGTTCTCGGCGACCGAACGGTCGTTGGGGACGTTCAGCTCGGCGCCTTCGCGATCCAGGATGGAGTGGTACCGGAACTGGGTGTAGCCGCGGAGGTTGAGCTGGTCGTACCACTTGGGAGCCTTGGCCTTCTCGGCCGGCTTCTCCGAAGCCGGAGCGGCCTTGGTGGTCGGGGACGGCGAGGCAGAGGCGGTCTCAGGGGCCTTCGTCGGTGCGGAGACAGGATTGGCCTCGGGTTTGGCCTCGGCCTTCGGAGCGGCAACCGACGGCGCACTGGCCACGACGGTTGCCGTCGTCGGAGCGCCCGACTCGGCCTGGGCGGCCGCAACGAGCTCGTCGTATTCCTGGGCGGAAAGGGTCCCACGGTCCTTGAGGACCTTGAGGAGCTTCAACAGGGCGGGGTTGGAGGCCTCGGTGGACAGGGCGGGCCCGGCGGCGGCCAGGATGGCGGCCAGCAGGACTCGGATGGAAATGGAGCGGCGCATGAAGGTCGTGATCCGGCCCACCGTGGACCGGACAGCGACCGACATTTGGGCTCCTGAGTCACGGGTTTACGTCATGTTTGTTACAGTCCTGTGACAATTCCCGGGTCACTGGTCATGGTCCTGCGAGTCCGGGCCGCCCGCATAGCGACGTTCCCCGGCCCGTACCGGCACCGCCAGGCGGTTGCCAGGGGGCGTCAGTGGGCAGGTGGCAAACGGTGTGAACGCGCAGGGTGGGTTGTAGGCGCGGTTGAAATCGAGGACGGTCCGGCCGGCCGCGTCGGGTTTCGCGACATGCAGAAACCGGCCCGCGCCATAGGTCTGCCCGCCGTTGGTCGTGTCCCGGAAGAGCACGAAGAGATCGTCGGTCTCGGTGTCCACGGCGGCGATCAGTCGATGGGTCTTCCCGGACCGCTCGAACACCAGCGTTCCGGCCAGGGGCAGCGATTCACGCCCGCCGATGACATTGGCCAGGGTGAGGGTCGCACCCGGGGCCGCGGGCTCCAGCCGGGCGGCGACGATCCAATCGGAGGACCAGTCGAAGCACCGGAGCCCGGCGAATCGCGTCCGGGTCGGGGCGAGGGAATCCTTCACCCTCAGGCCGAGACGACCGCCCCGGTCGATGACCGTGATGCGCAGGTCGCCGAGCGAAAGGACATCGGGCCGGGCTCCGCCGGCGTCGGTCACCAGCGGCCCGCCGCTGAAGGATTGACCGTTCTTGAGCGCCATCACCCCGGGAGCCGGTTCGAACCGCACCGACAAACCGATTCGATGCCAGGAGCCCGCGACCTCCGGAGCACGGCCCGCGGGAAACACGTGATCGAGACCCGGGCGGGTCCCACCCGTGGAGGAGCCTTCGGGCAGCCAGTGCAACCCCACCAGGCTGGCCCATCCGTTGGTGCCGGCGACCGACTCCAGGCGCTCGGTCTTCCAGCGGCCCCAGTCTGCCGGCTCTGACGGACGAACCGCACCGGAGCCGCACCGACAGCCGGCCAGCAGCGCCGCAAGCAGGAACCCCAGCGTGGAGGCCCAAGGGCCGGGCCCGCGGGCGCTCGAGGCAGCGTGGAAGCGATCCATTCGGGCGGAGCCTGACAGAGGAGGACACCGGAGCGAATCCCAAACCGGGCGGAAGCCACCGACCGACGCGGAGCGATTGGCATCGCCCGCCCTCGCGCCGGCTTTTCGGGGTTGCCCCATCCGGGTCGGGGACGGCTTGATGGAGGCCGATGCCGCAAGCCTTCATCGTCGATGCCGTGGTCCGGGAAGTCCGCCGGTTGGAGGGTTACCCCAACCTCTCCATCCTGGACCTGAGCTGTGGGGAGGGCGAGGTGCTCTCCCGCCTGGCGGCCGACGGATGCCGCGTCCACGGCACGCACTTCCGCGCCGACGACTACATCATCGAAGACCGCGCCCGGCTGGGATCCTTCCCGATCACCACCGGAGTGGACCTGCAACGGCGGCTGCCTTTCGACGACGGCTCTTTCGACGTGGTGCTCATGACCGAGGTGCTGGAGCATCTGGACTCCCATTTCCACGTGGTGGCTGAGGTTTCCCGGGTGGTGCGCGGAGGCGGACATTTCGTCTTCAGCACCCCGAACCTGCAACGGCTGCATTCGCGCCTGCAGTTCTTCCTGACGGGGAAGCACAAGCTCATCCGCCGACGGGTGGGCTGGGACCAGACGGCCTCCGACCGCTACGCCTTCCACATCGGCCCCGTCGACTTCCCCCTCATCCATGCCGTGCTCGGCTGGGAGGGTTTCCGGATCCTGCGCCTGGGGCTGACCCAGCTGAAGTTCAAGTCGGTGCTCCTCTCGCCGCTCTGGCCGCTGGTGTGGCTGGCCTGCCGCCTGACCGTCGACAAGGACGCCCGCCGCAACCCCGTGCTCCAGAAGACCGAGAAGTCCCTCAACCGGTGGCTTGCCGACCCGGCGATGCTCTTCAGCGAGCAGCTGCTGGTGGTGGCCCGACGGCACCCTCCGGCCTGAGGGGCGCCCCCCCGAGGCGGCGACGGCAGCCTTGCCGGTTCCTGAAGACGCACGGGGAGAGGTTTGACCGAACCTTCCACCCGATGAAGGTTGGTGTCGGTCCAACATCCGGGATGCACTCTGCGAATCTATTCCAAGACCTGGCGGTGGTGATGATGGTGGCCGGCCTGGTCACCGTGCTGTTCCGGAGGTTCCGGCAGCCCGTGGTGCTGGGCTACATCATCGCCGGCGTCATCATCGGTCCGCACACGCCCCCCTTCCCGCTCATCCGCGACGAGGGCACGGTGCACACCCTGGCCGAGCTCGGCGTCATCCTGCTGATGTTCTCGCTCGGGCTGGAGTTCAGCCTGAAGAAGCTCCGGAAGGTCGGTGGGACCGCCTTCATCGCGGCCTCGGTCATCATCCTGACGATGGTCTGGGTGGGCTACCAGATCGGCCAGGCCTTCGGATGGAGTTCCATGGACAGCCTGTTCCTCGGCGCGATGCTGTCGATCTCCTCCACGACCATCATCGTCAAGGCGTTGGCCGAGCTGGGCAAATCGAAGGAACCCTTCGCCCAGCTGATCTTCGGGATCCTCATCATCGAGGACATCCTCGCCATCGCCATGATCGCGCTGCTCTCGGGCATCGCCATGACCGGTTCCCTGAGCCTGGGCGAGGTGGGCAGGACCCTGGGGCGGCTGTCGATCTTCCTGGTGGCGACACTCGTGGTCGGCCTGATCGTCATCCCGCGCCTGCTGGCCTACGTCGCCCGATTCCGCAGCCATGAGACGCTGTTGGTCACGGTGCTGGGGCTGTGTTTCGGCCTGTCCCTCCTGGCCCTGAAGCTCGGATACAGCGTCGCGCTGGGGGCCTTCCTCATCGGGGCGGTGATCGCGGAGTCCCGGGAGATCCACCGGATCGAGGCGCTGATCGAACCCGTGCGCGACATGTTCAGCGCGGTGTTCTTCGTGGCCATCGGCCTGATGATCGACCCGGTGCTGCTGGCGCAATACTGGAAGCCGATCGTGGTGATCAGCCTCGCGGTGATGGTCGGACAGGTGGCCAGCTGCACCTTCGGCACCTTCTTGTCGGGCCACGACACCCGGACCTCCCTCCGTGTCGGGATGGGGCTGGCCCAGATCGGGGAGTTCTCATTCATCATCGCCTCGCTGGGCCAGAACCTGAACGTCACCAGCCGGTTCCTGTACCCGATCGCCGTGGCGGTCTCGGTGCTCACCACGCTGGCGACCCCCTACCTGATCCGTGGCAGCGACTCGGTGGTGCTGCGCTTCGAACGGTCGGCGCCGCGCTGGCTGACGGACACCCTGCAGATCTACACCGACTGGGTGGGCCGTCTGGACCGTCGCAATCCCGACATGGTCACCCGTCTCATCCGGAAGTGGTTGCTGCAGATGCTCCTCAATGCGGCGTTGATCGCCGCGATCTTCGTGGGGGTCTCGTACCTCGCGACGCGCTCGCCCGCGGGGCCGGTGATGGGCATCCCGGACTCCTGGGTGAAGTCGGCCTTCTGGTTGCTGGCGGTCGTGCTGTCGCTCCCGCTCTTCATCGCGACCACCCGCAAGCTCGAGGCGCTCGGACTGCTGTTGGCCGAGACCAAGGTGACCCAGAGGTCGGCGGGCAGCCGGGCCCCGATGATCCGGGCCATCGTGTCGCAGGTCGTGCCCATCGGCGGAACCGCCATCCTCGGCCTCTACGGGGTGGTGCTGAGTTCGGCGTTGCTCCCCTCGTGGCGGGCGCTGGTGGTGCTGCTCGTGCTCGCCGGGTTCCTCGCCTGGGGACTGCGCCGCGCCTGCATCCGGATCTATTCGCGGGCCCAGATCGCGCTGGAGGACACGCTGGCCCAGCCGCCCCTTCCACGGGAGGGGGAGCCCGATCCGATGCACCCGAATCCCTCGCCGGCACCGGTTCTCCCCGCACTGCTGCGCGACGCGCACCTGAAGACCCTGGCGCTCGCGCAGGACTCGCCGGCCGCAGGCCTGAGAATCCGGGAACTGCAGCTCCGGACCCTCAGCGGGGCGAGCATCGTCGGCATCGACCGCAATGGCGACAGCGTGATCAATCCGGGGCCCGACGAGGAGCTGCGTGCCGGCGACCAGATCCTCCTGCTCGGCAGCACCGGACAGATCGGCGCCGCAGAGCGCCTGCTATCGGGCGCCCATGGATCATGCCAGGAACCCGCCGGGCCTCAGGTCGGTCCCTGACGCGGAGTGCGGGGCGCCTGGTCGGGCACCGATTCGAGTCCCTCGTCGGCAGCCCGGAGCTTGGTGTAGCGGGTGGCGACGGTGAATGCGTTGGCCCAGGCGATGTAGTAGCCCGGAAGCCCGTCGAGGAACCCGCCCTTGAAGAGATAGCCCCGGAGGAAACGCCAGCGGGGCCGGAACAACAGGTCCACCCAGGTCGCCCTCCGGCCGGACTTCCGGGAGGCCTGGACGAAGGCCGTGCTGTAGGGTCCGATCTTGGTCACCTGGCGATCGATGCTCTCGTTGCTGTAGTGGAGCAGATCCGAGCGCAGGCGGCCGACGCGCCCGTCGACCTGGAGCTGGGCGTGGGGTTCGTCACCTCCCCAGTGCGCCCGGCCGCGACGGGCCAGGCGGATCACCCGATCGGGATACCAGTCGCCATGACGGATCCAGCGGCCCAGGAACCAGGTGCAGCGCGGAAAACTGAAGGCTCCCGTCTCGGGGCCGGCCGTGGCGATGGCCCGGGCGATCTCGTCCTTCAAGGCCGGTGGGACGACCTCGTCGGCGTCGAGGTTCAGCGTCCACTCGGCGGTGGTCTTGTCGAGGCCCGAGGCCTTCTGGCCCACGAAGCCCTTCCAGGGCTCACGGAAGACCTTGGCCCCGCGCGAGCGGGCCAGCTCCTCGGTGCCGTCGGAAACATCGTGCTGCAGGATCACCACGACCTCCGCGGCCCAGCCCTGCACACTGTCGAGGGCGGCCCCGATGCGGTGGGCTTCTGCACCCGAGACGAAATAGACGGAGATCGGCAGCGGCGAGGGCATGGTGGATGGTGGGATGGTCGCGACGGGCGACCCGACCCACGGACCGCCCGAGTAAACCACCGCGGCCGCCGATTGCCTACTCTTCCCGGGTCATCCGGACCTGCACCGACAGGCTCTGGGCCAAACCGCCCTTGAAGACGCCCTTGAGCGGCGGGACATCGGCGTAGTCCCGACCGATGCCGATCTGCACGTGGCGTTCGCCGTCCATCATGTTGTTGGTCGGATCGAGGCCCACCCAGTAGCCCGTCGGGGTGAAGACCTCGATCCAGGCGTGGGTGGCCACCGCGCCGATGAGCGCCTCGGAGGGTCGGCCATCGTCGCCCAGCGGCGGGTCGGTCTCGATGTAGCCGCTCACATAGCGGGCCGGCAGGCCCGCCGCGCGGCAAATGGCGATCATCAGGTGGGCGAAATCCTGGCAGACACCCTCGCGACGCTGCAGGAACTGCTCCACCGTGGTGCCCGCATCGGTGGCCCCGGGCCGGTAGCGCAGGGTGCGATGGAGGTGATCGTTCAGGCGCAGCAGCGACTCGGCGAACGGTGCAGCCTCCGGCAGGAGGTCCGAGGCCATCTCGCGGACCGGGTCGACCAGGCGCACATACTGCGAGGGCCTCAGGAAATCATGCAGCTCGCGGCGGCGCTCCTGGTACATCTGGCGGGCCTCCGCGATGGTCAGGTCGAGGGCGGCCAATGCGTTGTTGAAGGGCTTGGTCTCCACCTCGCAAGCCGACGAGATCACCAGGCGCTGGTGACGGTACGGGATGGAGATGGTCTCGACGTAGTTGCCGAAGTAGTCGATGTGCGATTCCACCAGCACCCCCGGCTCGATGAGCGTCTGGTGCCGGGTCACCACCTGGCGCAGCGAATCCCGGGGCCGCAGGCGCAGCTCGCTGAAGCTCTCCGAGGCCGGATCCGGATAGGCGTACTCGGTGGTGTGCTCGATGTGGAAGCGCATCTCGGGTCAGCGGAGGATGTTGAACGCCTGGTGGTGCAGGTGATGGTCGCTGATCTCGACCGACAACTCGGAAAGGCGGTCTCCGAGCTCGTCGAGCCAGGGACCCAGCGGAAGGGCGGGCGGATGCCCCGACACGGAGATCGGTGTGAACAGCCCGGCCAGGTCGGCGAACTCGACCAGGTTGGCCAGCTTGGCCACCGAGCGCTGCGGCGACGCCGAGGCGGCGTGCCGGTTGGATCCGCTCACGGTGGCGAGGCTTGCGCGGATGTCCTCGAGGCAGGCCAGGACCGAGCGCGGCAAGGCCGGGTCCTGGAGGATGAGCGCGACCACGTTCGGTGCCGTGGGTCGGGCCTGGTAGAGGCTGCGGTACGCGTACTGGCAGGAGAGGATGCGCAGCAGGGCGTCGAGATCGGGGTCGGCCGCGGGCTCGGAGGCCGCGCGGCCGTGCTTCACGATCACTTCGCGGGTGATCCGGGCGGTCGAGAGGGCGCGTTCGACGTTCTGGCCCAGCCGCCAGAAGTGCCACGCATCGTCGTGGAGCATGTTCTTGCCGGCCGCCCCGTCGAGCTGGTCGACCGCATCGAGCAGCGTCTGCATGAGGTCGGACAGGCGGGCGGAGTCGGACGGATCGGCCGTTTCCCGGGCCTGTTCGCAGAGCTGGTGCAGGCGGTGGACCGCGCTCCACACCTCCGGGGGGATCGTCTCGCGGACACCGCGGGAGTTGTCGTGGAGGCTGGCGATGCAGCGGGCCACGCTGCCCGGGTCGTCGAGGGCCAGCAGGAGCCGGTACGACGGGTCCTCCGGTCCTTCCGGGTCGCGGAACCGGTGCTCGATCGGATGCCCGGTGGCACGGGCCAGCGCCGCCCAGATGTGGGCCCACCGATCGGCGCTCTCCCGGCCCGCCGTCTCGACCCGCAGCCGCCGCAGGACAAGCAGCATCCGCGTGGCCTGCTCGGCCCGCGCCTTGTAGCGACCCATCCAGTACAGGCTGTCGGCGATGCGGCTGCCCAGCCGAAGGCGGCGCTGCGTCGGGCCAGTGACGAAGACCGGGCGCGGGGTGGCCAGGGCCGGCGCGGGTTCTTCACCCCGGAGGATCCAGGTGTCGCGGATGCCGCCACCCAGCCCGCTGGAGATGGTCCGGGAGCCCGCCTCGGTCGCATGCCGGGTGAGGGCCAGCGGGAACACCCTCGGATTCCTGCCGCCGAAGACGAAGAGGCGCAGCCCGGCGTGACGGCCCTCCAGTCCGGCCGAGGCGGTCGGAAGCCGGGTCAGGGGCAGGATCGGCTCGGCCACGTAGCGCTCGGGGTGACGGCGGAGGTCCCGCAGGAGACGCGCCCGCTCTTCGGGTTCCATGCGCCCGGGATGCCACACGAGGCGATTGGACCGTTCGCTGACGTGCTGGATCACCCACGCATCGGGCTCGGCCTCGATCATGGCGCGCTGGTCGGGGTCGAAGCACAACCGGCGCTCGACTCCGGGCAGCGACAGCGGACCGCGGTTGTAGAACTTGGCCAGGCGAGGCAACAGGGCCCCGATGGCGCGGTTGTCGCCCAGGCCGGTGCCGATGGCGTTGGCGATGGTGACGGTGCCCTTGCGCACGCAGGTCATCAGCCCGGGGACCCCGAGGGTGCTGTCGGACCGGAAGGCCACCGGGTCGATGAAGGCGTCGTCGAGCCGGCGGTAGATCACGTCGATGGGCTCGATGCCGCCGATGGTCTTCAGGTAGCAGCGCGAATTGAGGACGATGAGATCACCGCCCCGCACCAGCGGGATGCCCATCTGTCGGGCGAGCCAGGAATGCTCGTAGTGGGCGCTGTTGTAGGAACCCGGGGAGAGCAGGACGATGCGCGGTTCCTGGATACCCCGGGCGAATCCCCGCAGGTGCTCCAGCAATTCGGTCGGGTAGCCCTGGACCGGGCAGACCGACGCCGTCTCGAGCAACTCCGGCGCGGCCTGGGTCAGCACGGCCCGGGCCTGGAGACCGTAGGTGACCCCGGTCACGTTGCCGACGTAGTCCTCAAGGACCACCCAGCGTCCGCGGGCGTCACGGGCCAGGTCGAAGGCGGCGACGTGCACGAAGGTGTCTTCGGGCACCGCCAGTCCGACGGCGTTGCGCTGGTAGCCCGGATCGTCGTAGACCAACTCGAAGGGAACCACCCCGTTCTTCAGCGCCTCCTGGGAATCGTAGATGTCGCGGAAGAACTCGTTCCAGACACCCACCCGCTGGATGACCCCGCGGGAGAGATGCCGCCAGGTCTCCGGGTCGATGACGCGCGGAAAGAGGTCGTAGGGAAGGATCCAGTCGGCGGCATCGTCTTCGTTGTAGAGGGCGAAGGTGACGCCGAGGTCGCGCATCAGGCGCTGGCCGCGGTCGCTGAGGCGCTCGAGCTCCCCGGGTTCGCGCTCGGCCAGGCACTCACGGAGTCGGGCGTAGACCTCCGCCCCCATCCCCTGGGCCAGCAGGGTCTCGTCCAGGGAATCACCGGTGAGGGCGGTGGACGCGGGCACGATGGTTGGGCGCTCGGCGGGCATCGGTTTGGGTCAATGCTCCGCCCAAACTAATCCAGGCCGGGCCAGGGTTCCCACTCTTTTCGCGGCGACCCCGTCCGGGAACGCCGGCGCGTGCCCGATCCGACCGCCTGAGGGCCGGACCGACCGACGTGCATCGGGAGATCGCCGTCGAGGGGACCCTCAGGCGAGGCCCACGGCGGCCATCACGGCCTCCTTGGTGGCCTTGGCCAGGATGGGCTCGAAGCCGGCCACGCGGATCGCCGTGTCGGGATCCTTCAAGCCATGGCCGGTCATGGTGGCCGTCACCAGCGAGCCCTCGGGGATCTCGCCCAGGCGCACGGCCTTGATCAGGCCGGCCAAGGGGGCGGCGCAGGCCGGCTCGACCATCACACCCTCGGTGCGGGCCAGGAGCTTGTACGCGTGCAGAATCTCCTCGTCGGTCACCGAGCGGATCGATCCCTGGCTCTCGCGGGCGGCATCCACGGCACCCTGCCAGCTGGCCGGGTTGCCGATGCGGATGGCCGTGGCGACGGTCTCGGGGTTGGAGACCGGGTGACCCAGCACCAGCGGCGCGGACCCGGCGGCCTGCCAGCCCATCATGCGCGGCAGCGTGTCGGACAGGCCCGCCTCGGCATACTCGCGGAAGCCGCGCCAGTAGGCCGTGATGTTGCCGGCGTTGCCCACCGGCAGGAAATGGAAGTCGGGCGCGTCGCCCAGGGCGTCGCAAATCTCGAAGGCGGCCGTCTTCTGGCCCTCGATGCGCACCGGGTTCACCGAGTTGACCACCTCGACCAGGCCCGTCTGGCCCAGCTCGCGCACGATGTTGAGCGCGTCGTCGAAGTTGCCGTCGATGCTCACCGTGGTGGCCCCGTACAGCAGCGCCTGCGACATCTTGCCGTGGGCGATCTTCCCCTGGGGCAGCAGCACCACGCACTTGAGCCCGGCCCGGGCGGCGTAGGCGGCCGCGCTGGCCGAGGTGTTGCCGGTGCTGGCGCAGACCACCGTGGTGGCGCCCCGCTCCTTGGCCTTGGTGATGGCCATGGTCATGCCCCGGTCCTTGAACGAGCAGGTCGGATTCATGGCCTCATACTTGAGGCGGAGATCGAAGTTCCCGCCGATCGCCGCCACGAAGTTGGGCACGGGGATCAACGGAGTGTTGCCCTCCAGCAGGGTGACGACGGGCGTCTCGGCGGTCACCGGCAGGAAGCGGGCATAACGACGGATGACTCCGGGCCAGGCCGGCGCGGGGGCGGGATTGGAACTCATGGGGTCTGGGGTTGAGCGTGGACTGGGGCGGTTCGGCGTGGAAAGCGTGGAATCCGGGCGGGCTCCCTCAGGTATCGAGAGCCGTCCGGTCGGGCCTTCGCGGTCAGGCCATGGCCTTGGCGATGGAGTTCCACCAACCGTCGTGCAGCTGGGCCACGGGCGCGGAGAACTCGCCGGCGGGGGTCTTCAGGGTGAGCGACTCGCCGCCCACGGTTCCGATCTGGACCGCCGGCACGCCCATCGCCTGGGCCTGCTTGAGCACGCGGCCCGCATCGATGGCCGCGACGGAGACGACCACACGGTTCTGGGTCTCGCCGAACAGGAGGGCGTCGAGACGGGCACCGCCGGCGCAGGCGGCGAGGTCGACGGTGGCCCCGAGGAAGCGGTGGCTCTCGCGGGCCACCTGCTGGCTGAAGCACGATTCGGCCAAGGTCACGGCCAGGCCGCCTTCGCTGCAATCGTGGGCGCTCTTGACCACGCCCTCGCGGATGAGCCCGAGCAGGGTGGTGTGCAGGGTCTGGGCGACCGCCAGGTCGACGCGCGGCGGCAGGCCGTTCTTCTGGCCGTGCACGCTCTTGAGGTAGGCGCTGCCACCCAGGCCCTGGATCGGATCGGCGAGGTCCACGGGCGCACCGAGCAGCAGGATGGCGTCGCCCGCGTCCTTGAACCACTGGGTGGTGATGTGCTCGGGCTTCTCGATGATGCCCACCACGGCCACCGTGGGCGTCGGGTCGATGGACCCCAGGGCTCCGCGCTGGTTGTAGAGCGACACGTTGCCGCCGGTGACCGGGGCGCTGAAGGCGCGGCAACCGTCGGCCAGGCCGCGGACCGACTCCTTGAGCTGCCAGAAGATCTCGGGGTTGTGCGGATTGCCGAAGTTCAGGTTGTCGGTCGAGCCCACCGGGACGGCCCCGGAGCAGGCCAGGTTGCGGCAGGCCTCGGTGACGGCCGCTTTGCCGCCCTCGTAGGGGTCGAGGTACACGTAGCCGCCGTTGCAATCGACGGTGAAGGCCACGTACTTGTCGGCCAGGGGCGCCGGCGGCTGGAACGCGTCGGCCGTGCCCGATTTGGCGGCCGCGTATTCGGCCTTGGTGACCGGCAGGCTGTCGGCCTTGATGCGGATGACCGCCGCATCGCTGCCGGGGCAGACCACCGAGCCATCGCGCACCATGTGGTCATACTGGCCGTACACCCAGTTCTTGGAGGCGATGGTGTGGTTGGAAAGCAGGGTCTTGAGATCGCCGATCGGGTCGCGCGTGTCGGCGATGCCGTCGAGACGGAAGGCCCGGACCGCCGCCATGTAGGCCGCCTCACGGGATTCGCGCTGATACACCGGGGCCTCGTCGGCCAGCTTCTTGGCGGGCACATCCACGACCACCTTGCCCCCGTGGCGCACCACCATGCGGCCGGTGTCGGTCACCACGCCGATCTCGGCCCAGGGCAGGTCCCACTTGTCGAAGACCGCCTTCACCTCGGCCTCGCGGCCCTTGTGGACGACGATGAGCATGCGCTCCTGCGACTCGGAGAGCATGATCTCATAGCTCGACATGTTCGGGGCCCGCTGCGGCACCTTGTCCAACTCGATCTCGATGCCGGTGCCGGCGCGCGCAGCCGTCTCGCAGGTCGAGCAGGTCAGGCCCGCCGCGCCCATGTCCTGCATGCCGGCGACACATCCGGTGGCCAGGAGTTCCAGGCAGGCCTCGCAGACGAGCTTCTCCATGAAGGGATCGCCCACCTGCACGGCCCCGCGCTGCTGCTCGGCCGACTCCTCGGTGAGGTCCTGCGAGGCGAAGGCCGCACCGGCCAGGCCGTCGCGGCCGGTCGCCGGCCCGACGTAGAAGACCGGGTTGCCGATGCCGTGGGCCGCGCCGCGGGTGATCTGGTCGTGTCGCAGCACACCCAGGGCGAAGGCGTTGACCAGCGGGTTGCCCTCGTAGCTCTTGTCGAAATAGACCTCGCCCGCGACGGTCGGGATGCCGAAGCAGTTGCCGTAGTGGGCGATGCCGCCCACCACGCCGGAGAAGAGCCGGCGTACCTCGGGGTTGGACAGCTCGCCGAAGCGCAGCGAGTTGAGGGCGGCCACCGGCCGGGCGCCCATGGTGAAGATGTCGCGGATGATGCCGCCGACGCCGGTCGCCGCGCCCTGGAAGGGCTCCACCGCGCTCGGGTGGTTGTGCGACTCGATCTTGAAGGCGATGGCCACGCCGTCGCCCACGTCGATGATGCCCGCGTTCTCCTCGCCGGCTCCGACGAGGATCTTTTCGCCCTTGGTGGGGAAGGTCTTCAGCACCGGCCGGGTGTTCTTGTAGGAGCAGTGCTCCGACCACATGACCGAGAAGATGCCCAGCTCGGTGTACGACGGTTCGCGCCCGAGGATCTCGAGGATCTTCTGGTACTCGTCCGGCGTGAGGTTGTGCTTCGCGACCAGTTCCGGGGTGATGGCAGGATCGTGCATCGAAAGAGGCAACCTTACGGAAATGCCCCGGCCGGACAAGTACGGGAAAGACCCCGGGTTCCCGGCCGGAGACCGGGGCCCGCCACCGAATGGTCTCCGGGGCCCGTTGACAGGGCGATGGGGTGCCGTTAGTACGGAGAACGGTCAAACGAGTCCGTCCGATGAGCAACGTCCTGTGCGATCAGGTTCTTGTCCTCAACCGGCTGTGGCAGGCGGTCCACGTCTGCTCGGTGCGTCGGGCGCTGACGCTTCTCTTCGAGGGCGATGCCCAGGTGGTGTTCGGTTCGGGCGACGGCGATTTCCGCACCCTGAATTTCCAGCAGTGGCGCGATCTCTCCGCGGCCGATCCTGATGCCGACAGTTCGGTGGGCACGGTGTCGTTCCGGATCCGCGTGCCGCGGGTCATCCTGCTGCTGGGCTTCGACCGGTTCCCCAAGAAGGAGGTCAAGTTCACCCGCCACAACCTCTTCGAGCGGGACCGGAACACCTGCCAGTACTGCGGCCGGGTGTTCGATCGGCGTGACCTGAACCTCGACCATGTGATTCCGCGGGACCGGGGGGGACCGACGACCTGGGAAAACATCGTGTGTTCGTGCATCCCGTGCAACACGCGCAAGGCCAACCGGACCCCGGCCGAGGCGCACATGCACCTCGTGCGCAAGCCCAAGCGACCGAAGTGGCGCCCGTTCGTGCAGGTGAGCTTCGGGGCCTCGATCCACGACAG
>CAYLTF010000047.1:16842-23259 GCA_964386625.1 uncultured Akkermansia sp. | reverse complement strand
GGTCCGGCACCTCTCCGCATCCAAGGCATCGACCATCAATTGGGCACGGCAACCCAGCACTCGGACCAATGGGGTATCCCTGCGGATGCGGGAACATTCGTCCACCGAGTGAACCTCGATCCGCTCCCGGTCCCAGCGACAGGTCTTGATCTGATCAGCAGGGTCAGGATCTTCTTGGCCATCCCGTGAAAAAACACAACCCCATGTGCGTCGATAACTGGTCCAGGCTTGCGAGCCTGTCCCTGATCTTGATTGCAACAGCCACAGGCAAGGTGGATCTGTTGGCGGACGGTCCCGCGGACAATTCGGCAGACAAAGTGCGTCGAGTGCCACCAGCGGGGATAGTCATTCCGGATTCGGCGCGAGAAGAATTGGATTCCGGGGCACGTAAACTCGGAAACGAGATGGCGGCGGCCAAGTCGCGCTGGTCCAAGAACCCCCAGCAGATGAGGTATTGGGCGGATGTCGCGGTCTTCCACAAGGCTGTGGATTGGGCCCTTCGCCATCAGGAATTCTTCAAGACTAACGAGGTGGATGCGGCGCGGGTCCAGTTGAAGGCTGCAACCGAGCGATTGCAGGCGCTGGATCAGGGACAGGCTCCATGGACCTCGACCCCGGGGCCGACGGTGGGAGGATACGTTTCGAGGATCGACGGCTCGGTCCAACCGTTCGGGTTGGTGATCCCGCAAGGCTGGCGTCCCGACTCCGGAAAACGCTGGCGCCTGGATTTCTGGTTCCACGGACGGGGCGAAACGCTGAGCGAACTGGCGTTCATCGCGGATCGGATGAAGAACCGGGGCGAATTCGCCCCGACCGACGCCTTCGTCCTGCATCTCTACGGTCGCTATTGCAATGGAAGCCGGTTCGCCGGTGAAACCGACTTCTGGGAAGCGTTCGAGGAGATCCAACGCCGATATCCGATCGATGAGGATCGACTGGTGGTGCGAGGATTCTCTTTGGGAGGAGCATCGGCGTGGCACTTCGCAGTGCACCATGCGTCCCGATGGGCTGCCGCCGCCCCCGGTGCCGGCTTCAGCGAGACGGCGGAATTCCTACGGGTCTTCCAGCAGGAACAACTCCAACCCGCGATCTGGGAGCAGAAGTTGTGGCGACTGCATGACGCCACAGCAAACGCACTCAACGTCTCGATGGTTCCGCTGATCGCCTACAGCGGAGAGGACGACCGCCAGATTCAGGCGGCCGAGGCGATGCGGACCGCCTTGCGGGCCGAGGGCATGGAACTGACCCACCTGATTGGTCCGAAGACCGGCCACAAATACGAGGCGGGGGCCAAGGAGCAACTGAATCGACGATTGGACGCGCTGGCGGCGGTCGGACGTACACGGGTGCCACGGGAGGTCAGAATGGTGACCCATTCCTTGCGCTATCCGCGGATGGCCTGGCTCACCGTCGATGCGCTGTCCGAGCACTGGGAACCCGGCCGTGTGATCGCCGAACTCCCGGATGGGGACAGGCCCCTTCGGATCGAGGCCGACGGAGTGGAAGCCCTCAGCCTGGAATTTGGACCGGGAGAGGCACCGTTCCCGGTGCATCGCCCCGTTCAGGTCGCGTTCGCGGGTTCGGGAAACACGGTGACCCTTGAAAGCACGCGGCCAGGGACGGACCGATCGTGGAAAGCCAGCTTCCACCGCAGGAACGGAGTCTGGACGATCGGCCCGGATCTCAGCGGGGGACTCCGAAAACGCCATGGCCTCCAGGGCCCGATCGATGACGCCTTCATGGACTCGTTCCTGATGGTCCTGCCGACCGGCGCTCCTCTCAACGATCGGATCGATGGATGGGTGAAGGGAGAATCGGCCCGGGCGATCGAACATTGGCGACGGCATTATCGCGGGGATGCGAGGCAGAAGCCGGACCTGGAGATCTCTGAGGACGACATCCGCGACCACAATCTGGTGCTGTGGGGAGACCCTTCCAGCAACCGACTCCTGGCGAAGATAGCCCCTTCACTGCCCATCCGTTGGGAGAAGGACAAGATCGTGGTGGGTACGCGGACCTTCTCCACCGACACGCACCTTCCGATCCTGGTGTTCCCGAACCCCCTGAACCCGTCACGCTACGTGGTGCTCAACAGCGGATTCACATTCCGGGACTACGATTACCTGAACAACGCACGCCAAACTCCCAAGCTTCCGGACTGGGCGATCATCGATCTGCGGCAACCACCCAACGCTCGAACCCCGGGAAAGATCGCTTCCGCGGGGTTCTTCGGTGAGCGTTGGGAACTGCGCTGAACCGGCGGCCGCCCGGGCGGGCGACCACCGAACGCGGCGAGAAACCAACTCAAAGGAGGCTCTTGGCCGTGGCCAGCGCCTCGTCCAAACGGGCAGCGTCCTTGCCTCCGCCCCGGGCCCCGTCCGGACGGCCACCTCCCTTGCCTCCAACGATCGGAGCGATCGCCTGGATGAGCTTGCCGGCCTGGACCTTCGCCGTGAATTCGGGTGTCACAGCAGCGACCAGGGTGACGGCCCCGGCCGAATGCCCTCCCAGAAGGATGACCCCCTGGAACTGGGATTTGAGCGCATCCACCACCGTCTGCAGGGTATCGCCATCGGCCTCACCCAGATGGGCGATCAATGCCGGAGTGCCGTTGTGCACCTCCGCCTTGGAGATCAACTCCCGGGCCTTGCCGGCTGCTTCGCGCTGAGAGGCCGCCTTGAGCGCCTTCTCCAACTCTCGACTGTGCGTCAACAGGGCATCCAATTTCTTCTCCAACTCGCCCAGCGGACTGTTGAGCCGACCGGCCAACGCGCGTATCAGCGCCTCGTCAGCACGAGCCTTGTCGAGGGAGGGCATTCCCGCGATCGCCTCGATTCGGCGCACGCCGGCAGCGACCGCGGACTCGGCAAGGATGCGAAACATCCCGATCTCACCGGTGGCCCGGGTATGGGTGCCGCCGCAGAGCTCCATCGAGTAGCCGTCGAGCCGGGACGCATGTCCACCGATCTGCACGACACGCACGATCTCACCATACTTGTCGCCGAAGAACTGGAGGACGTCCTTGCGGTTCTTCACGTCCGCATGAGGAACCTCGAGCCAGCACACCGGGGCGTTCTCGAGGATGCGCTCATTCACCAGGCGCTCGATGTCGCTCAACTGCTGCGAGGTCAGCGGAGCGCTGTTGAAGTCGAAGGTGAGCTTGTCCGGGGTCACATTGGACCCCTTCTGGGAGGCCTCGTGACCCGCCACCTCGTGCAGGGCCCAGTGCAGCAGGTGGGTCACGGTATGGTGCCGCTCGATGGAATGGCGTCGCGCCGCATCCACCCGGAGGACCACCGATGAACCCACCGACGGGGTGTCTCCACCTTCGACGAAATGCAGCCAGACATTGCCTGATTTCTGCGTGTTGGCGATACGCCACAACTGCCCGGAGCCACTGATCTCGCCGGTGTCGCCGACCTGGCCGCCCATCTCCGCATAGCAGGCCGAGGCGTCGAGGATGACAGCGGTCTTGTCCTTCAACTCGACGACCTCCTGCACCCTGGCCTCGACCTCCAGTGCGTCATAGCCCAGGAACCGCGTCGTGGACTTGGTCTCGATCTGGGACAACTCGATGACCTGCTTCTTCTGGGATGCCCGGGCACGGGCGCGCTGCTCTTCCATCAGCGCCTCGAAGCCGGCCTTGTCGACCGAGAGCCCTCGCTCGCGGGCCATGAGTTCGGTGAGATCGATCGGGAAACCCTGCTCATCATACAAACGGAACGCGAAGGCGCCCGAGATCTGCGAGATGGCGGCCTGCGAAGCCTCCTTCTCAAACAACTCGATGCCGCGATCCAGAGTGCGATTGAACGATTCCTCTTCGAGGCGAAGCACATCCTTCACCTGCTGCTGTCGCGAGCGGATCTCGGGAAACACATCGCCCATGGTCCGCGCGAGCACATCGACCAGCTTGTAGAAGAACGGGTCGTGAAAACCGAGGGTCCGCCCGTAGCGCACCGCCCGGCGCAGGATGCGGCGCAAGACGTAGTTGCGGTCGCTGTTGCCCGGTTGGATGCCATCGGCGATGGCGAAGCTGAGGGTCCGGATGTGGTCGGCGATGACCCGGAAAGCCACGTCGACCTTCTCCTGTTCAGTGTCACCCGTGCTGCCCGGTTTCGGCAGCGTGGAGCCGTATTTCTTGCCGCTGAGTTGCTCGATCTCATCGAAGATCGGACGGAAGATGTCGGTTTCGTAGTTCGAGATCTTCGCGTTCCGGAAGTCGGTGAGTCCTCGGGTCCCCTGGATGATGGAGGTCACCCGCTCGAAGCCCATGCCCGTGTCGACATGCTGCGCGGGCAGCGGGGTGAACGTCCCGTCCGGATTCGCGTTGTACTGGATGAAGACGTTGTTCCAGATCTCGATGCAGCGGGCGTCGGAACCGTTGACCAGCTTGGCTCCCTCGGCCTGCTCCTCGGGGGAGGTCTCACGAGGTCCGGGGCGCAGATCGACGTGGATCTCCGTGCAGGGACCGCAGGGGCCGGTCTCGCCCATCATCCAGAAATTGTCCTTCTTGCCGCCGTTGACGATGTGGATCGCAGGATCGAGCCCCACCGAGCGGAACTTCGCCGCCCAGAATTCCCAGGCCTCCTGATCGCGCTCGGCCGGGTCGTTCTTGGCCACGTTCGGTTGGTAGATCGTGGCGTAGACGCGTTGCGGGGGAAACTTCCAGACCTCGATCACCAATTCCCAAGCCCAATCGATGGCGTCCTTCTTGAAGTAATCGCCGAAGGACCAGTTGCCGAGCATCTCGAAGAACGTGTGATGGTAGGTGTCCAAACCCACGTCATCGAGGTCGTTGTGCTTGCCGCCGGCGCGGATGCACTTCTGCGTATCGGCCGCACGCGTGTCCAGGGCGGGGATCGATCCAGCCCATTTGGAGACATCGGCCTTGCGCTCGCCCAGGAAGATCGGGACGAACTGATTCATGCCGGCATTGGTGAACAGCAGGTTGGGGCTGTCGGGCATGAGGCTCGAGCTGGGCACGATCGTGTGCTGCTTGGAGCGGAAGAAATCCAAGAACGATTGGCGGATCTGGGCGGACGTCATGGTATGGGGTCCCGGGGTGTTCAGACGCTCCGGAAACAGGCCGCGCAGATTAGAGATCGCCCGGAAAATAGGAAGAATCCTGTTTCGACCCGGCCAAGCCACCCAGTTGCCTCAAAAGTTTTGACACCCAGTGGGATTGGCTTGGGGGAGGAAGAGGAGGAGGTCGTCGACTCAAAAAGTGACACCGGCCGGGAGAAGGGAGACCCATCATGCGGCATGCGCCAACGCATCCAGCAGTCCGACGATCATCTTCAGGGCTCAAGCCACGACCGAAGCCGGCCGATACCGCTATTCGACGATGGCCTCCGAAAAACCATCCAAAGCCTTGATCCTGCTGGTCGACGACGACTGCGACCTCCGGGGCATACTCGGTCGCTCCTTGGAGCGATCCGGGTTGTCGGTGATGACCGCCGGGAACGGACGGGAGGCCCTGGAGCGGCTGGCGGCTCATGGCGCGGATCTCGTCGTGACCGACCTGATGATGCCGGAAATGTCTGGTCTCGAACTGATCCGGGCGCTTCGCTCCGGCCATCCGGCACTCCCGATCATCGCCATGTCGGCGGGGGCCGAACTGAGGGGCGACCGCTCGCTGGAGTCGGCATCGAAGGCTGGGGCACAGGTGGTCCTTGAAAAACCGTTCGCCATGCAGCGGCTGATCCGGGAAATTCGAAGCCTCCTGGCCACCTCCTCAGTCGATTGAGGTGAGCAGGTCGCCCGCATGACCGCCCATCAAATCGCATCCCTGGCAATCGCTTCACTGCTCATCACCGGCTGTGGCTCCCTGAGCGGCCCCTCCGTGACCTACACCGCTCCTCGGGTGACCGGTCGCATCCTGCAGGCCGAGACCGGGAAGCCTGTCCCCCACGCCATGGTGGGCCGGACGCTCTGGACGCGTCGCCACGCCACCGGCGGGTTCCTTAAAGCGGCTGAAGAACAGGTCCTCCGTCAGGATTTCGCCACCAGCGATGCGGAGGGGCGCTTTGTGCTGCCGGAGCAACGAGTGGCCCTGCTTTTCTCGATCGGAGAAACTCGACCGAATCTGCGCCTGGCGGTCAGCCATTCCCGACATGCCTCCTGGGTCACCAATTATCCGGTTTCGGCCCTGGGAAAAGATCCCCGAAGGCCCAATTTGGACGCCGGCGATATTCCGCTGGGTCCCAGAAACCGGTAGTCCGTCGGCCCAGATCCCATCGGCTTTTCAGCTCTTTCGCCTCTGGACTGGCAGTCGGCGCCGGGTCTCCTGCGGATTGGAGTTGCTACCGGTCGGCTCATCGGTCCGGATCACAGCCTGTCCCCAATCCATCCCCCTGTCCCCAATCCATCCCCCACCGCTGAACGATCATGAGTCGAAAGCCTGTCCCCGGTTCATCC
>CAYLTF010000047.1:13954-16742 GCA_964386625.1 uncultured Akkermansia sp. | reverse complement strand
CCCACCGCTGAACGATCATGAGTCGAAAGCCTGTCCCCGGTTCATCCTCGGTCATCGCCCACCAACGCAGACGGTGGATCGGACTCCTGATCCGCGTCGTGACGACAGGCTTCATTCTGTCTGGGACAGGCTTGATGGCGGCGGATGAGCCGCCTTCAGGACGACCCAACGTGGTCCTCATCATGGCGGATGATCTGGGGTTCTCGGATCTCGGGTGCTACGGCGGCGAGATTCCAACCCCCCATCTGGATTCATTGGCGCACAATGGGTTGCGGTACACGCAATTCTACAACACCGCCCGTTGCTGGCCCTCCCGAGCCGCAGGCCTCACCGGGTTCTACGCGCAACAGGTGCGACGGGATACGGTGCCCGGTGTCACCAGTGGAACAGGCGGCATCCGTCCGTCATGGGCGAAGCTGTTGCCTGAACGGTTGAACACGCTCGGTTACCGCTCCTATCACTCCGGAAAATGGCACATCGACGGGAAACCGTTGGCGAACGGATTCGATCGCTCCTACCGGTTGGATGACCATGACCGGTACTTCGCACCGCGCTTGCATTTCGAGGATGATGTCGTTTTGGAGCCTGTCCCCACGAATTCGACCTACTACGCCACGACCGCCATCGCCGACCACGCGATCCGCTGCCTGAAGGAACACTCGGCCCGCTTTTCCGGGCGACCGTTCTTCAGCTTCGTGGCCTTCACAGCTCCCCACTTTCCGGTGCAGGCCCCTGCGGCGGATATTGAACGACATCGTTATCGTTATTCATCGGGATGGGACCGCCTCCGAGAGGAACGATGGATGTCGATGCAGCGGAGTGGGTTGATCTCCGGGCCACTGTCACCGATCGAGCGGGAGATCGGCCCACCTTACGCCTTCCCCGATGCCTTGAAGGCCCTCGGCCCGGATGAGTTGAACCGGCCCTTGGCATGGTCGGAGCTTTCGGACCGGCAACGCCGATTCCAAGCCGACAAGATGGCGGTCCATGCCGCGATGGTCGATCGGATGGATCGCGAAATCGGGCGGATCGTGGATCAGATCAAGTCCATGCGACAACTGGAGGACACGCTGATTCTTTTCGTGTCCGACAACGGGGCCAGTGCCGAGATGATGGTTCGCGGCGACGGTCACGATCGGGATGCGCTGTGCGGAACCGGAGCCACTTTCCTGAGCATCGGACCGGGATGGTCATCCCTGGCCAACACGCCGTTCCGGCGACACAAGACCTGGGTTCATGAAGGAGGCATCTCGACTCCATTGATCGTCCATTGGCCCCGAGGCATCCCGGATCGCGGCACCCTCCGGACCACGCCGGGCCATCTGGTGGACCTCGTCCCGACGGCGCTGGAACTGGCCGGACTGGATTGGCCACCGAAGGACCCACCCCCGGGCATGCCCCTGCCGCCCGGTCGCAGCCTCGTCCCGACGTTCACCCGGGACGCCGACCTCCGGCGGGCCGAACCCCTGTGGTGGCAGCACGAGGGCAACCGGGCGCTGCGGGAGGGCGACTGGAAGATCGTCGCCGCAGGCACCCCATCGGCCTGGGAACTCTACAACCTGGGCCGGGACCGCTCCGAGACCACCAACCTGGCGACGCGGCATCCGGACCGCGTGGAACGCATGGCCCGGAAGTGGGACGCCTTGACCGCGGCCCATGCCGCCACAGCCCGCGCGGTGGCCGCAACCCCCTTCGGGCCCGGCTGGAAGCATTCCGGCTCGCTGTTCGTCCTGACGACCCCCGACGGGGCCAACCTGCCGGCCGGCACGACCCTGGAGTCGTTCCCGCTGCTGGTCCGCCTCGAGCGACCATGGTTTGACTTCGCCCAGGCCCGCCCGGGCGGAGAGGACCTCCGATTCTCCACGCCGGCCGGAGAGGCCCTCGACTTCGAGATCGAGTCCTGGGACCCCGGATCCGGTTCGGCGGCGGTCTGGGTGCGAATCCCGTGCATCCGGGGCCAGGAGCGCCAGGAAGTGCGGGTCCACTGGGGACACCCGACGGCCCCCTCCGCGTCACGGGGCGAGTCGGTGTTCCGGCGGTCCGACGGGCACCTCGGGGTTTGGCATCTGGGTGAGGCCGTGCGGGACTCCAGCGGCACGCTGGCGTCGGAGGACCGGGGCACCGCACCGGCAGCCGGGGTGATCGGCACGGCGCGGCGGTTCCGGGAAGGAGCCGGCATCTTCGGCGGGGCGACCTCCGACCGGTATCCCCGGGGAGCCTCACCCCACTCCTCCCAGGCTTGGTTCCGGGCGGAACGGACCAACGGGCGCCTGCTCGGCTGGGGCAACGAACAACCCCAGGGCAAGGTGGTGCTGCAGTACGCCAGTCCGCCCCAGGTGCGGCTGGACTGCTACTTCTCGGGCGCCAACGTCGCCACCTCACAGCCTGTCCCCCCGGGGGAATGGCATCAGGTCGTCCACACCTGGGAGGAGGGCCGCTCCCTGGTCTACATCGACGGCGCACTGGCCGGGATTTCCACCAACCGGGGCGCCCCGCTGAACGTGCGGTCTCCGGCCCGGCTGTGGATCGGGGGCTGGTACGACCACTTTGATTTCGATGGCGTTATCGATGAAGCAAGGGTCTCGAACCGGGTTCGGAGCCCGGAATGGATCCGCTTGGAGTACGAGAACCAGAAGGCGTTGCAGACTGCGGTGGGCCCGCTGGTGACCCCGGGGCGCGATTTCGAGATCGCCATCGCCAGACCGGTGCCGGGACCGGAGGGACAGGCTCGGTCGGAGGGACAGGCTCGGTCGGAGGGACAGGCTCGGTCGGAGGGACAGGCTCGGTC
>CAYLTF010000047.1:0-13854 GCA_964386625.1 uncultured Akkermansia sp. | reverse complement strand
GGCCACGGACGCCGACTGGCGACTGCCCGTCCGCGTGGGCCCGGGCAGCCCGCCGGTGCGGGTGTCCTGGTCGGTCGAGCCGTTCGCGGTCGTCCACGACGTCGAGGGCGACACCCTGACCCTCCGCCGGGCCCTGCACGCCGGACCGCTGACGGTGACGCTGACCCTCGACAACGGGGGCGCACCGGTCCGGCGATCGATGACCTTGCAGGTGAAGCCGCCTTCGCAGGATCCGTGGGTCGAGCGCCCCCCTGGACCCGCGGAACTCCCCCAGGACCACCAGTTCTACGCCCGCGACGACCGCAACCGAGGCACCCTGTGGGCCTGCGGAACCCTTCGCGAGCCGACCGAGCGGGTGGTGGCGCGATTGTGGGCCGGGGACAGGCTCGTGGAACGTCGGGAAGCCCGGCCGGGAGCCGACGGGTCCTTCCGGCTCCGGTTGACCTTGAAACCAGGCCTGATCCGGTACCGCTTCGAGTTGGCCCGGATCCACGAGGGGCGGTCGCTGGCGATCCACAGCGCCACCAATCTGGTCTGTGGTGATGCCTACCTCATCGACGGGCAATCCAACGCCGTCGCCACGGATTGGGGTCCGGAACGCCCCGACTTCCAAAGCGACTGGATCCGCTCCTTCGGCAGCATGGGCAACGAACCGGCCGAGTCGGGCACCTGGGGCAACGCCGTCCACCGGGGGCGTGACGGAGAGCACCACCAGGTGGGCTATTGGGCCATGGAACTCGGGCGACACCTCGTCGAGACCCACCGCATCCCGGTGTGCTTCCTGAACGGGGCCGTCGGGGGCAGTCGCATCGACCAGCACCAGCGCCACCCGGCCCACCCGACCGATCCGGGCACGATCTACGGCCGCCTGCTGGCCCGGGCCCGGGCGGCGCGATTGACCCACGGCATCCGGGCGGTGATCTGGCATCAGGGCGAGAACGACCAGGGCGCCGACGGACCCAGCGGGGGCTACGGCTGGGAAACCTACCGACCGCTCTTCAGGAGCCTCGCCGCCGCCTGGGCGACCGACTACCCGAACCTGCGCCATCACTACGCCTTCCAGATCTGGCCCAAGGCCTGCGCCATGGGCATCGACGGCTCCGACAACCGGCTCCGGGAGGTCCAGCGGAATCTCCCCTCGGCCGTGGCCGGGCTGACCGTGATGTCCTCCCTCGGCATCGACCCGCCGGGAGGCTGCCACTATCCGGCCCAGGGCTATGCCGCCATGGCCCGCCTGATCGCGCCTCTCATCGACCGCGACGTGCATGGAGTGCAACGCAAGGGCCCCATCACCGCCCCGAACCTGGTCCGGGCCGGTTTCCGGGACGCCGAGCGCTCCGAGCTGCAATTGGACTTCGACCAACCCGTCGTCTGGGACCCGTCTCTGGCCACGGAGTTCCGCCTCGACGGAAACCGGGCCCCTGTCGTTTCCGGGACGACTGAAGGAAACCGGTTGCGCCTGCGCCTGCGGGAACCCTCGGAGGCGAAGACGGTGACCTACCTCGACAGCGCCTCCTGGAACCCAAAGCGCGTGCTGCGGGGAGCCAACGGCATCGCGGCCCTGACGTTCTGCGAGGTGTCGCTGGAGCGCCTGTCCACGGATTCCGGGAAGCGCTCCGGAAGTCGGTGAGCCAACCCGGCAACGATCCCAGGCACCTCAGCCCACCTTCGGCATGCCCGACACCCGCTCCTTCACGGCCGGGTCCATGCGGATGATCGGAGGCCAGGGCCGGTCGAACCCCTCGCCCGGCAGCTTGCGCGTGGCGTCGAAACCCATCTTGCCACCGACCGCGAGTTGCGAGGTCGCGTGGTCGAGCACGTCGGCCGGCCCGCGCGTCAGAATCGTGTCGCGCTGGGGATCGGTGTCGGCGAAGAGGTGGAAGAGCACCTCGCGGGTGTCATGCACATTCACCTCGGCGTCGACCACGATGATGTACTTGGAGAACATCATCTGCCCCATGCCCCAGAGGCCGTGCATGATCTTGTAGGCCTGCATGGGGTAGGTCTTCCGGATGCTCACCACGACCAGGTTGTGGAAGGTGCCCTCCGCCGGCAGGGCGATGTCCACGATCTCCGGAAAATTCATCTGGAAGATCGGCAGGAACAGCTTCACCGACGCGGCCCCGATGTAGAAATCCTCCATCGGCGGAATGCCCACGATGGTGGCCGGATACACCGCGTCGCGGCGATGGGTGATGGCCGTGACATGGAACACCGGATAGGGCTCGGGCAGCGTGTAGTAGCCGGTATGGTCGCCGAAGGGCCCCTCCATCCGCAGGGGCTCGGTCGGATCCACGTAGCCCTCGATGACGAAGTCGGCGTTGGCCGGCACCTCGAGGTCGTGGGTCTCGCACTTCACCAGTTCCACGGCCTTCTTGCGCAGGTAGCCGGCGAGCAGGAACTCATCGAGGCCGTCGGGCAACGGGGCCGTGGCGGCGAAGGGGAACATGGGATCGCCCCCGAGGAAGATCGCCACGGGCATGCGCTGGCCGGTCTCGTAGTAGCGGCGGCCGTGGCGGGCGGCGACCTTCTGCAACTGCCAGTGAACGCCCGTGGTCCGCTCGTCGTAGACCTGGATCCGGTACATGCCCAGGTTGCGGGCCCCGGTGTCCGGGTCTTGGGTCACCACGCAGGGCAGCGTGACGAAGCGACCGCCATCGAGGGGCCAGCACTTGAGGATGGGCAGATCGGCCAGCGTGGGTGGTTGCGGGTCGGTGCCCTGCCGCCAGTCGGGGGCCGCAGGCCACGGCTCAGCACGGCTGGCCGGCGCGTCGAAGCGGTGGATCACATCCTTGCACGGACCGCTCTTCACCGTCTTGGGCTTGGCATGGCGCAGGTCCAGGCCCAGCGACAGGAGCCGCAGGGCCTCCTTCAGCGACGCCGGGGGGCGGGCCTTCATGAGTCCGCCGAGGTCGGCGGCCACGGCCTCGACCGAGGCCGCCTCCATGCTCAGGGCCATGCGCTTCCAGGAACCCAGCGTGTTGATGGCCACTGGAAACGGTGAGACCACGCCCCGGACGGTCGGCTTCTCGAAGAGCAACGCCTTGCCGCCATCGGGCTTCTTCATCTCGCGGTCGGCGATCTCGGTGATCTCCAACTCGGTGGCCACCGGGTGCGGGATGCGGATGAGCTCCCCGGCCCGATCCAGCGCCTCCACCCAGTCCCGGAACGATTCGTACGCCATGCGGGCACCACGGTACGGCCCGGGGGACATCCCGCAACGCGGGACCTTTGGCGCGGAGTCCGGGCTGGAGGAGACCCGCCGTGTCAGGCCAGGAGTGCGGGCACCGGCTTGGCCCCGGTCACCTCGGCGTCGGTGAGGCTGGCATCCCTGCCTTCGTGGGGGAAATGCAGGGCGGTATGGTCGAGCCCCAACTGCCCCAGCAGCGTGGCATGGAAATCATGGACGCTCACCACATCCTGCACGGCCTTGTAACCGAATTCGTCGGTCGCCCCGTGGACATGGCCCGCCTTGAACCCTCCCCCGGCCACCCACAGCGAAAAGGCATGCCGATTGTGGTCGCGGCCATCCTTGCCCTGCGAGATGGGCAACCGGCCGAATTCGCCGGTCCACAGCACGATGGTGTCCTCGAGCAATCCGCGCGCCTTGAGGTCCTTCACGAGCGCCGCGCTGGGCTGGTCGGTCATGGCACACAGGCCCTTCAGTCGCTCGGCGTTCTTGTCGTGGGTGTCCCAGGGCTGCCCATTGAGGAACAACTGCACGAAGCGCACGCCTCGCTCGACGAGTCGCCGGGCGATGAGGCAGCGGCGGCCGTATTCGGCCGTGACGGGATTGTCGAGACCGTAGAGGCGCCGCGTGGCCTCCGATTCGCCCGACAGATCCATCACCTCGGGCACGGCGCTCTGCATCCGCGCGGCGGTCTCGAACTGGGCGATGCGGGCCTGCCACTCGGAATGACCGGGATCGACCCGGGCCTGATGCCGGTTGATCCGACCGATGAAGTCCATCTGGTGACGCCGAGCCTCGGCGGAGATGCCCGCAGGCGTCTGGAGGTGGAACACCGGGGTCTTGCCGCTGCGGAAGGGCGTCCCCTGGAGGACCGCCGGCAGGAAGCCGGAGGACCAATTGCGCTCACCATCGACCGGAAGCCCCCCCGGATCGGCCAAGACGACATAGGCCGGCAGATTCTCGTTCTCCGAGCCCAGACCGTAGAGCACCCAGGAGCCCATCGAGGGCAGACCAGCCAGGAATCGACCCGTGTGCATGATGCGCAGCGCCGACTCGTGGTCGACAGACCCGGTGGTCATGGAGCGGATCAGCGTGATGTCGTCCGCGATGGAACCGGTGTGCGGCAACAGTTCCGACAACTCCATGCCGCACTGGCCGTGGGCGCGGAACCGGTAGGGCGCACCGAGGACGTTGCCAGCTTGCTTGTCGAAGTGGACCTCCAGGTCACCGCCGGGATAAGGCTGGCCATTCCATCGGTTCAAGGCCGGCTTGCAGTCGAAGAGATCCATCTGACTCGGGCCGCCATGCTGGAAGAGGCTGATCACCGCACGGGCTTTGGGGCGTCGGTGGCCCGCGCCCACCGTGGTATCCGCGCCGGCACCGAGCAACCGATCGCGCGACATGAGGTGCTGTGCCGCCAGGAGGCCCAGGCTTCCGGCCGAACGCGCCAGGAAACCACGCCGCGACAAGGCATCGAGTGAGGGGGTCATCGGAGGTAGAGGCAATCGTTGAGGAGGAACAGCGATTGAGCGAAATCGCGCCACGCCTGGTGTGCCGGATCGGCATGGGCCGCGTGAAGGGCCGACTGACGCGACAGGAACTGTTCAGAGAAGGCCAATTCCGATTCGTCAGGGTCACGGCCGCAGGTGATCAGGAAGCCCCGTCGGATCCGTTCCGCCGTCGACGGACCACACTCGCGCTCAAGCCTCCGGGCCAGGTCTCCGGCCCGTCGCAGTGCGAACTCCGAATTGAGCAGGCTCAGGGTCTGCAAGGGCATGGTCGTGCGAGACCGACGGGTGCAGTTGAACACCACCGACGGGGCGTCGAAGTTGGCCAACCAGGTCGGCACCTGGGTCCGTCGATGCTGAAGGAAGATGGACCGGGCCAGGGCCCCCGGCACTCCTTCCTCGACGATCACCTCGCCATCCGCGTTGCGCGGGGTCGGCACATAGGCCCCCCCGGACTTCGGATCCAGCATTCCCCCGGCTGCGATCATCAGGTCACGGATCGCCTCGGCATCGAGTCGATGCGCCGGAAAACGCCACAACTCCCGATTGGACGGATCGACCGCGAGGCAATCCTCGCGCGGCGCGCTCGATTGCTGGAAGGCGCGCGACCCCAGGATCCGTCGTTGGAGGTGCTTCAGGCTCCAGCCCGATTCGACGAACTCGGCGGCCAACCACTCCAGCAGCGCGGGGTGGGACGGGGCGTCTCCGCTCAGGCCCAGGTTGTCGGGAGTGTCGACCAACCCCCTGCCCCAGCATTGCTGCCAGACGCGGTTGACGGTCACCCGCGCCAGCAGGGCCGCCTGGGGGCTGCCCGGAGTGGTCAGCCAATGCGCCCAGGCCAAGCGGCGCCCGGTGGTTCGGCCCGTGGCATTGGACACGACGGTCGGCAGGTGCCGCCCACGATCCAGGAATCCCGGAAAAGAAGGGCCGACGGGTTCGCCCGGGGTCTTCGGGTTGCCTCGCTTGAGCAAGGGCACGGGGCCCGGTTCGGCCTGGATGTCGCTGACCCATGCGACGCGCCCCGGTTTGGGCAACCGCTGAGACTGGAGGGTCGCCAACCGCTGGTCGCGCTGGCGGACCTGTTCCTGGAGTTTCCGTTCGAACGACTCAACCCCCTCCCGCTCCGGGGAGCCGCCACGGGGAGACGACCGGATGCGCACCTGGTCCACCTGGAAGCCGCGGCCGCAGCAGAACTCGAAGGCGAACCCACCGTCGGGCAGGTCGGACGAGGACAAGGTCAGAGGTTTTCCATCGGGGATCCCGTCGACCTGGTGCTGGAGGGCAAAGCGGTCATTCTCCGACCGGGTGATGCGCACCCCATAGCGATGACCGGCCCGGTAGCCCTGTCCGCCGATGTTCCCGAGGGACTTCGAGTCTGAACCCGGGTAGTCGAGGTGGACGGCGGTGGCCCCCTGGGGGTTGCCGTCGATCAGCAGATTGCCGCCGGACACCGGCCCACGATCCGCAAAGTCATGGGTGGCCAAGACATAGCCGATGCGCTCGGAGTCGCGGGCCTGCCCCTCGGCCCGCAGCGACACCAATCCGAAGCTCACCTCGATCCAATCGCCCACCTCGGGCGGCCGCCACGAAAACGTCCGACGGGTGGACAGCCACCGGTCCCCGGAACCGCCGCCCTCGATCAGGTGCAGCACTCCATCCTGCACGCGCGCAGCCGGTCCGCGGGTCCCGCCCAAGGCGACCGGCGGAGATCCCGCGGGCCCTTCATCGCCGGGCACGCGGTTCGACCATCCGGTCTCCAACGCGCCCACCGAGTCGAACCCGTCCTCCCAGAGCGGAGCGAGCGGGGGCTCATGGGCGGCGATCCAGTGTGCGAGATCGTCGCGGGCCTCGGCCTGCCCCCGCTCCCAACGACGCTCGGCCGCCTGCCAGGCTTCGAGTTCGCCGGGCAACGGGGCCTCGACCACCCGGTCGTTGGGTTTGACCCAATTGTCGATGGGGAACGCCGGATGGAAAAACGCCTGCATGGCGTAGTAGTCCCGCTGCGTGAAAGGCTCGAACTTGTGGTCGTGGCATTTCGCACAATGGACCGTCAGTCCCAGGAGGCTGGCGCCGATGATCTGCTGGCAGGCCTCCAACGCGTAATAACGATCGACGCGGACCTCGTCGGGATTGCCATCCGACTCGCCGGTGCCGTCCTGCCCATTGCGGAGGAAATGCGTGGCCTCGAGCAATTCCCGGATCTGCGGGGTCACCGGATCCCCGGGCTTCCAACCGGCCATCTCGTCTCCGGCCAATTGCTCCCGGACCCAGCGGTCGAAGGGTTTGTCGCGCCGGATCGAGTCGATCACATGGTCGCGATAACGGTAGGCCAGCGGACGGTCGGAGTCGGCGTTGAAGTAGCCGTTGGAATCGGCATACCCCACGGCGTCGAGCCAATGCTGGGCCCAGCGCACGCCATGGGCTGGCGACGCAAGAAGGCGTTCCAACCAACGTTCCGTCGCCGCGGGATCCGAGCGGGACTCCGTCGAAAAGGCCGCGATCTCCTCCGGGGACGGCGGCAAACCGGTGAGCACCAAGGCCATGCGACGCAGGCGGGTCGCCGGGTCGGCCATCGGACCCAGGCTCAGCCCACGGGTTCGGAGGCGCTCCTCGAGGAACCGATCCACCGGGTTGAGTTCCCGTGGCCCTGTGGACGCGACGGGCACCGAGGGGGCGAGGGGTTGGAAAGCCCAATGGGTGCGGGCCCGCTCAAAGAGGGATCGCGCCGGAGCAGCATCACCGGATATCGGCGAAACGCCCGACGCGTCCGCCATCACTCCGGGAAGAACCGCCCCCGCTGCGATCGCCGCAACGACACCGATGCGGCCGACGGTGATTCTCCAAGCCGACCGCCGGCTCCTCGCCCCGAGGCCCAGGGAATCGGTCGGACACGGTGGGATGGATGACGTCATGGGGACCAGGTTCCGCAGGATTCCAGCGATCGTCTCCGCCGACAACCGCTGAACAAGGTCCACCCCTCAGGAGCCTTGGTTCCAGGCCTGTGCGCCCCCCGGGCCTTCGGATCCGAATTCCTCGGCGTCAGGGGTGGTTGGGTTTCAACGCCCCTCTTGCGGGGAAGCTCCGCCGGAAGCTCGCCGCCGATCGCGTTTCCGCATCAAGGCCCGCAACTCATCCGGGGTCACTTCGCCGTTCGCATCGACATCGGCCGCCTTGAACTGCGCCGGCGAGGGGGATTCATCGGGGGTGATCCGGCCATCCCGGTTGCGATCGAGGGATTCGAAGGTCTTCCCGCTGCCCGCGCGCGGTGACGACGCCTTCAGGTCGACCGGGGTGCCCGGAGGCACGTCGGGCAGGTAATACTCGAAGTACCCCAGCATCATCTCGTCGTCGGTCTGCTCGCCCCACTGCACCCGGCGGGTCGGGTCGGGATTGGCCGGATTGCCGGCGCTGTTGTCGTAGCGGGCGACGCCCCTGAGCACGCTCCCGGCCGGCAGGTCGACGTGTTCCGACAAGCGGTAGAGCAACTGCCAATTGAAATCGTATCGAGGGACATCCAGCAGGGTCCTGGAATCACCGCCGGACGTTTCCAGTTCGTAGCGGTAGGATTTCCCACGCACATGCATGTGGGGCATGAACGACATCAGTCGGGCGGCCCTGGGCAAGGGCAGTTTGCCCTCGACCTTGAAATCCGGATCACCCGGCGGGATGTCGAGCGGGGCGGAGATGGCGGCGACACGGACCTCGTGCCTCGGGGGAGCCTTGGAGAACTTCAGGCCCAGGGCGCTCTGGTCGCGGGTGGCCTTGCCGTTGGGCGTGTAGTGCAACTGGAAGTGGAGGGTCGATCCCGCCGGGATGAACTTCGCCCAGCCTTCCGGATAGGACACGGCCTGGTACCCGGGAGCGTAGGCGGCGAGGTAGTGGCCGGCCCCGTCAATCCGACGATCCTTCCTGGGTTTCCCGTCTTTCTCGGGCGGCAACACGTAGACCAGCACATGATGCACCACCTCCCGCGCCGAAGGCCGGATCTCCCACCCCTGCACCCACCGGTCGGTGTCGAAGCCGGTGGGCACCTCGAGATTCACATACGGCAGGACGCCGGACGCGGGGACATCCACCGGCTGGGGGATCCGCACGACCACATCCGGTTCCCCCAGTTGCCAGTCGGCGGGAAACTTCCGGGGCACGGGAGCCTGCGCTGAGTCTCCCTCGGGCCGACCTTGCTCCAGCCAGGCAAGCAGATCGGCCTTGTCGGCGGCGGGAAGGCTCCGGTCGTTGATCCACGGACTGGGCCCGTGGGCTGTAGGAGCGGCGAACCACGGCGGCATCGCGCCTCGATCCACCTGTTTTCGGATCATGCCGGCATGCGCCACGACGTCCGCCAGCGAGGTCAGGGCGAACGGTGCGATGCCACCTTCCCGGTGGCACGGCACGCACGACTGCTCCAGGATCCGGGAGATCCGGGTGTGGTAGGTCACCGGGCGCGCGACGGCGATCGGTCCGGCCGAATCGAGGTCGCAGCCGGGAACCCAGGTACAGGGAATCTCGACCCCCTTCCGGTCCAACACCGAGTCCAGTGCCTCCACCAGAAACCGACGGGTGGGAGCCGCCTTGGAGTACCCGAGACCGTACTGGTCATCCACGGCACCGCGATATTGGACGGTTCGGGCGGCATCCAGGACGAAGACCTCCGCCGTGGACCGAATCCCCAGCGCCGAGGAAAAGGCTCCCCGGGTGTCCCGGAGGTAAAGACCGCGAACCCCCTGATCCTTCACCCATCTCCGGATCGATTCCGGGGTGTCCGTCGCCACCGGATTGATCCAGAGGAACTTCACCCCGCGGCCCGCGTACTCCCGTTCCAACGCGGCCAGGGTCGGACCGTAGCGGCCGGAAACCGGACAGGTGGTGCTGGTCACGGCGACGACCACAGCTCGGGCGTCCCGGGTCGCCTCGGCCCATCGGGTAGGCCGGCCCGATATCGGTTCGAGAGTCAGTTCAGGAACCTGCCGGCCCACGCCCCACTCCGAGCCCAAGACGGGCACCGGGGCATCTTTGCTCGAAGGAGCCGCGTTCAAGACCACCAAAAGAGACAACCCGCCAGCCACCCAACCCATCCATGCCGCAGAGCGCATCCAGAAACCCATGCGACGGATGGTAAGCGGCGACCGGGGAACGGGACAACCGCAGGAACTCCGGGCCCGAGATGCGCCAAGGCGGACCTTCAGGACATCGACGCCGGATTCGGGATTCGCCTCCGGGCCTCGGCCAGGTAGGTTTCAACCGTTCCCGATGAACTCCCTGCGCCCGCTCCTCTGCCGATGGGTCCTTGCCCTGATTTCCATTTTGCCGGGAACGGCCTCCGCCGAGACCGAGACGGTGCCCCCGGTGGTCGAGGCGGTGGTCCCCGACCCCGGCTTCGTGTTCGGGTTGACCCAGATCGAAGTCCACTTCAGCGAACCGGTCCAGGGTGTCGATGCCGGCGATCTGCGGGTCAACGGCCTGGCTGCGACATCCGTGCGCCAGGTGAGCGGCGACGTGTACGTGTTCACCTTGCCGGATCTGGCAGCCGGAACCGCGGCGATCTCTTGGGCCCCGAATGCGGACATCCGGGATCTGGCCGACATCCCGAACCGCTTCGCCGGTGGCCCGACTCTCGAATACCACCTGCTGCCCCCGCCCCGTCCCGCAGGCGTGATCCTCTCCGAGATCATGCCCGACAATCAGAAGACTCTTCGGGACGAGGAGGGTGACTACGAGGACTGGATCGAGTTGCAGAACGTCACCGACCACGAGATCTCCCTGGCGGGCTGGCACCTGACCGACGACCCGACCGACGGCAATCCGTGGACTTTCCCGGACATCACCCTGCCGGCTCGTGGCTTCTTGGTGGTCTTCGCCTCCGGCAAGGATCGCGCGAGCGTCACCAACCGGCTGCACACCGACTTCCGGCTCAAGAACGAGGGAGAATACCTGGCGCTCACCGCGCCGGACGGTGTCATCGTCGATGCATTCGCCCCGCGGTATCCGGCCACACCGGTCAATGTCGCCTATGGTCGGGCCAACGGGGACACTTCGCAGGGCGGCTTCCTGTCCACTCCGACCCCCGGTGGCGCCAACTCGGTGTCCGGGGTCGGCTTCGCGCCGGAGGTGCTGTTCTCAAGACCGGGTGGACTCGTCGCCGATCCGAATCTGCGGGTGAACCTGCGGATGAACCTCGACCTGCGGCTGTCGCTGGCGCAACCGGCCCCCGACGCGATCATCCGGTACTCGCTCGACGGGAGCATTCCGACCCTCACCAACGGCTTCACCTACGTCGGGCCGCTGGTCCTCTCGACCAACAACGCACTGATGGTGCGGGCACGGGCTTTCCGGACCAATCACCTGCCCGGGCCGGTCCGCAGCGAATACTACACTCCGATGTTCGTCTCGACCGCCGGTCCGGTCATCGGGACCAACGCCTGGGGCGACCTGGTGCAGAACGTCTCCAATCCCAACATCCAGCAATTCCGCTCGGACCTGCCGCTGCTGGTGATCACCACCTTCGGGAAGCTTCCGAGCGAGACCTCCAACACCCTCGCGACCTTCTGCCTCTTCGAGCCCAAGAATGGCGTCGCCCGGGTCACCGGGACTCCCGATTTCACCGCCAGGGGCGGCATCAAGATCCGAGGTTCCAGCAGCGCGGGCCTGGCCAAGAAGCAATACGCGATCCAGTGGACCGATGAGTACAACCAGGATCTCGAGAAACCCATCCTGGGAATGCCCCCGGAATCGGAATGGGTGCTCTATGCGCCGAACGATTTTGAACCCGTCTGCATCCACAATCCGTTCATGCATCAACTGGCGCGGGACATCGGCGAGTACTCCCCGCGCACCCGCTTCGTGGAGGTCTTCATGAATCGGGTCGGCGCCCTGAGCACCAACCAGTACCAGGGCTTGTATGTGCTGACGGAGAAGATCGGCGTCGGAAGCAGGCGCATCCCTGGACCCAAGCTGCAACCCGAGGACAACACGGTTCCGGACATCACCGGTCCCTACGTGATGAAGATAGACCGACTCGACCCGGGCGACACCGGTGTGTCGATGGGTGGGCTGACCGTGGCGATGATCACCCCGAAGGAAAAGGAGCTGAAGCAGGTGCAGCGGGCGGCCCAGCGGAAGTACCTGACCGACTACGTGAACGGGATGAGCCGGGGCTTCCTGGCAGCCAACCGTCGGAACCCGACCAACAGCTACGAGAACTACATCGAGGTGGGACGCGCCATCGACTATCACATCTTGGAGATGCTCTCGGGCAACGTGGACACGATGGTCCTGAGTTCTTACTTCCACAAACCCCGGAACCAGAAACTGATCTTCGGCCCCCATTGGGACTTCGACCGGGCCCTGGGGTCGACCGACGGGCGTGACGCCAACCCGCGCAACTGGATCAGCGGACCGGTCTTCGCCGGTTGGTTCGGTCAGCTATTCCAGGACACCGAGGCCTGGCAGCGCTGGGTGGATCGCTTCCAGCAGTTGCGGACCAACCAGCTGTCGCTGCGCTACACGGGCATGCTGATGGACCGCCTCGCCAACCAGATACGCCAGGCCGAGCGTCGGGATTTCCAGCGCTGGAAGATCCCCCGCCGCGGGGGCAGCTACCAGGCGGAACTCGATTCGATGAAGCGCTGGGTCTCCAACCGCCTCGACTTCGTGGATCGCCAACTGGCCCAGCCTCCCGTGCCCTCGCTGGCTTCAGGGATCGTTCCGGCCGGAAGCACCGTCACCCTGTCGTTCGGCCCCAACGCCAGTGCGAGCGCAGCGATCTGGTACACCCTCGACGGCACCGATCCGCGGGCCATTGGTTCCTCCAACCGCTCGGCCGGTGCCCGGTTGTACTCCGGTCCGATCACGATCTCGGGTCCCGTCCGCCTCGTCGCCCGGACGCTGGATCCTCTCAGGCGGCAGACCAGCGGGCCACCGATCAGCACCCCTTGGTCGGGCCCGGTCGCCCGGACATTCCTGATGTCGGCACCGCCGTTGACCTTGAGCGAGATCCATTTCCACCCGTCCGACCAAGCCGGCGACCGTTCCTTCGATGCCGACAAGAGCGAGTTCCTGGAATTGAAGAACACGTCCGGCGCCCCGTTGGACCTGACGGGTTTCCGCCTCGAGGGCGATGTGTCGTTCACCTTCGACCTCACCAACGGCACGCGGATCCTGGCGCCGAACGGGCGGGTGGTGCTGGCCTCCGACAATTCGACCTTCCGCTCTCGATACGGGGCGATGGTCGAGCATCTCGGCAAGTATTCGGGTCAACTCTCCGATGGAGGCGGACGCCTGCGATTGGTGGATCCGCGAGGAGCCACCGTGTTCGACTTCACGACGACCGACCAATGGGTGGTCCCGGCTGACGGTGACGGATACAGCATGGTGCTTCGATCCGAGGCCGCTCAGGCCTTCGAGATCGACACCCCGGCCGCATGGGTCGCCAGTGCCCGACCCGAAGGTTCCCCGGGAGAACCCGACCTCGCTTCTGATGTCGGGCCAGGCACCGATTCGGACGGCGACGGATTGGCGGACCTCTGGGAACTCGCTCATTTCGGCACACTGACTCCCCGTGGCGATGCGGATCCGGACGGCGACGGCGCGACCAATCGCGAGGAGTTCTTGGCCGGGACCTTGCCTGCCGAGGCCTCGGACCATCCGGGCCTCGAGGCCGTGCCCGGCCCTTTCGAGGGGAATCCGGTGCTGCGATTCCAGCGTCGTGGAGGCCGATCGTACCGCCTGCAGTTCCGCGACTCGCTGACGGGCGACCCGGCGTCGAACTGGCGTGAATTGCTGGAATTCCCGGCCGAGTCAGGATCGACGTCGGGTGAATTCCGGGATCTCACCACCACCAACGCCATGCGGTTCTATCGGTTGGCGACCCCTTAGCTTCCTGGGGCAACGGAAGCCGACCGCCGGAAATCGGACACCAAAACCAAAAACACCTCTTGCCAACCAACCCGGTTTTGGCGCACCTTCTTCCCGTCAACGCGAGTGTAGCTCAGTCTGGTAGAGCGTCACCTTGCCAAGGTGAATGTCGAGGGTTCGAATCCCTTCACTCGCTCCAGCTTTGATGAAGACCGACCCAAAAGGTCGGTCTTTTTCTTTCGAAGCCTGTCCCTTTCGAAGCCTGTCCCTTTCGAAGCCTGTCCCTTTCGAAGCCTGTCCCTTTCG
>CAYLTF010000046.1:0-23836 GCA_964386625.1 uncultured Akkermansia sp. | reverse complement strand
TCAAACTCATTTGATCCCGATGGGGCCTCGACCGGCCCGATGGGGGCGAGCATCCCCAAGCCTGTCCCCGTGTCGGTTGGAGCATCGAAGACGGGATCCCCGTCACTTCAGGTGGGCCTTGTACCACTGGGCGAACTGGACAAGGTCTTTTTCCATGCCGGGCCAGCCGTGGTCTTTTCCGGGGAGGCGGACCAGTCGGAAGGTGGCCCCGGCCTCGCGGCATTTCTTCTCGAAGATCTCCGCCTGGTAGATCGGCACCAGGCCGTCCGCTTCGCCGTGGATCACCAGGGTCGGGGCCATGTCTTTCGAGACGGAGTGGATCGGCGAGATCCGGCGTCCGTATTCGAGGCGGCTCTCCAGGGTGTCGGATGGAGTCCCGAAGGCTCCGTAGAATTGCCGGCCCACCTTGCCGACGCCGACCTGGGTGTCCCCAGGGGCTCCCCAATTCTCGAAATCCGTGGGCGGGAAGAAACACGCCACCGCCTGCACCCGACTGCTCTCGCGATCCACTGGATCCTTGGCCTTGGGGTCGCCGTCGCGGCCCTGGGTTCCCAAGGTCAGCGACAGGTGGCCACCAGCACTGGCCCCGAAAACTCCGAGGCGGTCGGGTCGCACGGAGTAGTCGGCCGCATGGTGGCGGATCCAACGCACCGCCCGATGCATGTCTTCGGCGATCTCCAGGATGGTGAACCGCGGCTGGGAGCCGTGGACGACCGCGAAGACCGTGTATCCCTCATCGAGCAGGGCCTTGCAGTAGGCGGGATTGATACCGTTGTGGTCGGAGTAGAATCCCCCGCTGATCACCCAGATGATGCCGATGCCGTTGGTTCGCGCCGGTTGCAGGACATCCAATGTCAGCGCCGTCCCGAATTTGCGCCCGTAGATCACCTCGGTTCGGCGCAATCCGGGAAGTTCGGCGGCTTCGGCGGCCCACCCGAGGAGTCCGAGGAGGCAGGGCAGGAGGTGTCGCAGCAGCGCGGCGCGGAGGTGTTTCATGGGATGCGATGGGTTGTCTTCCGTCGCAGGCCCCGGCGCAAGTCAAACCCGACGCATCGAGGGCGGTTGGGACCGCCGTGCTGTCAGTGGGAACCGGCCGACGGAACCGAGGGGCTCGCCGGAGCATTGGTGGCGGAGCCACTCGGCGTTCCGCGACGCCGATCGTTTCCGCGGCGCTCCATCTTCTTGCGGTGCTCCTCGAGCAGCACCTTCTGTTCGTCATCGAGCAACGGCAGCACCTGTTGGTGCATGCGGTCGAAGGACGCCTTCATGCGGCGCTCGGTTTCCTGGTGGATTCCGGAGACCTCCGTGTCAGCGGCCTTGATGATGGGTTCGATCTTCGAGACCTGCTCTGGGCTCAGGTGGAAATCGGCGGTCCAGCGTTTCAGGATGCGATCGGCCATGCTGCCCGACTCGCGCGGGGGTCGCGGCGGCGGCGGCTTGGCCGTGAACGCACGGGTTCCGAACACGCCCGCGACCGCGCCCGCGACGAAGGTCGCGGCCAGATAACCGATGATCGCGTTGCGGCTCAGCGGATTCATTGCAGGGCAAGGTAGGTTTCCGGCTCCGGCACGACAAAGGCCTCGTCGATCGAGTTGCCGGAACCGGCACGGACCGACAGCAGGATGGCGCAGACTGCGGCGCAACCCGCGAAGGCCACTCCCCAGCGCAGCACGGTCAGCAGGCCGATGCCCTCCGCCTCGGCGCGCGCACGACGCACGGCGGCCAGCACCCGTTGCTCCAGCACGGGGTTGGGTGCGCATGAAGCATCGGCCAGCCTCGGGGCCGATGCGGCCGACTTCAACAGACGATCCAACGGATGGGTCTTCATCGGTGAATTTCCTCCATCAATTCTGAAAGGTGTTTCTTCATCTTGGCCCGGGCACGGAAGGCGCGCACTTTGACCAACGCCCCGCTCCAGCCGGTGATGTGGCGCACCTCCTCGACCGACTTCTGCTCCAAGTGGAGGAGGGTGATCACCAGCCGGTCTTCGGGGTTGAGGCGTGCCAGCATCTTCTCGACGAGTTCCCGAGAGGCCAGTCCGTCTTCCGGCGACAGGTCGTCGTCGGTCGAAGCCAGGTTCTGGATGACCTGTTCTTCCTCTTCGCTCAGGTCCGACAACCGCCATTCCGGACGGATCCTCTCGTGCGCAATCTGGTTGAGGCAGGTGTTGACCGCAACCCGCGACACCCAGTGCTCGAAGGGCACGGCGCCACGGTACTGGTCGATTCGGGTGAACACCTTGACGTACACGGCTTGAATGAGGTCTTCCTCGCTGGTTCTTCGGGGCAGGTGCGACCTCACGATTTTGACGATCAACCCATGCAGGTGTTGCATGAGGACGCGAGCCGCATCCTCATCGCCCGCCCGCACGCGTTCCACGCAGGCGGTCACGTCCAGCACCGGTTCTTCCATGCTCAAATCGGAGAGCACCCCTGACTACCCATGAGCGACCGTCCCGGGTCGCGCCGGTTACAGTGTTCGATCGCCCCGGGTTCTGCACGGCCTGTTTTTGGGCCTTTATTCCGCGGGTGCGGGCTGGTTTTCTGGCTCGGCCCATGAAGACCGTCGCCCTTTCGACCTTGGTGGCTCAGTGCCAAACTTGGATGACCCCGGAACGCTATCGGGACTACGAGCGGGCTCGGAACGGGCTCCAGGTGGAGAATGGCGGTCGGGTGCACAAGATCGCTGCCGCGGTCGATGCCTCACTGGCCACGGTGCGCATGGCGGCGGCGATGGGGGCCGACCTGATGGTGGTGCACCACGGGCTTTTCTGGTCGGAAACCCGGCCTTGGACCGGTCCCCGCATGGCCTTGATCCGGGCCCTCTTGGAGGCCGACATCGCGGTCTATTCCATGCATCTGCCGCTGGATGCCCATCGCACCCTGGGCAATGCGGCCGTGTTGGCCCGGCAGATCGGGTTGCGAAGACTGAAGCCGTTCTTCCATCACGAAGGGGAAGCCATCGGCTGGCAGGGGGAGACGTCGCTCGATCGGGAGGCTTTGGGCCGGCGGTTGGGACGGGTTCTGGGACGGGATCCGATCTTGTTGGCCGGGGGCGGGCCCGGGTGTCGCAAGGTAGGCATTTGCACCGGGGGGGCGGGTGCGGAGCTCCAGAAGGCGGCCGCCGAGGGAGTCGATACCTTCATCACGGGCGAAGGGCCTCACTGGACCCATGCCCTCGCCGAGGAGGTCGGGATCAATGTGTTCTACGGCGGACACTACGCCACCGAGACCTTCGGGGTCCGGGCTTTGGCGGAGAAACTGGGGGCCCGGTTCGGGTTGCCCTGGGAATTCATCGATCATCCCAGCGGTCTGTGAACGGGTTTTTGGCCGGAGGTTGAGGGGGCCTGCGGATCTGCGTCGTGGAATCGAGGGCGACACTCGACGCACCGGCCAGTCTTTGGAAGGCATGAAAAAACCCCTCCCGTTGCGGGGAGGGGTTGAAAGAACGGACTGGGTACTGGCCGATCCTAGGGGATCCGGCGATCAGAACTTGTAAACGACGCTAGCGGTCAAGCTAAAGTCGTTCTTCTGACCGTCGAACGGATTGGCACCGCCATCCACAGCGCGGTCCCAGCGGAACTCGCCGCGGGTCAGCACGTTGGACCAGAGGGCGTAGTCCAGGGTGAAGGTCTCACCGATGACCTTGTCCTCAGCGCGGCCGGGCAGGAAGGCGCCGTAGCCGGAGGTGGCGTACTCGAAGCGGTTGTTGGCCTTGAGCTTCTCGGTGATCTGGTAGCCGGTGTAGAACGCGTAGGCGTTGGCATAGCTGCCGGCGACCGTGGCGTTGAACAGCATGTCGGCGCTGGCACCGATGGACAGCTCCTTGATCGGGGTCGCCAGGGAGGCGCCGACGTACAGGAGGGTGGGGTCGTTGCTCAGACCGCCGCGGTCGCCATTGACGGCGCCGACGTAGAGGGCGCTGCCAGCGAGCCAGCCGGCGCTCTCGGGGGCCTTCACAACCACGGAGCCCATGTACACCTTGGAGGACTCGGCCAGCGCACCACGGGTGCGGCCAGCGGTCAGGCTGCCACCGGTGAGGGAGCCGAGACCGTTGTCACCGTTGGCGACGCCGGCGCTCACACCGATGATCTCGTTGACCTGGTAGCTGGCCAGGACACCGGTGTGTCCGAGGGGCTGCAGGTTCTGCACCGCGAAGCTGCGGGAGTAGTTCGGGTTGGCGTAGCTGTCGACGGTCTCGTAGCCGACCACGGGGTCGAACTGGCCGACCTTGAAGTCGATGCCGTTGCCGATCGGGGCGCGCAGAGCGGCGTAGGCCTGCTTCAGGGCGACATTGTCGGCGACGCGGCCGGGGAGGGCAACGGCGTCAGGGCCGAAGAGGGACTCGACCTTGTAGCCGGCGCTCCAGGTGCCTTCGTCGATCGGCTTCTCGAGCTGCAGCTTCACGCTGTTCACGTTGAACCCGTCCTGACGGTCAGAACCGGTGTTGACGAAACGCTTGGCCACCGTGTTGCCGGAACCGAAGTTCCAGATCGCGGAGGTGTCGACGTAACCGCTGAGGGTGGTCGAGCTGAGCGCCGTGTTGACCGGGTGAGACTCATCGGCCTGCACCGCGGAAGCGAGGCTCACCACGCCGGTGGCGGCCAGAGCGACTGTCCACTTGTTAAACTTCATGTTGTTACTCCTGAGTTCTGCGTTGTGTTTGACTGCAATAATCAATCTACGAGCCGTGGACACAGTCCAAAGCCCCCGCCGAAATGGCGGAAATCACGGGCGAGACACTAGGAACCGCCCTTGAGCTGTGACAATACTTTTTTTGCTATTCGGGTCAAATCCCGGATCCCGGCGCCTGGCCTATTTAGTTACAGATCCCGGATCACGCGGCGCAGCTCGGAGGCGATCTGTTCCCGACGCTCTTGGGACAGCACCGGGGTCCCATCCTTCTCGGTGACGTAGAACGTGTCGATGGCGGCTCCCTTCTCGGTCACGATCTTGGCCAGCACCAGGTTCAAGCCCAGTTCGGTGAAGCTCTGCGACAAGGCGAACAGGAGACCGACGCGGTCCTCGGTCTCCAGGTCGATGATGGTCGCACCATTCTGGGGGGAGGTCTCGAAACGGATTTCCGGCTCGAGGCGTTCGCCGGCCAGGGCCTGGTACAGAGGGCGGGTCTGCGCGGCGATCTTGCGCACCGCCGGCCGGATGTCCGTCCCCTTGGCCAGGACGTCGCGGATCAGTTTCTCGAAGCGATCCCGAACCGCGGGGTCCGGAGCGGCGCCGGTCCGGGCATCCGTCACATAGAAGCTGTCCAGCACCACGCCGTCGGCCCGCGTGAAGATCTGGGCCGAGAAGATGTTGAGCCCTGCCGCCGTGAGGGCGCCTGTGAATTTTGTGAACAACCCGGGGCGGTCCCAGGTGCAGAAATGGACGCGCGTCCATCCGCGATCCTTGTCCTCGTTCCACAGGACCGCCGGTTCCAGGGCCCGATCCTCCTGGGTGAGTTGCAGGTGGATGAATTGGTGGACCAGGGTGAGGTCTCGCGCCATCTGGCGAGGGGAGTGGATCTGGAAGTACCGCGCGGGCAGACCCTCGAAGTGCGCCGAGATCTCCTCCTCGGAGAACGTCTTCGGCAACAGCGCCTGGACCTGGTCGCGGAGCAGTTGGCGTTGGCGGAGCTCCGCCTCGATGAATTCGGTCGTGCCCTGGAGCGCCTGGGTCGCCCGTTTGTGGAGCGTCAGCAGCAGCGAGTCCTTGAAGCTGTTCCACAGGGTGTCGCTGGTGCCCATGGAATCGGCGAAGGTGTGCAGGGTCAGCAGGTCGAGGTTCTCGATTCCCTGGACCTGTGCCGCGAAGGTCCGGATGACCTCCGGATCGTCGAGATCTCGCCGCTGCGAAGTCTGCACCATGGTGAGGTGATGCTCGATGATGAGCGAGAGCGTATGGGCGGTGGTTCCGTCGAGCCGGAAACGCTTGGCCACCTTGATGGCCAACTCGGCCCCGACGATCTCGTGCCGGCGTCCTGGAAAGGCCTTGCCGCAGTCGTGGAGGAGCAGGGCCAGGTACAGCACGAACGGACGCTCGACCCGCCGGAACAGCTCGGTGTAGCCCGAGTAGGGGCGAGTCTCGGCGCCCCACACCTGGTCGAGCTTGGCCACGCAGGTCAGGGTGTGTTCGTCGACGGCGTACTGGTGGTAGAACTCGTGCTGCACCAGGTTGGTCATCTTGTCGAACTCGGGCAGGAAACGTCCGAGCAGTCCCACCTCGTGCATCGCGCGCACGTAGGGCGCCACATTGCCGCGCTGATTGAGGATCTCGAGGAAGGTGGCCTGGTAGTGCGAGTTGGCCTTGAAGGACCGGTCCACCAGGGAGACCTGCTGCCGGAGCAACTGCGCGAGGTCGGGGTGGATCTGGAGCCCGCGCTTCTGGGCCTCCAGGAAGGCGCGCAAGATGCGGCCGCGGTCCTGCTTCAGGATGCCGCGGTCCACCATGTGGAGCTGACCGTCCACGATCGTGAAACCGTCGAACTCCTCCCGGGGCCCCGACGCGCTTCGTTTGGATTTGCCCGCCTTGGTCTTCCCGGCCTTGGAGGCGCCGGGGCTGGGCACCAGCGCCAGGCGCTGCTCCAGGGTGCGGGTGGTGAGGTACAGGTTGCGGGCGTGGGTGTAGTATTCCCGCATGAAGGCCTCGGTGCGGGCCCGGGGCGAGCGGTCGGTGAAGCCCAACCCCAGCGCGACGGCGGGCTTCACCGTCGGGGTCAGCGTCTCGGCGGCGCGCCCGGCGACATAGTGCAGTTCGTTGCGCGTCCGCAGGAGGAAGTCGTAGGCCGCCTCCATCTGCTTGCGCTCCGCGGCGCTCAGGAACTCCGCCTTCTGCAGGTCCATCAGCGATCGGGTGCCATGCTTGAAGTAGGCCATCCACAGCAGATTCTGGAAGTCGCGCAATCCTCCCACGCCGTTCTTGACGTTGGGCTCCTGCAGCGCCGGTGAATTGCCGTGCTTGGCCCGACGGCTCGCCTGGTCGGCCAGTCGCTGGGCGATGTATTCGTCCTCGTGGCGGCGGACGCACTGCTTCTCGACCTCGCGCTGCAGTTGCTCGTACAGGGCTCCGTCTCCGATCACCAGGCGGGCCTCGATGAGGGCGGTCTTGGCCTGCATGTCCTCGTTGGCCAGACGCACGCAGTCGCCCACCGTGCGCACGGCGTGGCCCACCTTGAGCCCGATGTCCCACAGTGTGTAGAGCAGGCCGCTGGTCCAGTCGGAGAGGGTCTTGAGCTCCGGGCCGTCCGGGCTCATCCCCTCGGCGTGCAGGAACATCAGGTCGATGTCGCTGAACGGGTTGAGCTCGCCCCGCCCATAGCCGCCGAAGGCCACCAGCGCGATCTTGGGAGCCTTGCCCTTCGGCGCCGGGAACACGCTCTGGATGGAGCTCCACAGGTGCCGGATCAGCACATCCATCATGGCGGACCGGGCGCGGCAGACCTCCAGGCCGCCGGCCCCGCCACGGTGGAGGATCTGCAGTCGATGGCTCTCGACCTTGAGGAAACGCTTGTATCGGGGCAGCTCGTCTGCCGGCTTGCTCAAGGGCGGCAGCACAAGCTGTTTGCGGGCGCTCTCTTCGATCTTGGCGATCAGGGGATTCATCGGCTCGACAACCGTGAGCCGAACGGCCCGGTCGGGCAAGGATCTCGGTCTCGCGACGGTCCGGATCGTGTGGTTTTCGGTCCGGCTCATGCCTTGTCAGCCCGGGCCGGTCTCGCCACCGTCGACGCCTCGACCATGTCGCCGCTGCCTTTTGAGATCGCCTTGGCCCTCCGCTACCTGCGGCCCAAGCGGACCTTCGTCTCCGTCATCACGCTCATCTGCGTGCTGGGGGTCACGCTGGGGGTGGCGGTGCTGATGATCGTGATCGCGGTCATGACCGGGTTCGGAGAGCAGTTGCGTGAACGCATCCTGGGCTTCAACGCGCACCTGCGGGTGGAGGCCGTCGGCCGGCCCGTCTCCGACTGGCGCTCGGTGGCCGCGACGATCTCCTCCAACACTTCGGTCCGGGCGGTGGCCCCCTATGTGCATACCCAGGTCCTCATGGAGACGCAGCCGGAGAAGGGCAACCCTCGGCCGTTCGCCCCGGTGTTGCGCGGCGTCGACCCCATCCTTGAACCGCGCGTCTCCGAGGTGCCGACCGGCATGATCTCCGGTCGTTTCGACGTGGGGCCCAACCAGGTCCTGATCGGCGTTTCGCTGGCCGAGGCGCTCGGGCTTAAAGTCGGCGACTCGCTGGCCGTGTATTCGTTGCCGGCGCTGAAGCGGATGCACGAGGCCTGGGAGGCGGGTCGCAAGGAAGTGGATCCGCCCCAGAAGTTCCACGTCGCCGGGGTGTTCGACGCCGGTCTGTACCAGCTGGAGATGTCCTCGATGCTCACCGGTCTCCAGGACGCCCAGGACCTGCACGGCATCGACGACGACGTGACGGGCATCACCATCATGCTTCACCAGCCCGACATGCCGACCACCACCCGTGTCCATGAGCAATTGACCGCCGCGCTCGGCGCCCAGTTCCAGGTCGTGTCCTGGATGCAGGACAACCGCCAGCTCCTCGGCGCGCTGGTGGTGGAGAAGAACATGATGTTCTACCTGCTGTTCTTCATCGTGATCGTCGCCGCCTTCGGGATCATGAGCGCCCTGATCACCTTCGTGGTCCAGAAGACCCGCGAGATCGGCATGCTCAAGGCCCTGGGGGCGACGCCTTTCCAGGTGGCCCTGGTGTTCCTCTCGCAGAGCCTGGTGGTCGGCGTCGTGGGCGTGATCAGCGGGTTCGCCCTGGGCTGGACCGGGGTGCGTTTCCGCAACGATTTCCTGCACTTCATGAACCGGACCTTCAACCTCGACCTGTTTCCGCCGGAACTCTACCAGTTCCGTGAACTGCCCGCGCGGATCGTGACCTCCGACGTGGTGATCATCTGCGGCGGCTCGCTCGTGATCTGCCTTCTGGCGGGGGTGATCCCCGCGCTGCGGGCCGCTTGGCTGCAACCCGTGCAGGCCCTCCGCCATGAATGACCCGCTGATCCAGGCCGAATCCATCCACAAGGGGTATTCTCTCGGGCGCCGCCGGCTCGAGGTGCTGCGAGGGGTGGATCTCCGGGTTCAGGCTGGGGAGTTCGTCGCCCTGAGGGGGTCCTCCGGGGCGGGCAAGAGCACGCTTCTGCACCTGATGGGGGGGCTCGATCATCCCGACCAAGGCTGCATCCGCATCCGGGGAGTCTCCCTGCAATCGCTGAGCCCGGCCGAGCTGGCCCGTTTCCGCAACCGGGAGGTGGGTTTCATTTTCCAGGCGTTCCACCTGATGCCCGAGTTCGACGCCCTTGAGAATGTCATCTTGCCCGGCCGGATGGCCCGTCGGCCCCTGGCGGAGGTGCAGGCCGAGGCGGAGACCTTGCTGCAGCGGGTGGGCCTGGCCGACCGACTCGATCACCGGCCGGGCGAACTGTCCGGAGGCGAGCAACAGCGGGTGGCCATCGCCCGAGCCCTCATCAACAACCCCACGCTGATCCTCGCCGACGAGCCCACCGGCAATCTGGACTCGAAGACGGGCGAGGAGATCGTGCGCCTGCTGCTGGAAATCCGCCGCGAGCGAGGCATGACCCTGGTGGTCGCGACGCACGACCCGCGATTGGCCGGATTGGCCGATCGGGTGGTGAGCCTGGTGGATGGCCTGATCGTGGCGTCGTGACGCGGAGGGCGTGCCGGTCGGTCGGGGAGGGACCGATGACGAACCGGGCCGCGGGCCTTCGGGCTTCGGACAGTCGTTTCCGAGGACCGCTTCCGGAGAATGAAAAAGTCCTGGCTCGGGGGGAGTAACGGTCCCCGAGCCAGGACTGACGTGATCGTCGAACAGTCGGAGAACCCTGAAAAGGCGTCCCCCCGACTTCAAGAATCAGAACTTGTAGACGACGTTGGCCACCAGCGAGACCGCATTCTCCTTGAGACCGGTCAGGTCGCCGTAGCTCTTGCCTTCGAGATCATGATCCCAACGGACCTCGAAGCGGGTCAGAACGTTGGCCCACAAGGCGTAGTCGAAATTGCTCGTCAGCGAGAAGTAGCGGTCCTTCACCCCGTTGCTGAAGTAGGTGCCGTCGGTGGCCCAGGTGTAGTCGCCACGGGTGTTGAACTTGAGCTTCTCGGTGAGCTGGTAGGTGGCGTATCCCGCCAGGGCGTTGGCGTAGTCGCCGTTCACGAGGTTGTTGGCGACGTAGTCGTAGCCCGTGCCGAGGGTGAGCTTCTCGATCGGGGTCTTGACGGTGGCCCCCGCGTACAGGTTCACGCGATCCTTGGTCAGCGGGTTGCTGGCGGAATCCTGCTGGATGTCCGTGGCACCGAAGTACACCGACGAGCCCGACAAGAAGCCGAACGACTCCGGCGCGGTGAGGATCACCGACCCGATGAAGCTCTTGCCGCTCTCGACGCGGGTGCGTCCGTTGATCTGGTTGATGCCGAAGGTGCCGCGGGCATCGGCCACGCCGGCGATCGCCTCGATGTGGTCGTTGAACTTGTACGAAGACTGGACACCGGTGTGGGTGAAGGGTTCGAGGAAGTAACCGTAGCTGCGGCTGAAGGTCGGGTTGGCCGCGTAGCTGTAGACCTCGTAACCGATCGGGGTATCCCAGGCTCCGACCTTGAAGTTGATGCCGTTGCCGACAGGGGCGCGCAGGGAGACGTACGCCTGCTTGATGGCCAGGTCGCCGGTGGCGATCGCCGCCGGGAAGGCCGGGGAGGTTCCGTAGAGAGGCGCATCGGAACCGTAGAGCAACTCGACCGCGTAGCCGGCGGACCAGGTGCCTTCGTCGAGCGGCTTCTCCAGCTTCAGGACGAAGCTGTCGAGGTTGAATCCGTCCATCTTGTTGCCGACATCGAACATGCGGCCGGGCATCGACTGATTGCCCGTGCCGACGTTCCAGATGGCGGAGGTGTTGAGGCTGCCGCTGAGCGTGGTGGCCGACAGCGCCGTGGACACCGGGGACGCCTCGTCTGCGAAGGCGCTGGCCCCGCAAGTCGCGATTCCGAGCAACAGCAGGCGTCCGGGCAGGAGGCTGGTTTTCTTGACCATAAACAGATTCGTTTGTGTGAGTGTTGGGTTGTGGTTCTCGTCATCGCCGTCTCCGCCTGCGGGCCTGGGTTCGTCGTGTTCCGACGGCCCCGCACGCAACGTGGCTGGCATTGGCGATTTCTTTTCCGACACCCCTCAAGCAGTGGGTATGCCAAGCGGTGATGATGGCCGGATCGATGGGGAATTGGTGATCTTTGTCCAACCCGCAGCCAGGTTCGGTGGACAGAAAGAGACAGTTTGGAAAAAGGGATCAGGATTCCATGCCGACCCTCGTGGAAACCGAGGTCCGGGAACCCATCAGAAACGGATGACGATTTTTCCAATGGCTGAATCAGGAAACGGGCACATCTTTGTGGCCAACCCTCGGAGCCCCCGTCGGGACGTCTGCGGGTTCAACCAGAAAAACGATTCATGAAACCGATGAACCAATTGATTCGATGCCTGGCGTTGTCCGGCGCCGTGTTGGGGGTGTCCAGCCGCGCGGGCGAGGTGCTCCTCTCGCCGCGAGTTTCTGAGTTCCGCCACTCGGTGCGGAGGGTGGGTGAACCGGCCCGCGAAGCCTTCCATCGGGGAGTGCCGGTGATCAGTCCTCGACATGACGCCAACCGCATCCGGTTGGAAGGCGGTGCCTCGGAAGACCGCTTGCCACGGGCCGTGGTGCCGATGTCTCCGCGCGCGGCAAGCCATCGGGAATCGGTGGGTTCCCGCTGAACCTCCGCCTGCGCTTGAAATCCGCCTTGGATCGCCGGGGCGTCAGACCTCGGACCGATCCCGGGCGGTTCCAGAAAGCTCGAGGATGCGGCGGAACACGGCGGCCTCCAGTGGCATGACGCTGAGGCGCGACTGCCGGATGAGCGGCATGTCGCAGGTGACCGGATCGGCTTTGAGCGTGGCCAGGTCCACGGGGCGTTCCAGGGCACGACGCGGGGCCAAGTCGACCACGGACCAGTCGCCGTCGGTCGCCGTCGGGTCGGGATATGCTTCGCGGACCACCTCGGCGATGCCGACGATCTGCTTGCCGGTGACGCTGTGGTAGTAGAGCACCGCGTCCCCGGCCTTCATGGCGCGCAGATGATTGCGGGCCTGGAAGTTGCGGACCCCCGTCCAGGCGGTCTTCTTGTCGGCCACCAATTGGGACCAGGGGTAGGCCTCGGGTTCCTGTTTCACGAGCCAGTAGCGTGTCGGCATGGATCAAGCCTGCCCCGGCCCGGGGCATCGGCAAGTCTTGCGGTGGGCTGCGAGTCCGGCGTTTCGGTCGCGTGTGCCCGATGCCGTCGATCGAACCGGATCCTCCGCGCTTGCCTTTCGGGATCCGCGGTTCATACCGGAAGGCGGCGTGACCACCCCGATCCCCACCTACGACGAGTTGGCTTCGATGATCGACCACTCGCTGCTGCATCCCACGCTCACCGATGCCGAACTTCGGGCCGGATGCGAATTGGCGGCCCGATATCGGGTGGCCTCGGTGTGCATCAAGCCGTATGCGGTGGCCCAGGCTGTCGAGTGGCTCGAGGGATCCGGTGTCGCGGTGGGCACGGTGGTCGGCTTCCCGCATGGCAGCACCTCTCCTGAATCCAAATGGCGGGAGACGGATCTGGCCTGCGCCGATGGGGCCACCGAGATCGACATGGTGATCAACCTCGGGAAGGCGCTGGGCGGCGATTGGGAGTATGTCGAGGCCGAGATCCGGGGCGTGTGCGACATCGCCCATCGCCATGGGGCCCGGGTGAAGGTCATCCTCGAGAACGACCATCTCGGCGGCGGCGGCGGCGGGCTCGGCGCCGATGAACTCAAGCGCACGCTTTGCCGGATCTGCGAGCGGGCCGGTGCCGATTGGGTCAAGACCTCGACGGGATACGGTTTCGTGAAACAACCCGGGGGCGGCTACAATTATCAAGGAGCCACCGAGCATGACTTGGCCTTGATGCGCGCGGCGGTCTCGGAACAAGTCCAGGTCAAGGCGGCCGGAGGGGTGCGCGACCTGGACGGGTTGCTGCGGGTCCGCGCCCTGGGCGCCTCGCGTTGCGGCGCGACGGCCACCGCGGCCATGCTCGACGAGTACCGGCGTCGAGTGGCCGACGGATCCCTGGGTGGATCCGCGGAGGCTCGGCTGGGCGGCGGGGGCTACTGAATCCTCCGGTGTCTGATCCCCTCGAAACCGCATCGTGGGGCGGCTTCCATGGAACCATGCGCTCTTCGCCTGAGATCACGCCGGATCCCGAGGATCGCCGGGACGGTCGGCGCGCCTTCACCCTGATCGAGTTGCTGGTGGTGGTGGCCATCATCGCCGCCTTGGCTGCGTTGCTCTTGCCAGCCTTGTCAGCAGCCCGGGCCAAATCGGCGCGCGTGGCCTGCCTGTCCGGCTTGCACCAGCTCGGGTTGGGTTTCGCGGTGTACCTGGGCGACCATCAAGACCGGCTTCCCGATCGTCGGGACCTCAAGGTGTCGCTGGGGTATCGGCCGTGGACCGACTGGCCTCCGTCGGATCCCCGGGCCGGGTGGACGGTCGAGGCCCTGTCCCGTTCCGGTGGCGGGGCGGGGCTGTGTCCGGCCCTGGTGCGACCGCCCCTGGCCGTCGCCCCGCAGGTCCTGCAGGTGGCGACCTGGGAAGGCCGGGTTCGTTCGACCGGGTATTGGCTCTGGCGCTTCGACCGGGGAGATGCCGTCGTGCCGCTCGACAATTTCTGGAACAAGACGCCCGATTCCGCGCTGGAGGACTTCCGGGCGTCCCTGCTCAACTCGGCCACGCCTCCGCCCGATGGACTCTCCGGGGTCGAGTTGGCCGTGGATCCGTATTTTCCGGCCACGATCCCGGCCGTGTCCGCGGCCTTGTCGGGCCGTTCGGCCCACCGGGGAGGCCGCAATCGGCTGATGCTGGATGGCAGTGCCGTCTGGCTCCGGGACAATCGACTCCATTGATTTCGCATGAAACGACAGCAACGACGGTGGTTGGCATGGATCTCGGCGACCCTGCTCGCGCTTCCGCTCTCGGGAGTCTCCGCGACCCTGGGCCCGTTGAAGGCCTCGGTGGACTGGCCGGCCTACCTGGGGGATGCGGCCAGCAGCCACTATTCCCGCCTCGACCAGATCCAAGCCAAGAATGTCGGCCGCCTGAAGGTGGCCTGGACCTACCGCAGTGGCTGGTCCGACGCGCAGAACCGCTCCCAGATCCAATGCAATCCCCTGGTGATCGACGGGGTGGTCTACGGCACGACCCCCGACCTGAAGCTCTTCGCGCTCGACGCCACCACGGGTGTCCAGAAATGGCGCTTCGACCCGGCGGCCTGCCCGGGCATCACCAAGGGGGGCGTCAACCGCGGCCTGGCCTATTGGGCGGACGGGGACGATCGCCGGATCCTGTACGCCAACGACCACTTCCTTCACGCCGTCGACGCGGTGACCGGCCGGCGCATTCCGGACTTCGGCCAAGAGGGGTCCATCGATCTCAAGCAGGAGCTGGGTCGGGACGCCACGGGACTATCGCTGCAGGCGACCACGCCCGGGGTGGTGTTCAAGGATCTCCTCATCATGGGCATGCGACTGGGGGAGGGGCCGGCCCCGGCGGCCCCGGGCCCGATCCGCGCATTCAACGTTCGGACCGGCAAGCTCGTATGGCGCTTCAACACCATCCCGCAACCCGGCGAGGCGGGCCACGAGACCTGGCCGCCCGAGGCCTACCGATACGTCGGCGGTGCCAATGTGTGGACCGGCTTCGCCCTCGATGAGGCCCGCGGGATCGTCTTCTGCCCGACCGGTTCGGCGGCCTTCGATTTCTGGGGCGGCAACCGGATGGGGCAGAACCTCTACGCCAATTGCCTGATCGCCCTCGATGCGCGGACGGGCAAGCGTCTCTGGCATTTCCAGTTCGTGCACCACGACCTGTGGGACCGGGACCTGCCGGCCCCGCCCAACCTGGTCACCGTGACCCATGGAGGCAAACGGATCGACGCGGTGGCCCAGGTCACCAAGTCGGGGCATGTGTTCGTCTTCGACCGGGAGACGGGCCGTCCGCTGTTCCCGGTCCAGGAGATTCCGGTGCCCAGCTCGGACCTTTCCGGGGAATCGGCCTGGCCCACCCAGCCGGTGCCGCTCCGGCCGCCGCCGTTCTCGCGCCAACTCTTCACCCACGACGAGATCACCGACATCTCCCCCGAAGCCCACCGGCAGGTCCTCGAGCGTTTCTCCCGCATCCGGCCCCATGCGCCGTTCCAGCCGCCCAGCCGAGAGGGTTCGATCGTGTTTCCGGGCTTCGACGGGGGCGCCGAATGGGGCGGGGCGGCGGTCGATCCCGACGGAGTTCTCTATGTCAACGGCAACGAGATGCCCTGGATCCTGACCATGGTGGAAACCCGCCGGAAAGAAGGGGAATCCGCGGCCACCGGCGCGGCGCTCTATCAGCAGATCTGCGCGGTGTGTCATGGCCCGGAACGGCAGGGCAATCCCGCCCAGAACGTCCCGTCGCTCGTGGGAGTCGAACGGCGCCTCCAGGCCGGGGACCTTCATCAGTTGCTGCGCACGGGCAAGGGAGTGATGCCGGCCTTCGACTTCCTCTCGGAGTCGCAGCGTGCGCGCCTCGTGGCGTTCCTGCGCGGGGAGTCCGAGCCTGCGACGGAAGAACGATCCGGACCGGCCGGGGCCGATGCCTTGGGGCTGATCCCGTATTCCATGACCGGCTACAACCGCTGGCTCGACAGCAACGGGTATCCCGCCGTCAAGCCGCCCTGGGGCACCCTCAATGCGATCGACCTCAACACGGGTTCGATCCGGTGGAAGGTGCCCTTGGGCGAGTTCAAGGAACTCACCGCCCAGGGGATTCCGCCGACCGGGACCGAGAACTACGGCGGCCCCTTGGTGACGGCCGGCGGATTGGTGTTCATCGCCGCGAGCCGCGACGCCCATCTCCGGGCCTTCGACCAGAAGACCGGTCGGGAACTCTGGAAGGCACCCCTGCCTGCAGGCGGATATGCCACGCCAGCAACCTACTCGGTCGGTGGGCGCCAGTACGTGGTGATCGCCTGCGGTGGCGGCAAGATGGGCACGCCCAGCGGTGACGCTTATGTGGCCTTCGCGCTGCCGGATGGGCCTTGAGCGCGGGGGCCCGGGGGCATTGCGCAGCCCTTCGGGCGACGTTCGCGGTGGACGGCTCGGTCGGCATCCCGAGTGTCTTTAAGGTTTTGGCTCATCGAAACCGGCGGTTTTGCCGAGGCGGCCCGGGCGGTTTTCGCGGACTCGATCGCGTGCTTTTTCCATCGATCATGGTTGTAACCGACCCGTGAGGAGTCGGTCACCTTGAGTCGATGACGAGTGTAAACACCTGTGACGCCGATCCGAAAGCCCGATCCGGGTGGCGGGCTCGGTGGGGTTCTTTGGGGTGTGCCTTGGGGTTGGATCGCGCGGTCTCGGCGGAGTCCTTGGCGTTCTTCCGGATCGCCGTCGGTCTGGTCATGCTGCTGGAGGCGGTCTCGCTGTTCTTGCCCTCGGAATCCTCGGGTGGCCGATCCCATCTCGAGGTCTACTACGCCGGGCGTGAGGTGACCTTCCACCTCCCGTATGCCGGGTTCGGTTGGCTGCCGCTGCTGCCGTCGCCATGGATCCAGGGCGTCGGTGTGTTGCTGGGCCTCGGTGCCGTGGGCGTCGGATTGGGTTTCAGATACCGCTTCTCGGCTCTGCTGACCTTCCTGGCCTGGGCCTACCTCTACGTGGTCGAGTCCACCCGGACCTACTGGATGAGCTACTACTACCTCGAGTTGCTGGTGCTCTTCCTGATGCCGTTCCTTCCGGCGGCGGCCCGCTTCAGCCTCGACGCCTCAAAGACCGTGCGCGCCGGGATGGTGCTGATCCCGTTCTGGCCGATTTGGCTTCTCCGGGCGCAACTGGTGATCACCTATTTCTACGCGGGCGTGGCCAAGCTCAACAGTGATTGGATGGTCGACGCCTACCCGGTCCGGATCTTCCTGGAGAAGCCCTGGGTGAGCGCCCGGCTGCGGGTCCTGTTGCCGGCCGACTGGGCCGGGATGATCGAGCGGTGGGTGCATTCGACCGCGCTGGCCCTGGGCATCAGTTGGATCGGGGCCGCCTTCGACCTGACCATCGGGGCGCTGCTGCTGGCCCGGCGGACCCGGTTCCTGGGGATGGTCCTGATGCTCATCTTCCACGGGACCAACCACTTCATCCTTTTCAACGACATCGTCTGGTTCCCGCTGCTCGGCGTGGGCACTTCGCTGATCTTCCTGGAACCGGACTGGCCGTCCCGCGTGTTCCGCTGGTTGTGCAATCCTCGAGTCCCGACGCCGGAGTGGCGTTGGTTCTGGGGAGGCCTGGTGGCCGTTCCCGGAGTGGGGGCCGCCCTCGGTTGGAAGGGCGGGCCCACGGCCCCCGCAGGCAAGGTGGCCAAGCCGTTCCACCTGCAGAACTGGACGTTGGCCGGAGTCTTGGCGTGGACCGGGTTCCAGGCGCTCTTTCCGATGCGCCACGCCCTCGTCCCGGGCGACGTCCGCGTGACCTTCGAGGGACTGGAATGGAGTTGGCGGCTCAAGGCCGAAGTCTATCAGAGCACCCCGGTGGTCATGTCGGTGCGTGATCCGGTGATCCAGCCGGCCTCGGCCGAAGCCGGTGCCGGCGCGATCGATTGGAAGACGTGGGGAGGCGAACCGGTGGTCTACCATCCGGTCGACCCGACGCGTTGCGATTGGTCGGCGATGCCCGAGCTGGTCGTCCTGCTGGACCCGTGGACCGGCGATCGCATCCTGTACAACACCCTCTCGGCCTCGGTCACCGATCGTTCCGAGTCCGCGGCGCGGGCCCGGATCCTGGAACTCTGGAAACAGCGCTATGGGCGGGCTCCGGATTCCGTGAACCGCACCACGCCGCTGGCGCGGATCGTCGAGGGCTATGAACGGTCGATGCGGGCCCGCGGGTACACCTTCCGCAACCCGCAGGAAGCCCTCGACGCGCTCAACAACCTCAATGGACGCTTTGGTGACGGCAAGCTCCTGCCGGTGTTGCGCCGCATGGATCCCTTCGCCATGACTTTGGCACGGCCCCCGCAGGGCGTGTTCATGATCATCGAGGATCGCGCCTTGATGAGGCCCGGAGCTTCGCTGCCGCCGCGCGTCGACCCTGCCGCCTGGAGACAACCGGGCACCGGATCCCCCGGGACTGTCGAGCCCCTCAGGGTGTTCCATGAGCCGCTCGGGATGGGGGAAGGCGACCTGCTGCCGAGGTGGTACGTGGTCGAGGTGCCCGATGGGACCGGTGAATCGAGCGCGGAATTCCGCTGGAACCTGTTCCGCGATGTCGGTCCTTCGAAGGGAATGCACATCAGCACGCAACCCTTCCTCCTGCGTCGCTATGCCCAGAGGGTCGCCGAGGCCTGGAACAAGGACCACGGTCGTCGTCCGGAAGTCCGCGCCCGGACCCAGTTGTCGCTCAACCGCAGGCCCTTCAACCCGGTGGTGGATCCGACCGTCGACCTGGCTTCGGTGCCGGTCCGTTGGTTCGGCCACAACCCGTGGATCCTGGACCTGCAGCCCGGGCGTCCCGGCAGTCTGCAACCCGATGGCAACGGCAGTTGGGTGCCGGCCCCGGGCGTCTCGACGCCTATTTCGCCGCTCCGGACTCCGGCGACGCCTTGATCGGTTCGAGCGTCAACGGATCGCGCATCGGCAATTCCGTCAGCGGGGCCGGCACGAGCTTCTCGAGCGAGGCCGGATGGTCGGGATGCCCCTTGAGGATCTCTTGTTTGTTGCCCACCACCAGGATCGCCACGCGCTCCGGATGCAGGTGCTTGGCGGCGACGCGTTGGACGTCCTCGCGGCCGACCTTCTCCAGGCGCTGGCGGAAGCCCTTCCAGAAGTCGGGAGACTTGGCGAAGCGCCCGGTGAATTCCTCCCGGGCGAAGATCCCGGCCACCTTGGACTTGGTGTTGAAGTTCTCAGGGAAGCTCTCGATGAACGAGCGCTTGGCCGTCTGGAGCTCTTCGTCGGTCACCGGGCCCTGGGCCATGCGCTGGAGCTCTTCAAGCACGATGCGGGTGGCGTAGGCCACCGTGCGGCTCTTGCTCTGGAAACCCGCCCGGAACGTCGAGGGGTACCACACGCCCCCCGGGAACGAGCTGCCGGCCGAATAAGCCAAACCTTCGTCGCTGCGGACCCGGTTCATGATCCGGGAGGTGAACCCGCCGCCACCCAGGATGTCATTCATGAGCAGGATCGCCGGGTAGTCCGGGTCGTCGCGCATCACTCCCGGCAGCAGAATGGAGACCCGCCCCTGGGGCACGTCCTTGTCGACCAGGTAAACCCCGGGGGCGGCGGGCTTGAGGTCGGTCGGGATCGGCGGCGGCGTCTCTCCGCGGAAAGGCCAGTCGGCGAAAAGCTTTTCCAGCGCCTGGACCATGGCGGCGCGGTCGAAATCGCCGCTCACGGCCACGGTGAAGTTGGCCGGGTGGAACCAGCGCCGATGAAACGCCTGCAGGTCTTCCCGCTTCAGCGAGCCGATGCTTGCCGAGGTGGGTTGGCGAGCCGCCCAGAATCCGCTCCCGTAGCTGAGGCTCTCCAGCTCGCGGGCCTCGATCGAAGACGAATCATCGTTGCGCTGTTGCAGCCCCTGGAGGGTCTGCTGGCGCTGGAGCTCCAGTTTGTCGTCCTGGAATCGGGGTTGGGTCAGCACCTCGCGCAGGAGGGCCAAGCCCTCCGGCAGGTCCTTGGAGAGCAGGTTCAGGTTCACCGTGCCGACATCATCGCCGATCGAGGACGACATCTGGGCCGCGAGGAAGGCCAGGCGCTCATCGAGGGCCTCGGCCGTCTTGGAGGCGGTGCCGCCACGCACGAGCAACGCCCCGGTGAAGGCGGCCAGACCTTCCTGATCGGCCGGATCGAGGTAGGCCCCGGAGCGTACCAGGATGGATACGGTCACCAGGGGCAATTCGCGGTCGGGCACCACATAGGCCACCGGGCCGGATTTGAGGACCACGCGGTGCTCACGGGGATCCGGGGGTTCGTAGCTCAGGGCGGGGAACTTCAGGGCCTCGGGCCGCGCCGGGATGGGCGGGGGAGTGTCTGCCGACAGCGCGAAAGCCAGGGTGAGCGCGAGGACCCGAATCAACATGGGGAGACCTTCCCCGGCGGTGGTGCCGTCCGCAAGTCCGACCCGAAGCCAGCCGGGGCCCCGCCCGAGGCCGGCTCATCGGCTCCGTCAAATCACCCGCTGGACACGATGGGTTTCAGTGCGACCGGCCAGGTCGATCTTCACCGAATCCCCCTGACGGTGTCCGAGCAACTGGCGGCCCAGGGGCGACTGCGGCGTGATCACCATGATCTCTTGTCCACCCACCATGACCTCGGTTCCGCCGGCCCGTGGGGCCAGCAGGTAGGCCGACACGATCCCGCGTCGTTCGGTCTCCACGTAGGCTCCCAGATCGATGGGGTCGGCCGCGGTGAAGGCCCGCTGGGTCATCGAGCGGATCTGCTGGATCGAAGTCTCCAATTCGCTCACCTGGCGTGCCTGACCCCGGGCCAGGTACGAGGCCTCCAGACCGCGGGTGTCGTACTTGTTCTCCGCCTTGCTCTGCTCATGGGTGGCCTCGGCCCGCGCGGCGGTCGCCGCCTTGAAGTACAGCGACAGGTCCGCGGTGAGCTTGTCGACGATGTGCTGGATGAGAATCGCTTTGTTCATGGGTCCGTGGGTGTCGGGGAATCAAGCGCCCCGGGTCAAAGAAACCCTGTCGTCGGCCATCGATCTCGGTAGTGTGAAGCAGCTATGAGCCATTCCGCCCCCAACTCAACCATGGCCGTCTTCCTGGATCTAGAGAACATCGCGCTGGGTGCCCGCGACGCGCGTTTCCCGCGGTTCGACATCCAGAAGGTCCTGGAGCGGCTGCTGCTCAAGGGACACATCGTGGTCAAGAAGGCTTACTGCGATTTCGACCGCTACAAGGAGTTCAAGCGCGACCTGCACGAGGCCGCCTTCGAGCTGATCGAGATCCCGCACCTGCGCATCTCCGGCAAGAACTCGGCCGACATCCGCATGGTCGTGGACGCGCTCGACCTCTGCTACACCAAAGGCCACGTCGACACCTTCGTCATCCTCAGCGGCGACTCCGACTTCTCGCCGCTGGTGTCCAAGCTGCGCGAGAACGACAAGACCGTGATCGGCGTCGGTGTGAAGAATTCCACCTCGGACCTCTTCATCAACAACTGCGACACGTTCATCTACTACGACGATCTGGTCCGCGTGACGCCGTCCCGCGCCCGGGTTCGCCCGAAGGCTTCCGTGGCAACCCCCGCCTCGGGGGCTTCGTCCACGACTTCGTCCAAGGCCGCTTCGGCGGCCCCGGTCGATGCCAAGGCGGCGCTGCTGGAGAAGACCTTCGATCAGGTCGTCGAGACCGTGGAAGACCTCGCCGAAGAGCGGGACGAGGACGACGTGATCTGGGGTTCCATGATCAAGCAGGCCATCAAGCGCCGGAACCCCGGGTTCAACGAGCGGGCCTGCGGATTCCGTTCGTTCAACGACCTGTTGATCGAGGCCAAGAAGCGCGGGCTCATCGACATGGAGGCCGATGCCAAGAGCGGCGGCTACGTGGTCCGACCGATCCCCTGACCGGTCCACCATGGCACCGCGCCGTCCAGCGGGCCCGATCCCATCGCCCGGGGGGCGGTCAATGGGATGGGCCGTCGTCGTCGGCATCGCGGCTTTGACCTTCACCTTTGCCAAGGTCGCCCCAGCCCAGGCATCGGTCGAGCCCAAGCCGCCAACAGGGCTCCGCCCCACCGTGTTGGCCGAGGGGCTTCGTGAACCCATCGCCCTCGATGTGGCGACCGATGGGCGAGTGGTGCTCGCGGAACGCAGGGGCAGGATCGCCGTATGGCATCCACGTGAACCCGGCCTGCGGACCATCGCTGCGCTCAACGTGTTCTCCGGCCCGGAAGACGGGTTGCTCGGATTGGCCCTGCATCCGGGATTTGTCACCAACGGGTGGGTCTTCTGCTATCACGGCACGCCGGGCGTCCTCGAGAACCGTCTCTCGCGCTTCACCGTCCAGGACGGAACCTTGGACCCGGCCTCCCAGCGCATCCTGCTGCGGGTGCCCACGCGGATCCCCAAGCCCAACCATTCGGGCGGGGGGCTGGCCTTCGATGCCGCCGGTCATCTGTACCTGGGCACTGGCGACTACACCTATGCGGATCGCTCGGAGGGCTTCGCCCCGCTCGACCATCGCTCCGGCCAGGAACTCAACGATTCCGAGCGCACCGCGGCCAACACGGCCGACTGGCGCGGAAAGATTCTGAGGATCCACCCGGAACCCGACGGCACCTACACCGTCCCCGCAGGCAATCTGTTTCCACCGGGGGATCCCAAGGCCCTGCCCGAGATCTATGCCATGGGTTGCCGCAACCCCTTCCGCCTCAGCATCGATGCTCCAACCGGTCGCCTTTTCTGGGGAGACGTGGGGCCCGATGCCACCCAACCCGATCCCGAGCGCGGTCCGGCCGGCTTCGACGAGTTCCACGTCACCCGCACCGCGGGCAATTTCGGGTGGCCCTATTTCATCGCCGACAATCGACCCTATCGCTCGTTCGACTTCGGTTCCCGCAGGGCGGGGGAACCCTTCGATCCGGTGCGCCCGATCAACGATTCTCCCTTCAACACCGGCCGACGCGACTTGCCGCCGGCGCGATCGGCATTCCTCTGGTATCCGCCCGGGCCGTCGGCGCGGTGGCCCGAGGTGGGGTCCGGGCCCCGGTCCGCCATGGCCGGTCCCACGTACCATTTCTCAGCCGTTCTGAAGTCCTCCGCCAAACTGCCGGCCGATTGGGACGGAGCCACCTTCCTCTTCGATTGGGAACGGGGATGGATTCTCGGGGCCTGGTTGGATGATCAGGACCGCGTGACCCGTCTCCGGCCGTTGGTGCCGGGGCGGAAGTTCCGCCGCCCGATCTGTCTGCGACTGGGGCCGGAAGGGGCCCTGTATCTCATCGAATGGGGCAGCCGATGGTCCGACAACACCGACGCCGCGCTGGTCCGGGTCTCGAGCGCGGAGTGACCCAGGACGCAGGGGGCGGTCGGTGGCGGACTGTCGTGGGGCGGCCTGAATGGGCCGTCGGTCCTGCGGAGGGGGTGACCTGAAATGAAACAGAGCAGGGGTCCTTCTGGGGACTCCCTGCTCTGGTCGAAGAGGTGTTGGACCGGGAGATGAATCGCAGTGCCGCTCACCGCGAAGCTCGGACCGATCCTGTCCTCCGATCACTTCATGCGATCGAAGTTCTTCTTGAGGATCTGCCACGGCTCGAGACCGGCGCTCTTGGCCTGCAGGTCGTTGATGATCGACTGCTCGTTGGCGTTCTTGGTCGGACGCTGGGTCTTGTAATAGACGCCGAACAGTCCCGGCCACGCGGTGTCGGCTAGCTTGTACGCCGCATACTCGTCGTTCACGTCGTGCTCCTTGGGCACTTCGTTGAACACGCCGCCCTTGCGCGGGGTCGCGGCATCGAAAGCGCCCGGATAGAACTCCACGCACTCGCTGAGGCACTGGATGAAGCTGAACCCGTCGTGGTCCATGGCGGCTTCCATCATGGCCAGCACGTGGTTCGGGTTGGTGGCCGAGGTGCGGGCCACGAAGGTGGCACCCGCCGCGATGGCCTGCTTGATCGGGTTGATGGGCCGATCCTTGGAGCCCCAGATGTCGGTCTTCGACTTGAAGCCGATGGGCGAGGTGGGCGAGGTCTGGTTCTTGGTCAGGCCGTAGACGCTGTTGTCCATCACCACGTAGGTGAGCTTGA
>CAYLTF010000045.1:0-23984 GCA_964386625.1 uncultured Akkermansia sp. | reverse complement strand
AAGCCGAGATCATCTCGTCAGCGACTTTGGAATACATCTCGGTGGAGTGATCCATGCGAAATTTATACTGGACCAGACCCAACACCGCAAAAGTCAATATCGGAGCCAATAGGACCCAGAGTTTTTTTCTCATTTTAATCTTATCCAACTGAAGAATTGATCATCCGTGCACCACATACTAGCATCGCTCTCGGAAGTAGTTGTTCGCTGCATGCAAAGGTTAGAACCAGCATCTAAACAATTGTTCTATTTACAGACAGATATCAGCAACCACGTTTTCAGGTCCCGGTTATAAGTCCAAGCTCCATTTACCCTAGTCATCTGCAATTCGTAAATTTCAAAGTCAATCAAAGGAACTTTTAGGTTTTTAGTTTAGTCGCGCAATGAATTTGTGATTTAATTACTCTAAAACCAATCCGGCGACCCGCCCTGCTTCGATGAGTTCACGGTTGTGACTGTCTTGCTGTAGCAATGCCCAAAAATAGGCGCACGCCTCTTCTTGGTTAGAAAAGCATTTTAAGTAATACACTTCTCCACGCTCACCAAAATAGACTTCCCAACCATTTCCTGATGCATCCAAACAAATTCTATCGTCATTATCGCCCGGTTCCAAGATGCGATACCTGGATTTTAATATTCGACAATTAATGACATTTTGCTTCAGTTGATCTATATTCAAGGCTTAACCTCCTTCAAATATTTCTGAGCTAATAAATATGCAACATTGCCGATCCCCTGAGTAGAATATTGCACGCCTCCACTTGGTTGTCCAAACCAAGCTGCGATTTGCCCTGATTTTACTGTAAGCAGCTGAATAACTTCATAAACGTGATAGTCATTGAGGTTTGTATCCGGTCGCAGTGATCTTTGCTCATATGGGGTTCCTGCAGGCGATAAGTAGTTGCCGGTTTCAGATCCATATCGATCTAATCGCGTCCCGACCGGTATAGTTTCACTGGTAGCACTGCCTTTAAACCCATTCTCTTCCGGATATCTCCAACTCCCGTCAGCGTTCTTCCAATCATCGGGTTTTATTGCGGAATTACTGTCCGAATTGTCCGAATTATAATGTAGATTTTCCGAACTCTTGTTGCTTGGGTTGCAGCAAGATCTATCTCGGTATACGCAGTCTTTATATCTCGCGTCGTACGAGGATTGGCAGCTAAGAGCTTGCCAGAAGCTACCACATTTGTATCTTATTTAATTATCAGCTATACACTTTTGACCCAATATACCAGCTTCAAGCGATAACGGTAAAAGCGTGATTACCGCACCGATGGCCGCAAACAACGTTAGCAACTTATTTTTCGTTAATGATCGATGCATATAATACCTTGGTTGATTATTCAGCGTAATTGCCCAGAGTCCGCCCGAAGGGCGCGACCTTCCGGAATGACGGAATTGGTTCCAATCCACCCCAAGTATTGATCAGTCTTTATACTAAACAGTTATTTTTGGCAATCAGATAATCAAACCGGTTTTTGCGCAAACCTGAGACTCCCGGGGACACCGACTCATCGGCAGGCGGCCGGGTCGATTTGCAAGATTGAGAGGGCTCCTGAGCGCCCACCCGCCTCAGGCCGGCGGGAGTTGGGCCAGGGCGGCGGCGAAACGGCGTTGCACCCGCTCGCGACCGAGCACCTCCAGCAAGTGGTAGAGGCTCGGGCCGACCGACTTGCCGGTGCAGGCGGCGCGGACCGGTTGCACCAGGGCACCCACCTTGACCCCGAGTTCGGCAGCCAGAGCCTTGAGGGCGGCCTCCAGCGGGGCGGCCTTGAACTCCGCCAGTGTCCCGAAGGCTGCCGCCAACTTCTCGAGGGGCGTCCGGGCGGCGGCGCTCAGGGCCTTGGCCCGGGTCTCGGGCTCCACCGGCACCGCGTCGTCGGGGGCGAAGTAGAAGTCCACGAAGGCGGGCAGGTCCTTGAAGAGCTTGCCCTTCTCGCGGGCCGTCTCGAGGGCCGCGGCGACATACTCCGGGGGGAAACTCGAGGTCTGGATTCCGGCGCGAGCCAGAGCAGCCACGCTCCGCTCCACGAACCGGGCCGGCTCAAGGGTGCGGGTGTGCTCGAAGTGCAAGGCCTCGAGCTTCTTGACGTCGAATTTGGCCGGGCTGCGATTGACCCGGTCGAGCCCGAAGCGGGCGATCAGTTCGGGCACGGGCAGGAACTCCTGGCCGTCGGCGGGCGACCACCCGAGCAACGCCAGGTAATTCAGGACGGCCTCGGGCGTGAACCCGTCGTCCTGGTAGTTGGTCACATGGGCCCCGTGATCGCGCTTGGACATCTTGGAACCGTCGGGGTTCAGGATGAGCGGGATGTGCGCGTACTTCGGAGGCTCGACCCCGAAGGCCTTGAACAGGGCGATGTGCTTGGCGGTGTTGGCCAAATGGTCCTCACCCCGAATCACATGGGTGATGCCCATTTCCAGATCATCCACCACGTTGACCAGGTGGAAGACCGGGTTGCCGTCGCTGCGCACCAGCACCCAGTCCGGGTCGGCCTCTTCTCGATCGGTGAGCGGTCGCAACACGTCGCCGATGATGAGGTCGGGAATGGTGATGGCCTCGCGGGACATGCGGAAGAACACGGCCCCGTCTCGGTCGTAGGCCAGTCCCTTGTCGCGCAATTCCTGGATGCGCCGGGCGTAGATCGCCCCACGGCGGCTCTGGAAATAGGGCCCACGGTCGCCCCGGCTCGGGGCGTCCGGATCGCCCGAGGTGGGGCCTTCGTCCCAGTCGAGCCCCAGCCACGAAAGGCCGCGCAAGATGACGTCGATGGCCTCTTGGCTGTTGCGCTGCGTGTCGGTGTCTTCGATGCGCAGGATGAAGGTGCCGCCATGGTGGCGGGCGAACAGCCAGTTGAAGAGCGCCGTGCGGGCCCCGCCAATGTGCAGGTAACCCGTCGGCGACGGCGCGAAGCGAACTCGGATCGGTGCGTCCATTTCTGTTTCCGACCTTAGGGCAAAGCGTTCCCCGGGGGAACGAGGATTGATCCGGAGAGGATCCGACCCGGTTCTCTCGTCGAGCGAGACCCGGGCATCGAGCCCGTTTGGCCCAGACCCGTTCACCGGATCCACCCTGCGGCCGCTTCAATGCCGAAGGAACTCGTCGAGGGCGGCGCGGGTGATGCGCCACGCCGAGCCGATCTTCTTGCCCTTCAGGGACCCGTCGCCCAGGGCCGCCATGACGTCAGCCTCGGAGACCCCAAGACTCCGGGCCACCTCGGCCGGCGAAAGCAGCTCGGGGATCGTCGAAACGGGCGCGGCCGAGGCACTCGCCAGGGCGGACCCCGTGCCGATCACCGGCGGCGCGGCCGGTCCAAGATCGCGGGCGATCTGCGTGCCCAGGGCGAACTGGGCCGCCAGCCCCGCGACACCGCCCCCGCCGGGGTGCTTGAGCGACTCGGCCAACTGCAGTTTGACGTAGTCGTTGAGGTTGCCGATGGCGGCCATGCTGGAGCGCTTGTCGATGGCCCCCTCGACCTCCGGCGGAACGCTGACATTCTCGACGATGAAGCTCCCGAGCTCGATGCCGTACTTCGCGGTGAGGATCGGATTGAGCACCGGCAGCAGGGCCTCTCCCAGTTCAGAATACCGGGAGGCGAGGTCGAGCACCGGCACCTTCGAACTGGCCAGCGCATCGCTGAAGGCGCTGACGAAGCGCGAGCGCATGGTGTCCTGGAACTCGTCGATCCGGAAATGGTGATCGGTGCCGGCCACGTCCTTGAGGAACACCGGCACGTTGACGACCCGGAAATCGTAGGTGCCGAAGGCCCGGACCCGGACGATCCCGAAGTCCGGGTCGCGCACCATGATGGGGTTGCTGGTGCCCCATTTGTTGCCGGTGAAGAGCCGGGTGTTGACGAAGTAGACGTCGCACTTGAACGGCGACTCGAAGTTGTATTTCCACCCCAACAACGTGCTGAGAATCGGGATGTTCTCGGTCTTGAGGGTGTGTTTGCCGGGACCGAAGGTGTCGGCGTACTGGCCCAGGTATACGAACTGCGCTTTCTGCGACTCGCGCACGAGGAGCTGCGCCCCGTTCTTGATCTCCTTGTCCTGGTCGGGAAACCGCCAACTGAGGGTGTCGCGCGAGTCGTCTTCCCACTGGATGATCTCCAGGAACTGCGTCTTCAGGTAATCGATGATGCCCATGGGGGTTGGTCTCCTAGGTTGGCGGATGGCTCCTGTCGGGAATGACACGAGCCTTTGCTGAAGAAGGTCTCCCAATCGGGATCGGCAAGGAACCGGAATCTCTGTCCTTCGTTTCCAAACGCCGCGGAGGAATCGGTCTCATGGCAACGCCCACGTGGGCTTGCGCCCCTTTGCGACTCCATTCGCCCGGGCGCGATGGAGTCAGATCGGGAGGCGGAGGTCATGGCCCTCCCGTGGGATACCGATCCGGGTCGGTCATCAGAGCCCCGCCATCCGACAACGCCGGGTCACTCGTCGGAACCGCGAGCCTGGAAGATCGTGGAACCATGCACCTTGCCGGCAGCCACCTCGACCAAGTACGAGGCCCCGGCCTTGAGGGGCTCCGGCCCGGCCTTCGCCGCCGGTTGAAGTCCTTCCGGGGGCTGACCGTACAAGAACCCGCGGGTCGCCACGCCCTTGCCCTGTTTTTCCAGTCGCCAGACCACCCGCCCCGCGGCGTTGGTCCTCTCGGGTGGCACCTCGGAAACCACCAACGAGCTCAACTCGTAATCCTGGTCGAGACCCACCACGACGGGCAAAGCCGCTCCCGGTTCAGGCTGTCGCAATGGCCGGAAGGAGACACTCACTTGAATAGCCTTGTGGCTGAACCAGTCGGTCAGGCGGTACATCGGCACCGCGATGGCGGCGATCACCAGAACCACGATTCCCCAAGTCTTGCGATCCATGGCAAACCCAGACGGAAGCCACCCCCCGGCGCATTCGAAGGGATCTTCGTCCCGACGAAGAACACGCGGGGACAACGAGGCGATGCCGACACCGTTGCCAGGCCCGACGGAACGAATCGACACCGGGATGGCTCGATGCCTCCGCACCAGTGGACCCGAGACCCGGAATCGTGCTTCCATCACCGCCTCCCCGGAAGATTCTTCCAAGACCATGCCTCAAGCCCCGTTTCCCGCCCGCGCCTGCCGACGATCCGGCGCCTTCACCCTGATCGAGTTGCTGGTGGTCATCGCCATCATCGCCATCCTGGCGGGCATGCTCCTGCCGGCGCTGTCCAAGGCCAAGGAGAGCGCCAAGCGGATCTCGTGCGTCAACAACCTGCGTCAGTTGAGCATCGCGACGGCGCTCTACACGGGCGAGAACCAGAGCCAATACCCGGAACGGAACACCGGGCCGCGCTGGTGCGAGCGGCTGTGGCCGACGTTCCGCTCGGTGCAGATCCTCGTCTGCCCGAGCGACGTGGGGTCGGGGGCCAAAAACAAGCCGGCCACGGCCGAGACCAGGACCAACCTCGTGGCCGATTCCGCCCCGCGCACCTACATCATCAACGGCTGGAACGACGTCTTGGAGCGCCAGATGACGAGCGCCGGGGAAACCTTCAACATGGGCACGATCATGGGCAAGACCATCAACGACAGCGTGATCGTCGAACCGTCGGAAACCATCGTGTACGGCGAGAAACTCTACCCGATCGGCCACTTCTTCATGGACCTGCTGGAAGGCAACCTGGGCAATGACAACGAGGTGCTCAATCACGCGGTCCACAACAGTGCGGTGCGCTCCGATCGCGGCGGCTCCGCCAACGGTGGCTCCAACTTCGCCTTCGCGGACGGCTCGACTCGCTACCTCCGCTACCGCAAGTCGCTGTCGCCGATCAATCTCTGGGCGATCACGCCCCAGTGGCGGACCAACACCATGAATTGACGGTTCAGCCCGGGGCCGAATCGGCCATGCCCCCGAGCCACGCTCATCGCCGATCGCCCCGTCGACTCTGGGGCTGCTCCTCCACGAAGCGAACCCGGATGCCCGGGGCCTGCCCCGGAACGGTGCCAGGGCGTCCGGTGAGCGCCCCGCTCGACGACCGTTGACCCGCCCGCGAGAGGAAGAGCGCGGCGATGGCCTGGGTGCAACCGACGGCGAACAAGGCCGCGATCCACGGCCAACGCCCCCATCCCCGGCCCCATGAGGCCCACAGGATGCCGGACACGACCACCAGGAGATCTCCGGCGATCAACGCCGGGATGATCCAACTGGGAACCGTCGTGGCCGAAGCGGTCTGGGGCGTCGCCGGCTGAGCCCCGGTCGGGAACCCACTCGCCGGGGATGCGCTCGCCGGTGGAGCGGCCGGGGAGGGCACGGTCGCCGGGGTTCCGGGGATCGATGGGCCCTGTGACGGCAGCGGAGACCGCAGCGGCGCGGAGGGGGGCTTCGTCGCCTCCGCCGGGATTCGTAGATCCTCGATCCGGGACTCGGGAAGGGCGGAAGCCGGGACAGGATTCGCTGGCGCCGCGGACACCGGTGCAACCGACACGGTGGCTTCGGAAGCGTCGTGGGCAACCATCGGCGTCGAGGTCGGAGACGCGGATGGGTCCTGGCCCCCCACCCGCTCCGGCGTGGCGGAGTTGTCGAGGGGAACCGTTTCCGAAGCCGTTTCGGAGATCGGACTCGTCGGGGGCGCAGACGGCTGCTCAGGCCCTTTCCATGACGTCAGTCCCGGGGCCTTCACCGCTCCCCGGTCAGTCTCCTCCTGCAACAAACTGGCCAATCCGCGCCCCAGCGCTGGTTTCGACATACGCGGGCAAATCGTTCGACCTGCCGAGTCCGGCTTCAACCAGTTTCCTTGAAACCGTGACGGTTTTTCAACCCACCTCCATCGCCAGGAAGCCACCGGGTCCGAACCGGTTCGACGGTCTCGGACCACCGGAGAACCGTGCGTGCCGGGGTCCCGGCGCAAGGGGCACCGGTGGCTGTCGGACTAGGCCGGCCGGATTCCCCACTGGAAGGGGTCCGCCTCGGAAAGGAGCAGGGTCGCCTCGGCGGTGACGTGGGCACTGCCGGTGACCACCGGCAGGATCCGCCCGCGCGTCGAATCCTCCCAGCGGTACTCGGCCTGGAACGCGCTTCCCAGGATGCCCTCCTGGATCCAGACCGCCCCCTCGGCGAGTTTCCCATCGGCGGCCAGGCAGGCCAGCTTGGCGCTGGTCCCAGTGCCGCAGGGAGAGCGGTCGTAGGCTTTGCCGGGGCAGAGGACGAAGTTGCGCGAATGTCCCCCGCATCCCGGGGGGCCGAACAACTCCACATGGTCCACCTCCGGGAATCCCTGGGCGTTGACCGCCTGCCGGATGCGCCAGGCCACATCGGTGAGGGTCTCGACCTCACGGACGGACAACCCCCACGCCGGCGACTGGACCAGGAAAAACCAGTTGCCGCCCCAGGCCACATCACCGGTGACCGGACCGATCCCGGGCACCTGCACCGTCACCGAGGCCCGGTGTCGATACGACGGGACGTTCGCCACCGAAACCGTCCCGTCCGGATGCAATGTGGCCGACACCGGACCGACCGGGGTGTCGATGCGGCAGGTCCCCGGCCGAACCTTCCCGAGATGGGCCAGGGTGACCATGAGCCCGATGGTGCCGTGTCCGCACATCCCCAAGGGGCCGACGTTGTTGAAGAAGATCACGCCGAAGTCGCATCCCGGGTCGTGCGGCTCGACCAGGAAGGCCCCGACCAGCACGTCGGATCCGCGGGGCTCGTTGACCACCGCCGAGCGGAACCGGTCGAACCGACCGCTCAGGCGTTGGACCCGCTCCGAAAGTGGACCTGCTCCCAGGTCGGGACCGCCGGAAACCACCACACGGGTCGGCTCGCCGCCCGTGTGGGAATCGATCACTTGGATGCGCTGGAGATCGGCCATGGCCCGGACATCTGACCGCCAATCGCAGCCGCGCGTCTTGGATGCGCCCGCCTGCCACACGGCAAGTTGGGCACAGTCAGCCCGCCTTCCGCATCAGGTGACGGTACAACAGGTGGAGCGCCTGCTGGCCCGTGGTGAACTTGAAGGTCTCACGGTCGAAGCGGTTGAGACGCTGGACCGCCTCGGTGCCCTCCGGACCGGCCAGGGCCATCCACACCGTGCCGACGGGCTTGTCCGGGGTGCCGCCCGAGGGGCCTGCGATCCCGGTCACCGACAGCGCCCAGTCGGCCCCGGACACCGCGCGGGCCCCCTCGGCCATCTGCCGGGCGACGGCCTCGCTGACCGCCCCGAACTCGCGGAGGGTTTCCTCCCGCACTCCCAGGGTCCGCGACTTCGCGGCATTGGCATAGGTCACGTAGCCGGCGAGGAACACCGCCGAAGCCCCCGGGATGTTGGTGATCCGGTGCGCGAGGTGCCCCCCAGTGCAACTCTCGGCCAGTGCCAGTGTCTGCCCACGCCGGGCCAGTTCGCGGACCAACACCCCCTCGAGCACTTCGTCCTGCTCGCCGAAGACCGCATCGCCGGCCAGGCGCCGGGTGATGGCCTCGGCCTCGGCCACCACGGCGGGCGCATTGGAACCCCGGGCCACGAAACGCACATCCACCTCGCCCACCCGGGCGCAGAAACCCAGGTCCATCCCGGCGTCCGTGAGGTGCCGGAGCGGCTCCGAGATGAGCTCCTCCATGTTCGACTCGCCGATGCCCGCAGTCTTGAGGGTCCGGCAGACGAAGGCGCTCTCCAGCGGAAATTCCCGGGTGATCCAGGGCAGGATCTCCTGCTCGAACATCGGGCGCAGTTCCCTCGGGGGCCCCGGCAGCATGACCAGCCATGAGCGTTGTCCACCCGGCCGAAACGCGTTCGGCGACGCCTCCATCCTCAGCCCCGGGGCCGTGCCCTGCCGATTGGGCACCACGGTCGCGCCCTGCGGAACCATCGCCTCGACCCGGGTGCGCGGCGGCACCGGTCGTCCGCGCGACACGAAGAACTCCCGGATGGCGTCGCTGACCGCCGCATCGAACACCAACGATCTTCCCAGCAACTCGGCGATGCGTTCCCGGGTGATGTCGTCGCAAGTCGGCCCGAGGCCGCCGGTGGTGATCACCAGGTCGGCCCGCCCCAAGCCCTCACGCACGGCCTGCTGGATGTCTTCGCCGCGATCGGAGACCAGCACCTGTCGCGCCACCGTGTAACCGGCCTGGGTCAACCGGGAACACAGCCACTGCTGATGGGTGTTCAGGATGCGGCCCAGCAGGAGCTCGGAGCCCGTGTTGATGATCTCGATGGTCACCGGCCCACCATGGCCCGGAATGGCGCAAAGGCCAACGGGGGAAGGCTGCGGTCCGCGACGGCGACCCGGACCACCTCAACTCATCAACGCGATGCGGCCCCAGATCGGCTTCAGATCTTCATCCGCGAGGGCCATGGTGCGGAACTCGATCGGATCCCCCACCTCCAGCGCCCGCCGGAACCGCTGCCAAGCCTCCTCCTCGCGCCCCATCTGGGCCAGGTAGCAGGCGAGATTGTAATGCAGAATCGGCTCCCCTGGGAACCGTTCGAGGGCCGGCTCCAGCAGCCCGAAGGCCTTGGCGATGGATCCCCCCGAGTGCCGCCGGGCCGCATAGGACCGGTGGATCCAGCTCTCGACGGCCTCGGGATGGTGGAACCACTGCGCGTTGGCCACGGTCCACGCCTCGTCCCAGCGGCGCAGGGCCGTGCAGGCCGACCAATGCAGGGTGAGGATCTCCAATCGTTGGCGGAACGCATCCGGAAGGCGGTCCAACTCCGCGAGGGCCTCGAGCGGAGCCCCGAGCATGAGCCACCCCTCGGCGGCCCGCTGATGGTGCCGGTGCGGGAGGGGAATCGCGGCGCTGGCGGATGGATTCACGGTCGGAGTGTCACCGCTGGATCAGTCGATGAAGGCGAACTCGTTGGCCGCCAGCAGCACCTGGGCGTACTGCTCCCACGGGGCCAGCGGCCGTGGTGCTTCCTGGACGGCCTTCTTTTCTTCCGTCTTCGCCTCGCCGACCCGGGCCTCGGGTTTCGCCGGGAGCGGGGCTCCGCGCAGGAACTCCCGGGCCGCCCCCAACTCCCGACGGGACGGGGCGCGCTGGAAGACCAGGGCGTACAGGCGCCTCACCCGGGCATCACCCTCGAGGGCGGCCACGTCCGGACGTTGCAACAGGGCCCGAGCCTGGTCGGCCACGAAACCGCTGTTCAGCCAGAAGAGCGCCTGCTGCGGCACACTGGTCTGGAAGCGGCCCGAAGACGAGGTGTCGGGACTGGCGAAGTCGAAGGATCGCAGGATGCCCGGCAGGTTCTGGCGGTCGATGAAACCATAGAGGGTCCGCCGCAAGGCCGGCTTGTCGGTGTCGTAGATGCTGACAGCGAGCCCGCCCACCTTGGGATCGAGGTTGCCGCAGACCGCGAGCAATCCGTCGCGCATCGATTCGAAGTCGGTCCGCTTGCGGTTCATCCGCCAGAAGAGCGTGTTGCCCGGATCGACCGTCCGCGCCTTGGCCAGAGCCTTCCGCGACAGGCCGGCGGCCTCGGGATCGCTGCTCTGCCGGTAGGTTGCCGAGAGGACCATCTCACGGTGGAGCGCCTTCATCGACCACCCCTGGTGGATCCATTGCAGCGCCAGGTAATCGAGCAGTTCCGGGTGGCTCGGAGGCTCGGTGCGCACCCCGAAATCGCTGGGCGTCTTCACCAGCGGGGTTCCGAAATGGCGCATCCAGACCCGGTTGACCATGACACGGGCGGTGAGCGGATTGTCGGGCGAGGCCACCGACCGGGCGAACTCAAGCCGACCGCTGCCCTGGGTGAAGGGCTTGCGCCCGGGTCCGGCCACCACGGCCAACTGTTGCCGGGGCACCTTGGGCCCGCGATTGCCGGGATTCCCGCGCTTGAAGATCACCGGTTCCGAGATGCTGGCGTTGTCCATCAGGGCCATCGCCCGCAAGGGAGCCCCCGGGTGGGTCGAATCCAGTTCATCGAGCTTGCGCTTGAGCGCACGGGTCTTCTGGGCCACGGGGGTGTCGAAAAACCGGTCGATGTTGGAAAGCGCTCCCTGGATCGGCGAGTCGGCCGCGTACAACACCTGGCGCAGTTCCTCGGCCGCGGCGTCGGCCAAGGCCTTGGGCTCGGGCTTGCCGGCCTTGCGGGCCTCGGCCACGGAGTTCGTCCATTCGGTGTCGATCTGCTGGAACAACCGGCCATAGCGCGCGGCCAGATGGGCGAAATTGGTCGGGGCCCATGATTTCAGGTCGGCCGCCAGCCGGGCGTTGAGAGCCTGCCCTTGCCAACGGCCACCGGCGACCTCCTCAGCGATCTTCGGGGCCTGTGCCGCGAATTGATTGGTCTCCAAGGCCGCGAACGCGAACCAGGGGGCGAACACCGGATGGGGGGATTTTTTGAGCGCCTCGAGCCGCCCCCTCCAGGCGGATACCAGGCCGGGATCGAGGCTTCGTTGCCGTGCAAGGCTCTCCTGGGCTCCGCCTTCCAGCCCCACGCCTTCCTGGGCGGTCAGCAGGTAGTCGCCCACGCGGGTCCGCAGCTTCTGGATCACCAGGGCGGTCTGCTCGGCCCGGTAGTCGTCGAACTCCTTGCGACGCTTGGCCAACTCCTTGTCGTAGTCCGCCGCCTGGACCCGATCGGGATTCTCACCGACCAGCGGCTTCGGGTCGGGTTCGTGACTGTTGGAGAAGATCCCGTAGAGCGAGTAATAGTCGGCCGTGGGAATGGGGTCGAACTTGTGGTCGTGGCAGCGGGCACACTGCACGGTCAGCCCCATGAGGCCGCGGGTGACGACATCGATGCGGTCGTCGATGATGTCCGGCTGGTTGTTGAGGAATCGACGCCCGAGGGTGAGGAACCCCATGGCCGCCAGGGGCTTGCGATCGGTCTCGGTGGCCACCTGGTCACCGGCGAGTTGCTCGATGAGGAACCGGTCATAGGGCAGATCGCGGTTGAAGGCGTCCACCACCCAGTCCCGGTAGGTGTGGCTGTAGGGGTAGCGGCGTTCCTCCTCGAACACATACCCCTTGCTGTCGGCATACCGGGCCACATCCAGCCAATGCCGTCCCCAGCGTTCCCCGTAGGCGGTCGAGGCGAGCAGGCGGTCCACGACCCGAGAATAGGCCTGGTCGGAGCGGTCTTTGAGGAAGGACTCCATCTCCTCGGGGGTCGGCGGAAGGCCGGTCAGGTCATGGGTCACCCGGCGGAGCAGCGTGCGCCGATCGGCCTCCGGAGTCGGGGCCAGGCCCTGGGCCTCGAGGGCGGCCAACACGAACGCATCCATGCCGGTGCGGGGCCAGGCAGCATTCCGGACCGCGGGCTTGGCCGGCATGCGCGGCGCCTGGAAGGCCCAATGCCGAGCGGCGGGATCGGGTCTGGACGGCGTCGGTTCCCCGGTCCGGGGATCCGTCGCACCGGCCCGGATCCAGGCCTCGAGGTCGGCGATCTGTTCAGGCTTCAGCGCCCCTCCCTTGGGTGGCATGGCCTTGACCTCGGCGGCCACGCCTTTGACCACTTGGACGAGCAGGCTGGCCTCGGGTTTCCCCGGGATCACCGCCGGCACCCCGGAAGCTCCGCCCTTTTCCCAGCCCGCCTTGGAATCGAGACGCAGCCCCCCTTTGATCGATTCGGACTGGGCGCTGTGGCACTCGTGGCAGCGCTCGACGAGCACTGGTCGGATGCGGTTCTCGAAGAACTCCACCGAAGCGGGGTCGGCCGCGACGAGCCCGAGCGCGGGCAACGCCGCCGGGAAGATCCAGCGCATCAGGGTCGAAGGCCATGTCATGGGTCGCATCATCGGAGAGGTCCGGAGCAAGACTTGCCGGCGGAACCCCAAAGTCAAAACGGACTTCCGAGTCCGCGTATTCAGCCGGGAGGCAAAAACGATTGGCCCTGGGAAGCTTCCGCAAGCCATCTTCGAGCGCATGATGCGCGGGTTGCTCGTGTTCGGCTGGCTGGGAGTGCTGATCGCCGGGGCGCAGGTCGGCGAACCCCGGACTCCCGATCGCCAAGTCCCTCCGCCTGCGTGGGGCACTTCGGCCCGGATCGAACGGATCCGCGCGTTGTTGCCGCAGCTCGACGCGTTGTACGAGGCCCACGCCGCCTCCAACCATATCCCGGGCCATGTCTGGGGGCTGGTGGTCGACGGTCGCCTGCTTCACCTCCGCGCCTCGGGCCTGGCCCGGGTCGAGCCGGCGCAGGGCGTCGCGCCGGACACCCGCTTCCGGATCGCCTCGATGTCCAAGAGCCTCACCGCCGCGGCCATCCTGCAATTGCGCGACCAGGGGAAGCTTTCGCTGGAGGACCCGGTTTCAAAGCACCTGCCCGAGTTCCGCACCGTGCGACCCGCGACCCCGGATTCTCCTCCCCTCACCTTGCGACACCTGCTGCGCATGTCGGGCGGATTTCCGCAGGACGACCCCTGGGGCGACCGGAAGCTCTCCGAGCCCGACACCCAGCTCGACGCGCTGGTGGCCCGAGGGCTGACCCCCGCCTCGCCGACGGGCACCCGCTGGGAATACAGCAATCTCGGCTACGCCGTGCTGGGCCGCGTGGTCACACGCGTGGCCAAGGAGCCCTATCAGGCCTACATCACCCGCCGGATCCTCAAGCCCTTGGGCATGACCCACTCGGTCTACGAGTGGGACAAGGTCCCCGCCGATCGGCTGGCGCTGGGATACCGATGGGAGGACGAGCGTTGGAAACCCGAACCGATGCTGCACGACGGCAGTTGGGGAGCCATGGGGGGACTGATCACCACTCTCGAGGATTTCGCCCGCTATGCGGCCTTCCATCTCGACGCTTGGCCGCCGCGCGAGGGTGCCGAGACCGGCCCGCTGCGTCGTTCCACGCTGCGTGAGATGCACCGCCCATGGGAGGTGATCTCGGTACTGCAGGACCTCCAGGACGATGAAGGGCATGCTGTGGCCCGGGTGGCAGGCTACAGCGCAGGCCTGGGCTGGAACCAGGACCAGCGCGGCGTGATCTGGGTGCGACACGCCGGTGGACTCCCCGGGTTCGGGAGCGAATTCCGATTTCTGCCCGACCATGGCATCGCCCTGATCGCCTTCGCCAACCGGACCTACGCTCCCATGAGCGCTGCCAACCACAAGGCCATGGCACTGCTCATCAACGAGGCGAAGATTCCCGCCCGCCCGCCCGAGGGTCATCCGACGCTCTTCCGGCGGGCCGAGGAACTCGCCACGTTGCTGACGCGCGACTGGACGCCGGAGGCCTTGCACGCCGCCCTGGCCCCGAACGTGTTCCTGGACCACAGCCTGGAGACCTGGCGTCGCGAGACCCGCGCCCTCCTCGACCAGATCGGACCGATCCGCGACCGCGAACCGCTGGTGCCCGAGAACCGCCTGCGCGGCCGCTTCCGCCTGCTCGGCGAGCGTCAGAACCTGGAGGTGTTCCTGACCCTGACCCCCGAGGCCACCCCGCGAATCCAGGAGATCAAACTCACGTTGCAGGCCAACCCCTGAGCAGCGACCCAGGGATCAGAAACGAACGGCGATCATACCCGCGGGTGGGCGACAGCCGAGAAGTCGGTCAGGGATTGCCTCCCTGTCTCCGCCAGTCGTTGTCGGCGTAGGAACGCCAGGTCCGGTTGGTCTTAACAGCTTCGGCATGACCATCGGCATAGGTGATGTTGGCCAACTGCCCGGGGTGTCGCCCGAGCATGCGGGCCTGTTGTTGGGCGGCGCCGGCGTCGTCGAAGGCCCATGGCTGCGGATACATGCCGCCTCGGGAGGGCGACCCGTTGGCCCGGCCTGCATCGCCCAGCACGATGAACTGCGACGGTTGGCGGAACGAAGAAGGCGGAGTCGTTTCATTGAATCCGAAGTCGGGATTGGCCAAAAACCACGCCTGCTGGGAAGCGTTTTCGAGATTGGCCTCGTTGTGGTTGTTCCCGTAATCGGTGGTGAACCAGGCTCCGGCCTTGGGCGGATCCCATTTCGGACCGTTGGGACAGCGGAACACATTGGTCGCTCCGCCGAGGAACGGGATGAGAACCTGTCTGTATGAGTAGGGCGCCCGCGCCTCGAACGTATCAGGCGTCCCGGAGGGTGCGGTGCGCTCCGTGACGTGGTTGGGGTACCGGTCCTGATTGTCCTGCAGGTAGAGCAGATAGCCGATGCCGATCTGCCGGACATTGCTCAGGCATTGGACCCGCTTGGCCGTGGACTTGGCCCGGGCCAGGGCGGGGAGAAGCATCCCGGCGAGGATCGCGATGATCGCGATGACCACCAGGAGTTCGATCAGGGTGAAGGCCGCCCTTCCAGGACGGGAGGGAGACGTAGGACAGAGGACCACAGGAGACATGGAGTATTGGATTTCATGGGTGACGCCTCCGGAGGTCCGGTCGGTCTCAGGGTTGAGTGGAGGCCTCCCCGGTAAGGGGTCGGCCAAGGAGCGGAAATCAGATGTTCTGGGCGATGGCCTGCAGGTAGCGATTTTCGACCAGGATGGTCTGCAGGGCGGCCACCAGGGCGTCGACCTGTCGGTGCAACGGGGCCTTCTGCGGGGTTTCGAGTGTGATCTCGAAGGGTGGCCGAGCCATCCCGGGGATGGATTGGAGCATGCCCGGATAACCGCTGTGGATGATGCCGGAGCGGGCGTTGAATCCGTCGATCACCGCCCCGTGGTTGCGCGGCAGGAACCGGCCGGCCTCGAGGAGCGCCGGTTGCAGCAGGTGCTCGGACAGCACACTGCCCTTCACGAAGCCGTAAAGCCCTTGGCTGGTGTCATCGCTGTGCAGCGTGATGATGCCGTGAAAGGCCTGCATCCAGATCTCGGACTCCAGGAATCGGACCTCCGGATGGGAAGTCTGCTTCCAGAACTCGCGGTTCAGATCGACCCCGGCGCGGCAGTGGCGGGTGCCATCTTCATAGCCGGTAGGATTGCATAGTGGGTAGATGAACAGCGCGTAGCCCTCGGCGATCTCTGGCCGGTCCTCCAAGGTCTGGAGGAACTTGCCCAGGGCCAGCACGCCCTCGGGCTCGTCGCCGTGCAGCGTGGCGAAGATCCCGATGCGCTGCAGATCGCCACCCCCCTGGCGCCCGACATACAGGTAGCGAGGAATGGAGTAGTCCTGGCCACCGATCTGCACCTGGGCATGGGAGGTGCCGACCAGTCGGCGGGAGTCGCGGGCCAGGCGCTCCAAGGGTTCCAGGACCTTGGCGATGGAGCGGTTCCGGGCCTGGGTCTGAGATGCCACAGGCGCGTCAACCGAGGGCGCCGCAGGCCGTGAGGCGGTGAGGAGGCTCATGGGATTCAGTTCTTCCGGGTGATGACGTCGAAGGTGCCGCCCTCGGCGAAGTGCTGCTTCTGGGCCTTGGCCCATCCACCGAACACCGACTCGATGGTGAAGAGCTCCACCTGGGGGAACTGGGAGGCGAACTCGGCGGCGATCTTGGCGTTGCGGGGCCGATAGAAGTGCTTGGCGGCCAGGCGCTGGCCGTCATCGCTGTAGAGATGCTCCAGGTAGGCTTTCGCGACCTCGGCGGTCCCCTTGCGCTGAACCACCCCATCGATCCAAGCCACGGGCGGCTCGGCCAGGATGCTCACGGAGGGCACCACCCGCTCCAAGCCGGCGGCCGCCGACTCGCGCTGGGCCAACAACGCCTCGTTTTCCCAGGTGATCAGGACATCACCCACCCCGCGCTCGATGAAGGTGACCGTGGAACCGCGGGCCCCGGAATCGAGCACCGGCACGTTGGCGTAGAGTTTCCGGACGAAGTCGACAGCCTTGGCCTCATCGCCCCCGGACTGCTTCAGGGCGTAACCGTAGGCAGCCAGGAAGTTCCAACGGGCGCCGCCCCCGGTCTTCGGGTTGGCGGTCACCACGCCGACCCCGGGACGAACCAGGTCGGACCAGTCGCGGATGCCCTTGGGGTTGCCCTTGCGGACCAGGAACACGATCAGGCTCGTGTAAGGGCTGCTGTTGTCGGGCAGGCGCTTCTGCCACTCGGGCGGGACCAGGGTCGGCTTCTTCGCGATGGCATCGATGTCGTAGGAAAGGGCGAGCGTGACCACGTCGGCGCGCAGCCCGTCGATCACCGAGCGAGCCTGTTTGCCTGAGCCGCCGTGGGACTGCGTCACCCGAACCGTGTCTCCGGTCTTCGACTTCCAGTGTCGGGAGAACGCCTCGTTGTACTCGGAATAGAACTCCCGGGTGGGGTCGTAGCTGACGTTCAGGAGTTGGACCTCCTTGGCGAGGGCCGCAGCGGACCCCAGAAAAGTCCCCAGAGCCAACAGGGAAGACACGGTTGTCGCGGTGATCAGTCTGCTCAGTTTCATGGATTTTATTTCGCCCCCTTCGAACCGGCGAACCGAACCTTTTCGGTGCGCTCCATCTGAACGACGCGCCCCTCGTGGACCACCAACTGGATGACCCCGAAGCGAAGCGAAGCCACCCAGGGGGCCAGGGCTTCGAGCCATTCGGCCGACTCGTCGACCGCAATCCGATCCACCCGTTCCGAACCGCCTTCTAGCCTGCGGTCTCCCGCGTTCGTGTCTCGGTGTGCGCTCATGACGGGATGAGCATTCCGCCTATTCTCGGTTATGTCAACTGGTTTGATGTAGTTTTTATCCCGAGCAAAATCGAGGTTAAGCCCAGTTTCCGGGGATTCTGTCGCACTATACCCCACTTATTTACTTGGGTTTCGCGCGCTTTTTGAACGAAGCCTGTGCCTTGCGAAGCCTGTCCCTCTTCATGAAATCCGCGCAAAACCGGTTTCCAGCGAGACATGCGGCATGGTGATTGCATAGTCCGTGAAGTCATGAAGCGCCGCATTGTCGTCAGCCTGCTGGCCGGAATCGGCCTCGGTTTGTTGTGGCAGGTTCCCGAACCTTCCCCGTCCAGCGATCCGGTGTCTTCGGTCACGTCGTCCGCTCCGACCCCGCACCCTTCCCCGAAACCGACCGCTGTCATGCGGCCCGCACTGGCTCAACTGCCCCCCGAGGGCCCGCAGGCTCGCCAAGTGCCCCCCTCCAGGGCAGCCCGCTGGGCGGAGCCTCCGCCGGAACCCGCCTTCGCCCAGTTCGCCGACTGGACCCGCCGATACCTGGCTCAACCATCCGTTGAAACCCGCCAAGCATTGGAAGTCGAGGGACGCGAACTGGCCCGCATCCGCAGCGTGGACCTGGCCGAACTGATCCCCAGTCATCCGCAGCGCGCCCTGGAACTGGCGATCCCGCGCGGCGTCCGCGAGCAAATGCCCGCTTCGGTCGCTGAATTCCTCGAGGAACCCATCGACGGCCGGGGCGATTTCGGGGTGCTGGCCGGCATCCCGGCGGCCGATCATTCCGGGCCATTCGAGGCCGTCTACCGGACGATCTCCGTCGGCGACCGTGCGTGGCGGGCCTACACCTACGGTCCGGCCCTGCTCCGGCCCACCCTGACCGACATCCCCCTTCATGGCATCGCCCTAGGGGGCCTCTTCGCCCTGGACCCCAACGCCGTGCGGGTGCTCGATCCCGACGAGGCCGCCCGCTTGGCCACCGCGGCCAAGGATGCGCTCTGCGCCGTCTCCAGCCAACCGGTGACCACTTTCACCGAAGAGGTGCCGGTGGATGCCGGCGGGCACACCGCCTGGTTGTGCAGCGCGGCCCACACCGAGCATTACAACGAGCGACTCATCCTCGCCTCGGTCGACAAGGGCAACGGCACGGATGCCGACGGCGTCTTCCGCCAGAAATCGGCCTACACAGAAGGGCTCAAACGCCTGCTGATGATCCGCGTGGATTTCAGCGACCTCGCCGGCGCCCCCTTCAGCGACGCCGCCGGCACCAACATGCTCAACGGCATCGCCTCGTTCTACCTCGAGCAGAGCTTCGGCAAGACCACCTTCAGGCCGCTCGGGAACGGCAGCGCCCTGACGACCACCCTGCGCATGCCCAAGACGGCGGCCGTGTATGGAGCGTCGGACCCGTCCATCCTCCGGACCGACGCCCGCAATGCCGCCCGTTCCGCCGGACTCAACCTGAGCCTCTTCGACTTCGACCTGATCTGCGTCGGTGCCGTGCCCGGATACAACTGGGCCGGCCTCGGCTACGTGGGTGCCCCGGGATCCTGGATCCGGGCTTCGTTCGATGCGGCCGGCGGCGTGGCCTCCCATGAACTCGGCCACAACTTCGGCCTCAACCATGCCAACGCCTGGGACACCGGAGGTCAAAGCGTCCTCGGGGCCGGCAGCAACGTGGAGTACGGCGACAGCTTCGACACGATGGGCAACGCCACGGCCGGAAAGCGTCACTTCAACGCACGCTACAAGAACCACCTCGATTGGTTGCCCACCACCCAGGTGAGAATCGTGACCGCGTCGGGCAACTACCGCCTCTTCGCCCATGACGCCACGAACGCCGCGACGCCCCGCGCCGTGCGCATCGCCCGCAACACCCAGACCAACTACTGGCTCGAGTTCCGCCAGAGGTTCACCGACCGACCGGCCCTGATGGACGGGGTCGGGCTGCGGTGGGCGCGCTCCGGCAACCAGCAGTCGCTGCTGCTGGACGTCACCCCCGGCTCTGCCGACGGGAAGAACGACTCGGCGCTGCTCATCGGCCGCACGTTCTCGGACCGCGCCGCCGGCATCCACATCACCCCGCTGGCCAAGGGCGGCACGATCCCGGAGTCGCTCGACCTGCAGGTGAACCTCGGGAAGTTCACCAACAACCTCCCACCCGGCGTGACCCTCAGTGCCAGCGCCTCCTCGGCCTTCGCCGGGGCGCCGGTCACCTTCACGGCGACCGCCAACGACCCCGATGGCGACAGCCTCGCCTATTCCTGGGACTTCGGGGACAACTCGATCGTCGCCGCCAACACCAATCGAGTCAGCCGCTCCTGGGGCACGGCCCGCGAATACTGGGTCCGCTGCACGGTCACCGACATGAAGGGCGGCGAAGGCAGCGCCGCGGTGCTGGTGCGCATCGGCAACCCCAGCACTTACCGCATCTCGGGCCGGGTGCTCCAGGGAGGCAAGCCGGTGCCCGGGGTCCGGGTCGAGGTCTCCAACACCCTGCAAACCTACACGGTCAGCGACGGCAGCTACATCCTGACAGGCCTGGCTCGGGGCACCCACACCGTGAAGGCCATCAGCGAGGGGTACATATTCACCCCCAACGGCTTCTCCAACCCGCTGTCGGTCACCGCGAACATCGAGGGAGCCAACCTCGAGGCCTCGCAGCCGGGTGATCTCGCGCAGGTCTCCCTCGTGCCCCTGGGAGCCCAGTGGAGCTACTACGACAAAGGAGACCTGACCGGCACGTTGTGGCGCTCGCCCGGCTTCAACGACGGCGCCTGGACCAAGGGGGCCGCACCCCTGGGCTACGGCGACGACAACATCGTCACCACGGTCCAATACGGTCCCTCATCCACCGCCAAGCACATCACCACCTGGTTCCGCCACAGCTTCCGGGTGGACGACCCCTCGCGATTCCTCGCCCTGACCCTCGGCCTGATCCGCGATGACGGCGCGGCCGTGTATCTCAACGGCACCGAAGTCTTCCGCAGCAATCTCCCCACCGGCACCCTGACGGCGACCACCCGCGCCAGCGCGAGTGTCGGCGGCACCGATGAGACCACTCTCTTCGAGGCGACCGTGGACCCGAAATGGTTCCGCACCGGGACCAACGTGCTCGCGGTGGAAGTCCACCAATACGCCCCCGACAGTTCCGACCTGCGCTTCGCCCTGCAGCTCAACGGGCTGCTGCGCCCGTCGTCGGCCACTGCCCCACGACTGGAGTTCACCGGTGGATCCGAGCAGCTTCGGCTGAGCTGGCCCGTCACCGCCGTGGGCTTCGAGTTGCAGGAGACCAAATCGCTCGAGTCGTCGTGGTTCCTTTCCGACGAGACGGTCGGCGCCGAGGCCGGCCAGAACGTGGCCTCACCGAGACTGACCGACGACCTGCGCTTCTTCCGCCTGGGCAGGCCATGAACTCCGGTGGTGATTTACACGTCCTTTACAATTCGGCACTGATTCCACATCCGGGATTCACAGACCGCCCCTCTCATGAGGCCGCAATGATTCACCGGAGCAACCTCATGAACCCCTCGCACCTGCTCATGGCCTTGGCCGGTCTGGCCACACTACCGCTGGTCGCCGATCCCCGGATCGAGTCCTGGATCACCCAACGCGCCGGGCGCTACGCCCGGATCTTCCTCAATGACGCCGCACTCCAATCGGGGACCTCTGTCACCACCTGGAGCAACGGCACCCAGACGCAATCGCTCCCCGCCTACGCGGGGGTCCAGGAGGTCGCTTCCGACATCGACTGGGTCTACGTGCGCACCACCGGCCTGGCCCTGCACACCATGGGCCCGTGGCAGAACGGCACCTTCCCCAACCTGCCCTCGAACCGGAAGGCCCTGTACACCATCCCACGCAACCCCAGCGTGCCCGCCACCAAGACCCTGACGGGCCTCGGGGTGATCGGATACTTCGTGGACGGCGTGGCCATGTTCGATTCGCGCGACGGCTTCGTCTGGACCGGCGCGGGCGAGTCGGGGATGGGCACGGGCTACTGGAACCGGGAGGCCTATGTGAACGAGGGGGCGACCTTCGACCCGGGCCAGGCCCACCAGGAGAACACCGGCACCCACCACTACCACGCCAACCCGGTGGCCCTGCGCTACCTGCTCGGCGACCACGTGGATTTCGACGAGACCACCCGGAAGTACCGCGAATCGACCGGACCGGTGGTGCGTCATTCGCCGATCCTCGGATGGGTGCGCGACGGATTCCCCGTGTACGGCCCCTACGGATTCGCCGAGGCGACCAACGCCGCGAGCCCGATCCGCCGCATGACCTCGGGCTTCCAACTGCGCAACGGCCAACGCGGTACCGACAACCTCGCCGCGACCGGACGGGCCACCCTCCCGGCGTGGGCCCAGCGCGCCTACGGCGTCGGGGCCAACCAGAGCGGCCCGGCGGTCTCCACGCAGTACCCGTTGGGGCGGTACATGGAAGACAACGCCTTCCTGGGTGACCTCACCGATCCGTCCACCGGTCGCAAAATGGTGCAGGGGGTCGATTTCGACCTCGACGAAGACAACGGACGCTGGTGCGTGACACCGGAGTTTCCCGAGGGCACCTACGCCTACTTCGTGGCCGTCTCGGCCGAGGGCGCCCCGGTGTACCCCTACAACATCGGCCGCTGCTATCACGGCAACCCCACCGGCACCGCCGTGACCCAGATCGCCACCGGTGCGGTGACCCATTTCGCGGCAGCCACCAACGCGGCGGTCGTGGCGCAGGTGGCGACACCGGCGGACACCGATGGCGAAATCACCCTGGTGTGGAATGCGCTCGAAGGCGGCACCTACACCGTGGAGCGCTCGACCGATCTCAAGGCATGGAGCGTCACCGGGTCCGGCATCGCCCCAGTCGCGGACCGTGGCACCCTGCAAACCTCGACGCCCGGCGACGCCGGATTCTTCCGGGTCCGTCAGACGGCGCTGGCCGCCTTCGATCCCGCGACCGGAACCGCGACCGGCGGGGGTGGAGGCGGGGGCGGTGGAGGAGGCGTGATTCCCGGCGGACCTCCGCTGACTTCGGTCTCACCCGACACCGCCACTCGCGGCACCACGGTGACCCTGACCATGGTCCTGGGCGGCACCCCGCCACCGGCCACCTTGGCCCCCACCTCGGCCCTGCTCGGAACGATCAGCGGCACCCAATTGCAACGCAACGGCACCACCGTGACCGCCCGCTTCGCGATCCCGGCCAATGCCCCGAGCGGCCCGCAAACCGTCAGCGTGAGCTTCCCCGGCCCCCCGGGTCAGGGCACCGTGACCTTCTCCCTGGCCAACGCCGTCAACCTCCCGTGATGACGGGCTGAATCTTCCGGATCCCTGGAACACTCCCCCCGCCGCAGCCGAAAGGCCTCGGCGAGGGGGATTTCATTTCCAGGAATCCCGCAACTCGGCGGGGCCGCGTCCCTGGTCGCGCAAGGCGCGGAGGCTCAGGGCGTCGTGCCGCTTGGCAAGGCGGACCCCGTGCTCATCCGTCATCAGCGGACAATGGAAGAAGTCCGGAGGATTCCACCCCAGGGCGCGATACAGCAGGATCTGACGCGCGGTGCTCACGAGGAGGTCAGCCCCTCGGACGACCTCGGTGACCCCCATGGCGTGATCGTCGACCACGCAGGCCAACTGGTAGCTCGGCACCCCGTCCGGACGCAGGACCACGAAGTCCCCGAAATCCCGGCCCGCGATCCAGGACTGGGGCCCCTGCCCTTCGTCGCTCCATGACAAGACCTCGCCGTCGGGCACCCGGAAACGCCAGGAGACCGGCCGGCCCGCAGGCACCTCCGCCGCCGACCGGTCGCGGCAGGTGCCGGGATAGATCGGTTCGTCGTCGGCCGCATGCGGCGCCCGGACGGCCGCCTGGATGTCCTTGCGCGAACAAGTGCACGGGAACAGACGCCCCGCGTCCCGGAGCGCCTCGAAGGCGGTGCGGTAGCCCGCAGACCTCTCGGACTGCGAATACGGGGCGTGGGCGCCGCCGCAATCCGGACCTTCCTGCCAGCGGATCCCGAACCAATGCAGATCCTCGAGGAACGCCTCCACGAATTCCGGCCGGACCCGGTCGCGGTCCAGATCCTCGTTGCGCAGGATGAGGGTTCCACCGCGGGAGAGGGACCGCTGATACGCCGTCCAAAAGGTGCGGGCGTGTCCGAGGTGAAGATGGCCGGTGGGCGACGGAGCGATCCGCCCCCGGTAGCCTGGGTTCGCTCGGTCCTCCATGCGCGATCCTTCCAAAAGGTCAGGCGCCCGCGGTCACCAACCACCAACCGCCGACCGCGAAGGCCACGGCCGAGCAGGCCCACAGCAACCCACGGTACCAATGACGGGTCTGCACCGCCCATCGCCGCGCGATCTCGCCCAGCAGCGCGGAGAATCCGGCCATGGCCAAGATGGTGCCCGTGCCGAAGGCCGCCAGGTAGACCAGCGCCTGGGTGACATCCTTGAATCCCAACGACGGCAGGACGCCCAGGAAGTGCGAACTTCCGGCCAGGCCGTGCAGGATGCCGATGCCCAGGGCCGCATGGCCGT
>CAYLTF010000044.1:0-24209 GCA_964386625.1 uncultured Akkermansia sp. | reverse complement strand
CTCCCAGGAAGCCGATCTTCTGGCCGTTCTTGAGGGGGATGCTGGCCGCGTCGAGGGGGGTGGTGATCACGGTCATCGAGAGGAGGAGGGTCGACATCAGGGTGGCGACCGTTCCCGGGACGCCGTGGCGGAATGGGATGCTCATCGAAGACACCAGAGTGCCCCGGGCCGTGCCGGGGGTCACGACGGTTTTCCTCGGGATGGCCTTTGCTGGGGGTTTCCTCGGACTCAGAACATCCGCTCGGTGTTCGCAGTGGCGACGGGCCACGGCCAGTCGCGCTCTTCGCTGACGGACTTGTTCTTCCGGTCCCGGGTCCGGTAGACCCCGCCGTCGTCCTTCCCATCAGGGCCCACGCTCCAGAGTTCGAAGCGGCCGTCCTCTGTGCGCCGGTAGTGGAAGGGTTGGCCGCTCATCCAATCGTCCGGCAGGGACTTCAGCGTGGCAGGCCCCAGGCCGGACAGCGACTCGGGATAGCGCCCGTGGGCGCGGTGGTGTCGCTCGAGGGCGCAGGCGACGGCTCCCAGGCGCGCCAGGGTGATGGCTCGGTGGGCCCGCTGCGACGCCTTGCCCAGCGAAGGCAGGAGTCGGCGGACCAGGAAGTTGCGCGGGGTCGTGTGGGTGCTGGACTCGATCAGGAACCGCTCGGCGACCTCGTCCGAGGCCTGGGCCTCCTTCAGCGCCTCCGTGCGAGCCGCAGGCTTCATGGCGGTCCGGGCCGAATTGAGCAGGCTCTGGTAGCCCTGCATCAGTCGGGCCTGGTTCTGGCGGAACCAACCGTCGGGCATCAGGACGGAGATCGCGGTCAGGAACTCTTCAACTTCGCTGGGCGAGCTATTGCCGCCGAGGGCGTCCAATTGATGCAACCGGCCGAAGCGATCGGCGAGGATACGCTCGAGTTCGTAGCCGGCGATGTTCCGCTCGCATTCGATGGCCCGGAGAATTCCTGGGGCGTAGTCGCGTCGGGTCAGGATGTCTTGGAACCGGGCCAACTGCTCGTCCGACCACCGGTGGTCGATGAGGCCTTCCCAAAGCGCGTGCAGGGCGATGGCATCGCACGCGTAGCGCACCAATTGGCTGATATGGTAGGGGTCCTCGCGCAGGCTGTCGCCCAACCGAAAGGCCAGCACCACATCCGCAGCGGCCTCGGCGGTTTGGCCTTGAGCCAACCGCGCGGCGGAGCGCAGGGCCAGACATTGGATCGCCGATTTCATGGCGCTCAGCGGCATCAGCAAGGTGCTCCAACCCTCCTCATAATGGTAGGGATACCGGTTGTGCGGGCGACCTGAAGCCGTCTCGAACTCGGCCAGGATGGGGTCGAGTTTCGTGAGGGCCTGCAGCACATCGGCCGCGGGGCTTCCTGGGGTTTCCGGGATGGGATAGGCGACCCACTGGGTGCCGGATCCGCGAGCGGGGCGATGGAGGGCGTTCGAGGTCGAGTTCCGGAAGGCGGTGGCCCAGGCGGCCAGGTCGGTCCGGCCTTCCGGCGTTTTTTCCGGTGGCACTCCCACCCGATTTTTGATCGTCGGGACGTTCGGGAGAGACAATTCCCGAGTGATCGAACTCCAGTTGGTGTCGGCCCATTGGATCGAGCCGTTTCGGCCCGAGGCGTCGGTTGTCCGGGTGTAGTGGAAATGGCTCCAGAACGGCGTGGCGAAGAAGTTGTCCTCGTCGCGGACGGGGGGTGGGATGATGCAGGCCAACTCCAGGCATTCGCCGCGGGCTTTCAGGGTCTCCCGGGTTTGGCGCCACACCAGGGCCCCGCGTGCGTTCTCGATCGCATGGAAGAGGAGCAGGGGAGTCGCCCCGAAAACGAGTCCGGCATAGGCGATGGCCGGGAAGGATCCCGTCCAGAGCGTCAATCGGGGCCAGGGTGCCGGTGCCAAGGCTTCCGGGCTGGAGTTCAGGCGTTGAGCCCGGTGATTCCAAGAGCGCCGCGATAGCAGACCCCACGAGAGTCCGGCCAACGCCCCGAATTCGGCCATGGCTTCGGTCATCCAGCCCAGCATGGAGGCCAGCAATTCCACGGTCTCGGCCGACTCGACGCCCCTGAGCGCCAGCCAGAATCCCACCCGGGAAACCAACGCCGCCAGGCCGGCCCCGGCCGCGGTGACCCAGAGCACTCGGATCCAGGAATACCGGGCCGCCGGCCTCGGCACCCAGGGCCGGACGAATCCCCAACACAGGGGGCGCTCGTTCCACCGGAGCAGGAATTCAGGGAGGGAAAGCATGGGAATGGAGTTTGAAATGAAAAAGATAACGGTAACGAAATGATTCTGAAGCCTTGCCCGGTCAGACGGTAGATTCGGCGGGGACCGGCTGGAATGCAGGTCGATCTTCGTGGCCCAGAATCGGAGACGCCGGGGTGCGGAGTTGGGAGCGCGGCCGCGGCGTTCGGGATCGACTGGCGGGTTCTTGAGGATGCCGCGGCGGAGCTTGCGTCGACGCCGGCTCCTCGAGCGATTCCTTCACGTGGGCCAGCTCCCACAGGGCCATCCGCTCGGCTCGGACTGCGGCCGCTTGCTCCGGTGCCAGTGAAGGAGTCGAACGGGCCATCGGGTCGGTCTCGCTGCGGCTCAACATCAGCATCGCCAAGGCGCCGGCCCACAACAGTCCCAAGGTCTTCCAGACCGAAGCGCCGGCTCCGCCCCCGGCCGAGTCGCGGTGGGAACGCGGCTCCGGGCGGGACTGATGGGCACGGATGGCCCGGGCCAGGTCTTCGATGACTTCCGGGGGCGCCGACCGCAAGGCGTGCCGGCTCAAGCGTTGTTCAAACTCATCGTTCATGGCGGTGGAGGGATCGGGGGCGGTGGGTCAGTGAAGTTGGTGGTAGAGCGAGCGCAGGAGTCCCCGCAGTTTCTCCAGGCCATAGCGGTAGCGGCTGGCCGCCGTGTTCGGGGAGATCTCCAGGGTTCGCCCGATGGACTCGAAGGTCATGCCTTCCCAGAGTTTCAGGTGCACCACGGCGCGTTGATCGGCGGGCAGCTCGCCCAGGGCGGCGCTCAAGGCCTCGGCGTGGGCGGCGTCATCGGGGTTGGCGGGCAAGTTGAAGAGATCGATGCGCGCCTGCCCGGCCGCCTCGTGGGCCCGGAGCCGGGACGCGCGGCTGCGCAGAAAATCCAAGGCGAGGTTGTGGGCCGAGCGAAACAGGAACGCTCGCGGCTCACGAACCCCGTCGAGGCGTTCCGGGTGCCGTGCCAGCGAGACGAACAGTTCCTGGAGCAGGTCGCGGGTGTCGGCCTCGTTGCGCGTGAGGTTCAGCAGGAAGGGGAACAGCGCCGGCGTATGCTGCCGGCAGAGGTCTTCCAGGGCTGAAGGATCGCGGTTCACGGTGGTGGCTGATTCCAACACCACGACGGATCTCGGTGAACCTTTTGTCTACCAGCGGCGCGGGAGTCCGGCGCCTTGGAAGATTGCCGCCCGGTCTCGGTTCCCCGGACCGACACCGCAGATCGGACTCGACCTCGGTGGAACGGGCTCGGGGTGGTGGGGCCGAGAGTGGGTTTCGCGGGTGTCGGAGAGGGCGTTGTGGGGATTCCAGGGACAGGCTCCACGGGGGCGGATACGGCTCTGGGTGTTGGTAACTCCGGGTCGAAACAAAAAAACGCTAATCTTCCGGAGACAGGCTGACGATGGGCTGTGGGAGCCCCATGGAAGGTGGCTTCATGAAGTGATACCCAAGCTTGGGACACCTATGAATAGGACGAAGATGTCATATGAATACATTGGATCGAACCTGGAGAAGGATCAAAAGATCAAGGGGATGGACAAAATGATATAAACGTATAAATTCTTCATCCAATTGAAACGATTGAAAACAATCGCCCCCCGTTCCAAAGCAGGTGATCTGGTCCCCTGCGCAATCCGTCAAAGCGATGGGTTTCTTTACAGCGATTCTCACTCGCTGATGCGACAGACACATGCAGGCTCACATCCGGTGTGGACGATGGAAACCGAACCCACACGAGCATTCACCCTGGTGGAATTGTTGGTGGTGATCGCCATCATCGCGATCCTCGCCGGGTTGCTTCTGCCGGGGCTGGCCTCGGCCCGATCGAAGGCCGTTTCGGTGCAGTGCCTCAATCACCTGCGACAATGGGGGTTGGGAATGCAGCTCTACGCCACCGACCATCGCGATGCCATTCCCCGCGATGGCACTGACGGTGGCGGGCAATACGGTGTGGATACCGGCGCGGTGGAAGGCCCCGGCAGTCCGCGGGATCCGTTGGCTTGGTTCAATGCCCTGCCGCCCTTCTTGGGGCAGCGACCGTTGGCCGGGTTCGCCACCAATGCCAGTGCAACCGATCCCAAGCAGATGTGGCCGTTTCCGGGCAAGCAGGGCGGATTCTTTCACTGTGCCGGGGCCCGGGCGGCCTCTGGTGACAACTTCATGAAAGGGGGCGCCTTCGGACTCTTCAGTTACGGCATGAACCTCGACCTGAAGCTTCAGTCCTCCATCCGCAACGGGGTCCAGGGCAACAGCTACGAGTATCCGATGATGCCCCCGCTCAGCGCGGTGCCCAACCCGGCGGCGACCGTGTCGCTCTTGGATCAGGCCTTCAGCCCGTCTCTGGAGCCTTGCACCCCGGACCCCTCGCGTAACGGGGTGTTTCCGGCGGCCCGGAGCGAGCGTTTGGCGCTGCGGCACGGCTTGGGGAGCCGAGGGGGGGCCAACCTGGTGTTCCTCGACGGCCATGCCCAATTCTTCCGCCGTGATTATCTGGTGAATCCCAAACCGGGTCGTGAGGAGAAATTCTTGAACGATGTGATCTGGAACCCCAACCGGGATCGATACTGAAACCCCAGGTTTACGCGCCTGGGCATTTCAGAACGAGCGGGAATCATCCGACATAAGGGAATCCAATTCCGGTTTGATGCACGCGGCGTCCCCCTCGGAGCCGGGGATGGGCTCACTGCGAAGGAACCCGCGGTTTCATTGCGATCACTGTCAAAAATATATGAATAGCACAGGTGTTTTTAGGTGGTGCACCTCGTGCGGACCCATGGCTCAAGATTCGATGGCTAGCGGAGTCTTGGTTTCATCATGGGTATTTTAAAGAAAGCCATTTTCATTTGAGAAAACTCTCTCACAAAAGATTGTTTCAAGACCCGCCTGGAGTCCTGACCCGGTTGCTGTGTGCTTCGAGCCTCATGGGGCTGGCCGTGGGGCCGGTCCAAGCCGTCGACGACATTCCGGAGGGAGGTTTCCGCTGGATCCAGGGCTACGATGGGAACCAGCCGACTCCGGGATTCCGGGTCGACGGGCTTCTCCGCATCGAGGCTCCGGATGAGCCCCAACCGGTGGGGATCCAACTCGAATCGGGAAAGGTCGAGGTCGGCTCGACCGGGCAGATCCTGGTGCAGCACGGACCCGGGGGCTCCCGATTCATCAACGGCGACGTGGCCAACGACGGGTCGGTGTCTTTGAAATCGGTCCTGCTGTTCAGCCGCGATGGAGCCGAGTGGGTCAATCGGGGAACGGTCGAGGCCGCGACTTACATGGGCTTGGGTGTCACCGGCAAGGGGGCCGTGTTTCGGCAGGTGTCCGGAGAAATCCGTGTGGCCGACGCCAGCAGTCGCCTCGAGTTCTACAACCAGAGCCGCTTCGTCTACGAGGGAGGCAAGGTGCTCGCCCGGCCTTGGATGGTCGCGTCCATGGCCGAGGTGCAGGCCGACGTCACCCACGATCTGGCCCTGCGCTTCGCCGCCCAGGGGTCGTCGCTGGAGGGCCGATTCCCTGAGGATCTGTCGATCGTGGTCTCCTCTGACGACGCCTTTGGTCCGGGCGGACTGCTGCTCAATCCGGTCACCCCGATCCGCGGGTTGGTGGAACTGGTGGCGACCTCCGGGAGCCCCGGGGCCTCGCTTCAATTGCCCGACGTGGGCGTGACGCTGGCTCCTCAGGGAGTCCTGCGGGTGAAACCGGGAGCCGGCCTTTCCGAGGTCCGTGGACGCCTGGCGGTCGAGGGTTTGATGGAGGTGCAGGGCGCGGCGCGCTGGACCACCTCGGGCGAGTCGCTCACGAATCGAGGGAAGATCCGTCTGCCGTTCGGGGGGCGACTCCAGGTTTCCGCACCGATGGTGCAGAGCGGCGGCACGCTTCAAATCGAGGGGGGCGAATTGAGCCTCGACCAGGGGTTGAGCATCCAGGGGGGCACCTTGATCGCGGCCGGGATCGTTTCTGGGAAACTGACCAACGCCGCCTTGGCCGTGGTGGACCAGGAGCAGCCCGGGAGAGTCCGTGGCGTTTGGTCCCAGACGTCGGCCGGGACTCTCCAGGTCCGGGTCCGGGAGACCTCAGCCGAGGCCGAGGCGGCCTTGCAGGTGGCGGGTCCGCTGGATCCGCGCGGCACTCTGGAAGTGGTCTTGGGCGATGGGGTCCGACTGTCCCGGGGGGCGGTGCTGAAGCTGGTCCAGGCCGATCGTCTGGACGGGTGGTTCGAGAAACTGGTGCTGCCGCCGCTGGAATCCGGCCTGCACTGGCAGGTCGTTCCGTCGGACGATGAGGTCCGATTGACCGTCCGCGACACGCCGCCGCCGGTGTCGATCGAGTGGCTGAACAGCGACTCCGGGGACCGGATCCGGATCGGCGGACCTTGGGGAGTCGACACCGAGGCCGTCCTGCGCCTGTCCCACGACCTGCGAACCTGGACGACCGTCCAGCGACTGCGCTCCTTCGCGGGGCTGAACTGGTTCCCCATCCCCAAGGCCGACGCGGCCTCGGCCGATGGCCTCACGGTGTACCAAGCGGTCCTCGTCCCGGCGGGTTCCCCGAACTGATGCATCACCGGGTCGGTGCCCCGGCTTCGGTGGTTGCGTCGTGATTTGACCCCGGGGCGGTCTTGGCGGCACGTTGCCCCCGACATGACGGCACTGGAATCGGAGATCTTGGATGCGTTGATCCGCCTGGAGTCGGCGGCGACCGGCGCGGCGACCGGGCAACGTGAAAGCGTGTTGCCCCTGGTCCACCGATTGACCGAGTTGACCCGCGCGTTGCCGCCGGGAACCTCGCCTGATTTGCTGCATTATCTCCACAAGCGCAGCTACGAGAAGGCGCGGTTCTGGCTTCAGGGACGCGATGCGGAGAATGTCGATGGCCCATGCGGTCATGTCTGAGGGCTCCCTCGGCCCGATCCCCGGATGAATCCCGCAGACACCATCGCGGCCGTGGCCACGCCTCCCGGATCCGGAGGCATCGCCGTGTTGCGGCTTTCCGGGCGGCGCGCCCTCGAGGTCGCCGACCGGTGCCTGCGATCGGCGGCGGGGAAAGTCCCGTCGGCCTTCACACCGAGGATGGCCGTTTTCGGCGAGGTCCACCGGGACGGAGTCCGTGTGGATGAGGTGGTGATCACGGTGTTCCGTGGGCCCAAGTCGTTCACGGGCGAGGACACGGTCGAGGTCGCGTGCCACGGCGGGATCCTCGTGACCCGTCGGGCGCTCGAAGCGTTGCTGGCCGCAGGGGCTCGTGCGGCCGAGCCCGGTGAATTCACCTGCCGCTCATTCCTGAATGGCCGCATGGACCTGGCCCAGGCCGAGGCCGTCGCCGACCTGATCCACGCCCAGACCGACCGGGCTCTCGGCACCGCCCGGGCCCAGCTCTCCGGCGCCTTGTCCCGGCGCATCGAAGCGCTTCGCGACACCTTGATGTCGGTGCTCGCCCACATCGAGGCCCACATCGATTTCCCGGACGAGGACATCGCCCCCGACACCACCGCCGTGCTTTCCTCGAAGCTGACGGTGGCCTTGGAGGGCATCGAGGCGCTGCTGCGCACGGCCCGCGAGGGACGGATGCTGCGACAAGGCGTCCGCACCGCCCTGGTGGGCCGTCCCAATGCCGGCAAGTCTTCGCTGCTCAACCGGTTGCTCGGGCACGAGCGGGCGATCGTTTCCCCCGTGGCTGGGACGACCCGCGACACCCTCGAGGAAGTCGCCCAGGTGCGAGGCATCCCGCTGGTCCTGGTGGACACCGCCGGCCTGCGCGAATCGGACGACCTGGTGGAGCGCGAGGGAATCCGCCGCAGTCGCGAGGCGGCTGCCGAGGCGGAGTTGATCTTGCATGTGGTCGATGCCTCGCTGCCGTGGTGTGCCGAGGACGAGGCGTTGGCCGCCGCCTGGTCGGGCAAGGGGCGGATCTGTGTCGCCAACAAATCCGATCTGCCGGGGGCTGCGCCCGTCGCGGGCTCGATCGCGGTGAGTTGCCGCACGGGGGCCGGATTCGAGGCCCTGGAGCAGGCCATCGAAGAACGACTGAGTTCAGGCGGGGTCGGCGGGGGAGGCGACGACGGGGTCGCCATCGGTGTGCGGCATCAGCGGATCTTGGAGCGCGCGCGCGAAGCGGTGATCCGGACGCGTGCCGGGTTGGAGAATCAGCAGACCCTCGAACTGGTGGCCTTCGAGCTGCGGGTGGCGCTGACGGCGCTGGGTGAGGTCGTGGGCAAGACCTCCGTCGACGACCTGCTGGACTCCATCTTCAGCCAGTTCTGCCTGGGCAAATGAGCCGAGTCCCGGGGTTCCCGGGCGATGACTCCGCATCGGAGAGCCGGGGCTTTCGGTCCGGACAAGTTTTGTCCGCCTCCAGCCAAGCCGGGGCGAGCCTGATGTCGTGGGTTCCGGGACATTCATGCCACCGAACCCTGTGCTTCGACCTTCCTGGGCCGGCGAATGCCATCTCTCCGGGGGATCAGCCGGGGTCCAACACAGACACACACCGACACGCATCATGCAATCCATCCTGAACCATCCCCTCGTGGTCGATCTCCCCGAGCACAAGGACACCATCCATGCGCTCAAGTTGAGCAATGCCCATTTCAAGCACCTGCTCGATCAGTACCACACCATCGACGAGGAGATCGTGCGGATCGAGACCGAGGTCGAACCGGCCTCGGACGAACGGACCGAACAACTGAAGCGCCGCCGCCTGGTGCTCAAGGACGAGTTGATGTCCTTGATCATCAAGGCCGAGGCGGCCAGGCGCTGACACCTCGGTGTCCTCCGGCGAGACGGGCCTTTCCTGAGCCCGACCGCCGGCGGAGTCGGGCAGGGGCGATGGATTGGGCGAGGCCGCGGGAACCTCCGCCCTTGAACCCGGAGGCGGGCGAGGCGAAGATGGACCTACACGAATCCCTCCGATGGAACCACGGCCCCAAGCCAGCACCTCGCCAGCAACGCCCGGGATCCGGGATCCCTTGGCCACGATCGATGCGGTGATCGAAGCTCATCGCTCTGTGCCCGGGGCACTGCTTCCGATGCTGCATGGCATCCAGGATGCCCTCGGCCATGTACCCTCTGCCGCGGTGCCTCGGCTCGCCGAGGCGCTCAATCTCTCCCAGGCCGAGGTGCATGGGGTCCTGAGCTTCTACCACGATTTCCGAACCTCGCCGCCGGGACGACACCTCCTGCGGTTGTGCCGCGCCGAGGCCTGCCAGGCGATGGGCTGTGAGGCCCTCGAGACGCATCTCGGCCAACGGCACGGCCTGGGCTTCCATGAAACCACGCCTGACGGGGCCGTCACGCTCGAGCCCGTGTACTGCCTCGGCAACTGCGCCTGTGCGCCCTCGGTGATGGTCGATGGCGAGGTCCGGGGCCGGGTGACCTCGGAGAAACTGGACCGGTGGATCGGCGGGTTCCGCTCGAACGGGGGAGGGGCCCGATGAGCGTCACGGTCTACGTCCCCAACGATTCGGCCGCGGTCGGTGTCGGCGCCAACGAAACGGCCCAGGCCATCGCCCGGGTCGCCGCCGAGCGAGGGATTCCGCTCCGGCTGGTCCGCAACGGGTCCCGGGGTCTCTTCTGGCTGGAGCCGCTCGTCGAGGTCGTCACCCCCGAGGGCCGCATCGGCTATGGCCCCGTCGAGGCCCACGACGTCGCGTCACTCTTCGATGCGGGATTCCTCGAGGGAGGTGCCCATCGCTTGCGGGTCGGTCCGCCCGAGGCCATTCCGTACCTGGCCCGCCAGCAACGCCTGAGCTTCCGCCGCGTCGGCCTCATCGATCCTCTGAGCATCGCCGACTACGAGTCCCATGGCGGCGGGCGGGGATTGCGGGCCGCGCTTCGGGCTGCGCCTGCGGCCCTGGTCGAGGAGATCACGAAGTCCGGCCTGCGCGGGAGGGGCGGGGCCGCGTTCCCGGCGGGCATCAAGTGGAAGACCGTCCTGAATGCCCCGGCCGGGCAGAAGTACGTCGTGTGCAACGCCGATGAGGGTGATTCGGGCACCTTCTCCGATCGCATGATCCTCGAGGGCGATCCGTTCACCCTGATCGAGGGCATGGCCATCGCCGGCGTGGCGGTCGGCGCCACCGAGGGCTACATTTACCTGCGTTCCGAATACCCGCACGCCGAGCGCATCCTGACGGCGGCGATGCAGACCGCCGAGGCCGCCGGATACCTGGGTGGCGACCTCCTGGGCAGCGGCCGAGGCTTCCGCCTGCACCTCCGCCGCGGGGCGGGGGCCTACATCTGCGGCGAAGAGACGGCCATGCTGGAAAGCCTGGAGGGCAAACGCGGCATGGTGCGCCCGAAGCCGCCAATCCCGGCGCTGTCCGGCCTCTGGGGGCGGCCCACGCTCATCCACAACGTGATGACCCTGGCGGCCGTGCCGTCGATCATCGACCAGGGCGGTGCCCACTATGCGGGGTTCGGTGCCGGCCGGTCGCGGGGCACGCTCCCATTCCAATTGGCCGGCAACCTCAAGCATGGCGGCCTGGTCGAGGTGCCGTTCGGCATCACCTTGCGGGAACTGGTCTACGAGTTCGGCGGTGGGTCCGCCTCGGGGCGGCCGATCCGGGCGGTCCAGGTCGGTGGCCCGCTCGGGGCCTACCTGCCCGAGTCCAAGTTCGATGTCCCGCTCGACTACGAGGCCTTCGCCGCCGCCGGCGGCATGGTCGGCCACGGAGGCATCGTGGCCTTCGACGACACGGTCGACATGGCCCGCATGGCCCGGTACGCGATGGAGTTCTGCGCCATCGAGTCCTGCGGCAAGTGCACCCCTTGCCGCATCGGCAGCACCCGTGGGGTCGAGGTGATCGACCGGGTGATCCAGGGGCGCCAGCGCGCCGAGAATCTTGCCGTGTTGCGGGACCTCTGCGACACGCTCACCAACGCCTCACTGTGCGCCATGGGCGGTCTCACGCCCTCGCCGGTGCTCAGCGCCCTGACCCATTTCCCTGAGGATTTCCAGCGTCCGCCCGTGTCCGCCCCGGCCGCCCGCGCCTCCCGGACGATCCGCCGTCATTGACCCGCCACCGCCGCGAACCCATCCCTGCGACCATGTACTCGACCCAGGAACCCGATGCAGGAACACCCGTCCGTGTGTCGGGACAGCTTGTCACGCTCCAGATCGACGGGGTGCCCGTGACGGTGCCGGCCGGCACCTCGGTGATGCGCGCCGCCTTCGATGCGGGCGTCCGGGTGCCGAAACTCTGCGCGACCGATCATCTCGAGGCGTTCGGTTCCTGCCGCTTGTGCCTGGTCGAGATCGAGGGCCGCCGCGGGTTCCCGGCATCCTGCACCACGCCGGTCGAGGCCGGCATGAAGGTCACCACGCAGTCGGACAAGCTCGCCAAGCTGCGCCGCAACACGATGGAGTTGTACATCAGCGACCATCCGCTCGATTGCCTGACTTGTCCCGCCAACGGGAACTGCGAACTGCAGGACATGGCCGGCGTCGTCGGCCTGCGCGAGGTGCGCTACGGCACCGAGGGCGAGAACCACCTGGTCGGCACCAAGGACACCTCGAACCCCTACTTCAGCTTCGACCCCACCAAGTGCATCGTCTGCTCGCGCTGTGTCCGCGCCTGCGAGGAGGTGCAGGGCACTTTTGCGCTGACGGTCGAGGGACGGGGCTTCCAGTCCAAGATCGTCCCGGGACCGACCGATTTCCTCGAGTCGGAATGCGTTTCCTGCGGCGCCTGCGTCCAGGCCTGTCCCACGGCCACGCTCATGGAGAAATCCATCACCGAGCTGGGCCAACCCGACCACGCCGTGGTCACCACCTGCGCCTACTGCGGCGTCGGCTGCTCGTTCCGGGCCGAGATGAAGGGCAGCCAGGTGGTGCGCATGGTCCCCAACAAGAACGGGCAGGCCAACCACGGGCACTCCTGCGTGAAGGGCCGCTTCGCCTGGGGCTATGCCACCCATCCCGACCGCCTCAAGCATCCCATGATCCGCGCCAAGATCACCGATCCGTGGCGCGTGGTGTCTTGGGAAGAGGCCCTGCGGTACGCCGCGGGCGAGTTCCGGCGCATCCAGGAGAAGCACGGCCGGGGATCGGTCGGGGGCATCACCTCGTCCCGCTGCACCAACGAGGAGACCTACCTCGTGCAGAAGCTGGTGCGCGCGGCTTTCGGCAACAACAATGTCGATACCTGCGCCCGCGTCTGCCACTCCCCCACGGGGTATGGCCTGAAGACGACGCTCGGCGAGGCCGCAGGCACGCAGAACTTCGATTCGGTCGATGCCTCCGATGTCATCTTGGTCATCGGGGCCAACCCGACCGACGCCCATCCCGTGTTCGCCTCGCGCATGAAGCGGCGGCTGCGGCAGGGGGCTCGCCTGATCGTCATCGATCCGCGCCGCATCGACCTGGTCCGCCAACCGCACGTCGAGGCCGAGTTTCATCTGGCGCTGCGCCCGGGGACCAATGTCGCCGTGCTGAACGCGATGGCCCACGTCATCGTCGCCGAGGGGCTCGCGAAGGACGACTACGTCCGGCAACGCTGCGACCAGCCCGAGTTTGAGAAGTGGCGTCGGTTCATCGTGCAGCCGAAGAACTCGCCGGAAGCCCTCGAGGAGGCCACGGGCGTGCCCGCCGACCGGATCCGCGGGGCGGCGCGCCTCTATGCCACCGGCGGCAACGCGGCCATCTACTACGGGTTGGGGGTGACCGAGCACAGCCAGGGCTCCACCACGGTCATGGCCATCGCCAACCTCGCGATGCTCACGGGCAACGTCGGGCGACCGGGCGTCGGCGTGAACCCGTTGCGCGGCCAGAACAACGTGCAGGGCAGTTGCGACATGGGGTCCTTCCCGCACGAGTTGCCCGGGTACCGCCACGTGTCCGATCCGACCGTCCGCGAGTTGTTCAGCACCACCTGGGGCGTGCCCATCGATCCGGAACCGGGCCTGCGCATCCCCAACATGTTCGATGCGGCCATCGATGGTTCGTTCAAGGGCCTGTATGTGCAGGGCGAGGACATCGCCCAGTCGGACCCGGATACCCGGCATGTGTCGCATGCCCTGGAGTCGCTCGAATGCCTGGTCGTCCAGGACATCTTCCTGAACGAGACCGCCAAGTACGCCCACGTGCTGCTGCCCGGCTCCTCGTTCCTCGAGAAGGACGGCACGTTCACCAATGCCGAGCGCCGCATCTCGCGGGTGCGCAAGGTCATGCCGCCCCTGGCCGGATACGCCGACTGGCAGGTCACTCTCGAGTTGGCCAAGGCTTTGGGCTACCCCATGCACTACGAGCATCCCTCGCAGATCATGGACGAGATCGCCGCGCTGACGCCCACCTTCGCCGGGGTGAGCTACGAGCGGTTGGAGCGCCTGGGCAGCATCCAGTGGCCGTGCAATGCCCAGGCCCCGGAAGGCACGCCCGTGATGCATGTCGATGCCTTCGTGCGTGGCAAGGGCCGGTTCGTGGTCACCGAGTATGTGCCCACGCCCGAGCGGACCACCCGCAAGTTCCCGCTCATCCTCACCACCGGGCGCATCCTCAGCCAATACAACGTCGGGGCCCAGACGCGGCGGACCCACAACGGGGTTTGGCATGAGGCCGACCGCCTCGAACTGCATCCCCACGATGCCGAGAACCGGGGCATCCACGATGGCGACTGGGTCTCGGTGCGGAGTCGCGCCGGAGAGACCACGCTGCGCGCCAAGATCACCGAGCGCATGCAGCCGGGCATCGTCTACACGACCTTCCATCACCCGGAATCGGGGGCCAATGTGGTCACCACCGACAACTCCGACTGGGCCACCAATTGTCCCGAGTACAAGGTCACGGCCGTCGAGGTGACACCCACCGCGACCCCCTCGGAATGGCAGGAGGAGTTCCAGCGGTTCAGCGATGCCCAAGCCGAGTTGTTGCCGCCGCGGTGAAGTCCTGTCCGCAAACGCGTTCCCGCGCAGCGATCACCTCCCACCCCACTCCCGACATGGACTCCAGGAAACTCGTCAAGATGGCCAACGAGATCGCCGCATTCTTCGAGACCGATCCGGACTCGACGGTCCGTTCAGCCGGCATCAGCGGTCACATCGGCCGATTCTGGGAACCCCGGATGCGCCGGGCCTTGTTCCAGCACCTGGACCAGGAGGCCGGTGCAGGCTTGAAACCTTCGGTCATCGAGGCGTTGACCCAGCATCGGGACGCCCTGCTGCCGAGGGCGTGATCGTTGTGTGCGTCCCGGGATTCCCTGGGCGGACCATGAATCCCGGTCGGTCGGAGTCATCGGACGAGCGGAGTCACTGGTCGGCGGCCTCGAACTCGCACACCACGGGCCGGTGGTCGGAGGCGATTCCCCAGTCGGGCAATGTCGGCAGGTAGCTGCCCTCGCGACGCCATTCCCGGGCCATGCCGGTGCTGAGCAGGATGTAGTCGATGCGGCTGTAGGTGTCTTCCTTGCCGTAGAAGTGGGTCCAGCTCACATGCCGGGGATCCCATTTGGGATTCTCGGAGGCGGCCTGGTCGCCATTGCGCTCGACGGGCCGGGTATCGACGAGGTGACGGTTGCTCGAACGCCCCAGCAGCGCCTTCAAGGCGGGGCTGTCTTTGGTGTCGTTGAAGTCTCCGCAGACCAGCACGTTGGCCTTGGGGTCGGCGGCGAGCCGGGCCTCGACCAGGCGGCGGAGCACCCGCGCCTCCTGCTCCCGCATCTCGCCCTCGTCGGCCGCGCCGATGGCCCTCTTGGATTTCAGGTGCGCCGTGAACAGCGTGAAGCGGTAGTCGGGGCCGACTTCCAGGTCCACTTCCAGAAGTCCGCGGCTGGTGCGGAAGCGACGCCCCTCCAACAGGAAGCTTTCGTTGGAATGGGACCGACGGGCGGTGATGGGGAAGCGGCTCAGGATCGCCACGAAGATGTTGGTGTCGTAGCCGGAGACGTGTTCCCAGTGAGGCAGGTCCAGGCCCGACTGACGCAGACGCGACTGGAGTTCGAGCAGGGCGTTGGTGGGGCCGATCTCCTGCAGGGCCACGACGTCCGGTTTCAGGGAGACCAGGGTCTCCGTGACCTTGCGGCGCGCGGCCTCGGGCTTGGCGACCCGGGTGCCGGAGCGCTCCACCAGGTAGTTTTCCACATTGTAGGTCACCACCTTGAAGCGAGGCGTCTCGGCGGCGAGGATGAGGCTCCCGAGGAGCGCTGCGACGATGAGTCGGAATGAGTTCATACCCCACAGTGTTCGCACAAAGTGCACCGATTCTTTTTTTGCGCGATGATTTCGTGGTGATAGGGTCGCAAGTGTTGACTCAAGAACACTCCGAAACAGTCCAAGATCGAGGCGCTGAAATCCCGGCTTCGGTCGGGTTCCTGACGCCGTCGAAGGCGGCTCCGATGACCGACAAGCAAAGCGAGCGCGATCATCGCCAGCTCCGCATCGACAAGGTGGGCGTCCGCAACCTGCGGTTTCCCGTCCAGATCCGGGACAAGGCCCGAGAATTGCAGAACACGGTGGCCACCATCGGCCTCTTCGTGGATCTGCCCGAGGAATTCAAGGGCACCCACATGAGCCGGTTCGTCGAGGTCCTCAATTCCCACGGGTCGGTCATCCACGTGGAGAACATCCCCGACATCCTCAAGGCGATGCAGGCTCGGCTCCATGCCCATGCGGCCCACCTGGAGATGCGGTTTCCGTTCTTCATGACCAAGAAGGCGCCCGTGTCCGGCAAGGAGGGCGTGATGGATTACGAAGTGGGTTTCGATGCCGCCCTGGAGGGGGGGACCCTGGATTTCGTCCTGACCGTCAAGGCCAACGTCACCACGTTGTGCCCGTGCTCCAAGGCCATCAGCACCTACGGAGCGCACAATCAGCGGGGCGAGGTCACCGTGCAGATCCGCTCCAACAAGGTGATCTGGATCGAGGATCTGATCCGCTGGATCGAATCGTGCGGCTCCAGCGAGATGTACTCGCTGCTGAAGCGGGTCGACGAGAAGGCGGTCACCGAGCGGGCTTACGAGAATCCGGTGTTCGTGGAAGACCTGGTCCGCAATGTGGCTGTGCGGCTCAATGAGCACCCGGACATCGTCTGGTATCAGGTGGAAGCGGAGAACCAGGAGAGCATCCACAACCACAACGCCTACGCCTGCATCCGAAAATCCTGAGTTGAACTCCCGACGGGGAAGCAGGGACTCGTGAACGATGGGTCTTCGGATCCATCGGGATGGACGGCATCGCCGCCGAGACGGGCAAGGTGGCAGGCGATCATGGAACGACAAAAACGGCACCTTCGGGTGCCGTTTTCGTTGGGTGGATTCTGGGCCGGCCCTGGGCCGGTCTGAGACCTTGGGCTGCGCGGTCCTCGGGGTGTTGATCCCGGAGGGAGGCGGAGCCGTTCAGGCCTTCGGAGCGGCAGTCTTGGCGGCCGCCACGCGGTTGAACTGCAGCTGCAGGCGGGAAGCCTTGCGGCTCGCGGTCTCGCGCTTCAGGACGCCACCCTTGGCGGCGCGGGCGTACGCGGAGGTCGCCACGGAAAGGGCGGCCTTGGCCTCGTCCAGCTTGCCGGCGGTCGCGAGCGCCAAGAACTTCTTCTCGAACGTCTTCACGCTCGACTTGACGGACTGATTGCGCGCGGCCTTGCGGGCGTTGCTGCGGACGCGTTTCTCGGCGGACTTCGTGTTCGGCATAATCGGTTCCTAGAAAAGGCGAACTTGATACGGTGTCTGTGCCCGCCTTGTCAACGGCTTGTTTGGTCTGTGTCGGGGCCCCGGATTGGGAGTCGTCGGGCGGGAGGAGCGGGCGAGTGTCGAAATGCTGAAAAAGGGAGAAGGAAGCCTGCGAATCCATCCACAGCCACCCGGTGTCGGGTGCGCCAAAAACATCAACAACATCCAACACACAACAAACACATCCATGAACCGAATCCAAATCCCCAGCATCCGTCGCCTCGCCTTGGCCGTCCTCGCCTTGGGCATGGCCGTCCAGATCACCGCCGCCGAAGCCCCTGCCTCCGCCTCGGCCGCCAAGACCGCCGAAGCCCGTCGGATGTCCGCCCGCAAGTCCACCTATCCGTTCCGGGGTGAGGTCGCGGCCGTCGATGGCAAGTCCATCGTCCTGGCCAAGAAGTCCGGCAGCCGGCCCATCGAGGTCTCCGACGAGAGCCTGATCGAGCGCGATGGCGCGGCCATCCGTCTGGCGGACATCAAACCGGGCGACTACCTGCGCGGCATGCTCCAGAAGACCGATGCCGGAGGCGAGGCCCTGGTCCGCGCCAGCGCAGGTGGCAAGTATGACAAGCCGGTCGCCAAGGCCACCAAGACCACCGCCAAGATGGACAAGGCCGAACGCTGAACCTTGTCCAGGGTGTCGGCGGGTCGGTGCCCCGGACTCGGGTGCCGACCCGCCAAGGATCCCGCTTTCCTTCTGCTGCGCCCCCTCGGCCGGACGCTCTGGGCCGTGCTGTCAACCGAGGTCGGTCTTCAGGCCAGCGCCGGAATTCCTCAGGTGCGCCCGCAACTCGACGGCCGTCTGGGTGATGGCCTCGAGTTGATCCGTGGAGAGGCGGGCCAGGTTCCGCACCTGCAGGCTCATGCGGGGGTTCTTGGCCAGGAGCGACTGGTGCCGCCGCAGGAAATCCCAGTACAACGTGGTGAATGGGCAGGCCTTCGGTCCGGTGGCCTGCGACGGATCGAACCGGCAACCCTGGCAGTAGTTCGACATCCGCTGGATGTACTTGCCGGTCGCGATGTAGGGCTTCGAGGCCATCACGCCCCCGTCGGCGTATTGCGACATGCCCAGCGTGTTGGGCAGTTCGACCCACTCCACCGCATCGACATACACCGCCAGGTACCAGGCGTGGACTTCCTGGGGGCGGACTCCCACCAGCAACGAGAACAGGCCCGTGACCATGAGCCGCTGGATGTGGTGGGCATAGCCGAGGTCGAGGGTCTGCCGCAGGGCATGGCGCAGGCAGTTGAACTCGGTGTCGCCGGTCCAGAAGAACGCGGGCAACGGTTGGTCGGCTCCGAGGCCGTTGCGTTCGAGGTATCCCGGCATCAGGTGCCAGTACACGCCCCGCACGTATTCCCGCCATCCGAGGATCTGCCGGATGAAGCCCTCGGCCGCGGCGAGCGGCACCCGTCCGGAGCGGTAGGCCTGTTCCGTGGCCTCCAGCACGCGCCGCGGGTTGAGCAGCTTCAGGTTCATCGAGGTGCTCAATCTCGAGTGATAGAGCCAGGGCTCGCCGGACCACATGGCATCCTGCCACCGGCCGAATTCCGGCAGCCGGTGCTCGATGAACTCGTCGAGAGTGGCCTGCGCGTCGGCCGGGGTCATCGGCCAATCGAAGGAGTCCACCGAGCCGGGGTGTGTGGCGAACCGGCTGCGCACCAGGTCCAGGACCTGCCGGGTGATGGCATCCGGGGGGAATCGTTTCGGCGCAGGCACGAAGCCGGGACCGTCGCGACCGAACGATTCCCGGTTCTCGGCGTCGTAATTCCACTGGCCCCCGGCGGGTTGGTCTCCGTCCATCAGGATGCCCGTCCGCTGACGCAGTTCCCGATAGAAGAACTCGAGCCGCAATTGCTTCCGGCCCTTGGCATGCCGGGCGAAGTCCTCCGGGGTGCTGATGAAATGCCGATCAGGCTGGGTCACCCAGGGGATGCCTGCGGCCCGGGTGACTTCCTTCAGCGCCTCTCGCAGGCGCCACTCCCCGGGATCGACCGCGTGCACCTCGGTGGGGCGCAGGCGCTCGAGGCTCAGGGCCCATTGGGCCGCCAGGGTTTCCTCCTCCGCATCCGGGGACCGATCCTCATGGGCCGTGCCTCCGGAGCTCCAGGTGGCCCCGGAGTCGGACAATTCCCGATAGTCCACGGGCCAACCGCGTTCGCGCAGGTGCTCCCGGAAGTGGCGCATCGCCGACAGGAAAAGGGCGATCCGGGGCTTCGAGTTCCACACGTGGGTCGCCTCGCCCGCGACCTCGGCCATCCACACCCGATCCAGCGCCGGATCGAACCCGTCGAAGACCGCGGAGTCGGCATCGAGTTGATCGCCCAAGACGAGCACGAGACGCCGGCAGCGGTTCCCGGAAAGGACCTGCTCTTGGCCGCGCCGAGTTGTGGGGACGGGCTCGGGCAGGGGCTGGGCCACGGGGGGTGGCTCGGGCTTCGGTCGGAGCTTCGACTTCATCCGCCGGTGGGGAAATCGGCGGCGATGGCGGCCTGCTCCTGTTCGTCGGCCAGTCGGTTCAGTTCGGCCGCGCGGTCCCGCAGTTTCTTCACCACATAGCGCCCGAGCGGCATCCGGAACGGGGGATTGCCCGCGTGCACCATGGCCACGATGGCCTGGGCGGCTCGCGAGGGGTCGCCGGGTTGTTTCCCGTCGATGACCTTCAGGAATTGCGCGAACTTCCCGGAGGTCCGGTCGTACTCGGGCAGGCGTTGAGGGACCGGCTCTAGGGAACGCCCGATGAAGTCGGTGCGGAAGGGGCCCGGTTCCACGAGGGTGACCTTGATGCCCAGGCCTAGAGTCTCGGCCCGCAGACTCTCCGACAAGGCCTCGACCGCCGCCTTGGCCGCCCCGTACACGCCGAATCCCGCATAGTTCGAAATGGCCGCCGCCGCGCTCAGGTTGACGATGTGGCCGGAGCGTTGCGCCCGGAGGCGCGGGAGCACGGCCCGGATGACATTCAGGGTGCCGAAGAAGTTGGTCTCCACGCAGCGCCGGATCTGGTCGGGCTGGCATTCCTCGATCGCCCCGATCAGGCCGTATCCGGCGTTGTTCACCACCACGTCGAGCGGGCCGAAGCGATCGACGGCCGCATCCAGGGCGTTGAGAATCTGGTCTTCCCGGGTGACGTCCAGCGGGAGCGCCAGCGCCTGCTCCGGCACCGCGGCCGCGAGAGGCTCGATTTTCGAGACATCCCGGGCGGTCAGCACCACCCGATCGCCCGCCTGCAGGGCCGCTTCGGCGATGGCGCGGCCGAACCCGGAAGAGCAGCCGGTGATGAACCAGGTCCTTGGACCGCTGGAGGGATTGGAACTCATGTTGGTCGCGGAGGCTAAACCCGGTCTCGGGTCCCGCAAACGAGCTCGCTCGTCACCATGCGCCCCGGCGAATCACTCGGGCCGATTCCGGAGTGCTTGCGATGGTTCTCGGCGCCGGCCTAGCCTTGGGGCGCGTTCGCCCCCAAGTTTGTGTTCTGGCCTGTCCTCCATCCGAGTCGCCGGTTTTCGCAGCTGCTCTGCGGCGTGGCCTTGTTGGGCTCGGTCTCGGTGCGACTGCCGGCGGCCGACTTCTGGGCGACGCACGTCGAACCGATCCTCAAGGAGCACTGCTCCGAGTGCCACAGCCCCACCCGCTCCAAGAGTCGGCTCGATCTTTCGACCTTCCAGAACGCGCTGCGCGGGGGCGACCGTGGGGCGGGGTTCGTGCCCGGGCGGCCCGAGGAGAGCAGCCTGTACCTGCTGCTCAAGCCCGGGGCCGATCCGCACATGCCGCCGAAGCGGCAGTTGTCCGACGAGCAGATCGCCGTGATCCGAATGGGCATCGAAAAGCTCGCGGCTCAGCCGGCCCCGGCGTCGAAGACCGATTCGGCTGTGGCGGGCACGACCACGAACTTCGTCGCGACGACATCGAACCCGGCCCGCAAGCTCGCCTGGGTGCCTCCGGTGGGGATGACCGCGCCCGCCGTCATCGATGGATTCCTGGAGCGCGGTTGGAAGACCCGCAAAGTCCGGCCAGCCGACCGTGCCGACGATGCCACGTGGCTGCGGCGCATCCACCTCGACCTGGTCGGTCGCATTCCCACCGAGGACGAGATCGCCGCCTTCCAGCGCCTGCCGGCGCGTCAACGGCGGGAGGCCGTGGTCGACGGGCTCCTGAGCCATCCCGATCACGCGCGGCATCTCCGCGAGGTGTTCGATGTGCTCTGGATGGGACGCCCGACCGCCAAGACCGAGGCGCAGCGCCGAGACCATGGGTGGACCGAGTTCCTGGAGAGCTCTTTCCGCGAGAATCGCCGATGGGACGCCTTGGTGCGCGACCTCATCGTGGCCCGGCCGGACCGTTCGGGAGGCCCCGCCCAGCGTGGCCTCGTCCAGTTCCTCTACGAGCGGCAGAACAATCCGCAGGCCATGGCCGAGGCGGTGGCCCCGCTGGTCTTCGGGGTCCAGATCGGATGCGCCCAATGCCACGACCACATGGTGGCCCGGGAGATCAAACAGGCCCATTACTGGGGCATGGTCGCCGCCTTCAATCGTTCGAAGAATGTCGATTCGGAAGCGGGCCCCGGCCTGGCCGAGTCGGCCATCGGCGGGTTCGTGAGCTTCGCCAACCTGAAGAAGGAATCGCAGCAGGCCCGGCTCGTGTTCTTCAACGGCCGCAAGGTCGAGGAACCCTGGCCGGCCGAGGGAGTGAAGGAGGTCGATGCCCCGGAGAAGTACCGGGTGGCACCGCCGAAGGGCAAGGAGCGGCCGGCGGCTGCGGCCGAGCCGACCTTCTCCCGCCGCGAGGCCCTGGCCGAGGCGGTGACCCGTGACAATCCGCTGCTGGCACGGGCGGCGGTCAACCGGGTCTGGGGGCTCCTGATGGGACGTGGCCTGGTCCACCCCGTGGACCTGATGGATTCCCAGCACCCGCCCAGCCACCCGGAGTTGCTCGACTGGCTGGCCCGGGATTTCGAGCGCAGCGGCTACGACCTGCGCCGCCTGATCCGCAACGTGGTGCTGTCGAGGGCCTATCAGCTGGATTCGCGCCCGGCCTCCGGGAAACCACCGGCCGACGAGGCCTTCGCCCGTGCCCTCGAGAAACCGTTGTCGGCCGAGCAGTTGGCCCGATCGCTCGAGTTGGCCACCGGCCCATGGATCCTGCCGGAGAAGGCCTCGGCCTCTCCGTCGGTGAAACCGCCGGTCGTCGACGCCGCGTCGCTCCAGCGGTCCCTGGTCCGCGATTTCCCGGACCTTGCTGCGCCGGAGTACAACGCCACGCTTCAGCAGGCGATGTTCCTGTCGAACTCCCCGGTCCTTGAACCGCTCCTGCGGCCGTATCCCGGCAACCTCGCCCAGCGCCTGGAAGGCCTCCCCGATGATCGCGCCCGGGTGCAGGCGGCTTTCCGTGCGATCTTGGGCCGGAGTCCGGATCGCGAGGAATTGAAGGCCGGTGTGGATCATCTCCGCGGGCATCCGGGGCAGGGCGGGCGTTCGCAACTCCTGTGGGCCCTCATTTCGGGAGCGGAATTCCAGGTGAACCATTGACGCCATGACGCCGCCCCTCGACCCGCTCGGAACCGTCCCCGGTATGGCCGGCGCCACCTGCGGCCAGCCCGACCACGTGCTGCATCGGCGAAAGTTCCTCACCGGCCTCGGGGCGGCCGGGGCGGTGTCGCTCGGCAGTTGGGCGGGGCTCTTCTCGCTGCCGGCCTTCGCCCAGCAGGCCAAGCGCACGGCCAAGCGGTGCATCCTGCTCTGGCTGTGCGGTGCGCCGAGCCAATTCGAGACCTGGGATCCCAAGCCCGGTCGGATCAGCGCCGGGCCCTTCGGGTCGATCCCCACGAAGCTTCCCGGCGTGCATTTCGGGGGCCTCATGCCCCGCTGCGCCTCCATCGCCGACAAACTGGCGGTGGTGCGCTGCATGAAGACCGACCAGAACGAGCACCTGCAGGGCATCAACCTGCTCAACCGGGGTGCGGCCCCGCGGCCGCCCTTCGTGCGTCCCGTGCTGGGGTCGGTGCTGGCCCAGCAACTGGGGCACCTCGACAATCCCGTGCCCAATTTCATCCTGCTCGATCCGTGCCCTGAGGGGAACGAATTCAAGGAGTTCAAGGCGGGGAACTGGGCCGGATGGCTGGGTGCGCAGTACGGCCCGGTCCGCGTGGGGGGCGACTACCGCATCGAGAATGTGCTGCGGCAGGCCGACCTGTCGGCCGAGGATCATGAATCGCGCAACGCCCTGCGGCGGTTCCTCACGCGGAAGTACGAGAACGATCGGAAGTCGGCGGCGGCCGCCTCGCAGAACGCGGTGTTCGAGCGGGTGAAGGGGTTGATGAGCTGCGCCGACCTCTTCGACCTCGAGAAGCTCCCGGCCAAGGATCGGGAACGCTATGGACCTGGGGCCTTCGCCCAGCATGCCCTGCAAGCCCGGCATCTGGTCGAGAATGGTGCTCCCTTTGTGATGGTGGCCAACGGCATGCCCTGGGACAGCCACGTCTTCCACAACGAGATCTACCAGATGCTCACGCCCGAGCTCGACCAGGTGATCTTCCAGTTGATCACCGACCTCGAGGACCGGGGCCTGCTGGATTCCACGCTGGTGGTGGCCATGGGGGAATTCGGCCGCACACCGTGGCTCAACCAGGCCCGGGGTCGCGATCACTACTGCAAGGCCTGGTCGATGATGATGGCCGGGTGCGGGATCAAGCGCGGCGTGGTGGTGGGTGGCACCGATGCCGACGGGGTCGAGGTCGATGGCAAGGCCTTCGACGAGAAGAACCTCTTCGCCACGATCTTCACCGCCCTCGGCATCGACCCCTACGCGCTGTACGACCTGGGCGATTTGCCCGGGTTCCGTCGGGTCGAGGACCGGGCCGAACCCATCCGGGAGGTGCTGGCATGATTCGTTTTCTGCAACCCGATCCGGAGATCGCCCACCATGGCTGAACCCGAATCCAAGCCCTCCGCGACCGCCCCGGTGGAGCCCAAGCTCACCAAGGCCAAGGAGATCGCCTTGCCGACGGCCGTGCTCGCCCTCGACGCGACTCCCGACGGCAAGATCCTGTATGCCGCCTGCCTCGACGGCTCGGTCCAGCGCGTCGATGCCGAGAGCGGCCAGGCGGCCGAAATTGGTCGCCATGGAAGTTATGCCAGTGGCGTGGCCCTGTTGCCGGGAGGCCGTCGGTTGGTTTCGTCCGGGTATGATGGCGTGGTGCGTTGGATCGACCTGGAATCGGGCCGCGAGGTCCGATCGGTCCAGGCCCATCGGTTCTGGTCATGGGACCTGGCAGGCTCACCCGATGGCCGTTGGGTGGCCAGCGTCACCGGCCAATATCGGGCCGGCAGCTACAAGTACG
>CAYLTF010000043.1:5442-24467 GCA_964386625.1 uncultured Akkermansia sp. | reverse complement strand
ATCAACGACAAGCACATCGAGATCATCATCCGCCAGATGCTCCGCAAGGTCCGCATCACCGAGCCGGGTGACACGCTCTTCCTCTGGGGTGAGCAGATCGACAAGCTCGCCTTCGAAGAGGAGAACGAGCGCATCGAGAAGATGGGCGGCAAGCCCGCCGAGGCTGCCCCGGTGCTGTTGGGCATCACCAAGGCCTCGCTCGAGACCGAGTCGTTCCTCAGTGCGGCCTCCTTCCAGGACACCACCCGTGTCCTCACCGAGGCGGCGACCATGGGCAAGTTCGACTACCTCCGCGGCTTCAAGGAGAACGTCATCATGGGTCACATCATCCCGGCCGGCACCGGCTTCGACCTGCATCGCAACATCAAGGTCAAGCCGTTGGTCGAGGTCCCCGAAGACGAGCCCGCGGTGATGGACATCACCGCCGACGAGGCTCCGTCGGTGGCCTGATCCGCTCCCCGATCGATTCCAGAGGGCACCCCGCAACGGGTGCCCTTTTTCTTTCATCCGGAAGCGGGCAAAGAGGTCTGGACTCCTCGCGTCGATCGGAGCCCGGGCGAGGCGGCATGGGAAACCGGTTGCTTCTGCCGGCTACGAATTCCACCCTGTTGAACAGTCGGTCGGAAGGAACCCAAACCCGGCCCCGGAGTCCTCCATGAACAAGGTGTCCCGCCCCTCCTCTCGTCGTGGTGTCGTGCGTCCCGCCAGATCCCAGCCGGTCCGGCGCTTGAAGCCCCGGTTCGGGCCGGAACCGGTACCCCAGCCAGTGGTGGGACGCCTGGGTCTGAGCCGGGGACCGCGGCGTCGCCGTCGTCCCGCGGAGCGGCGCGCGGGGCAGGGGGCGGCGGCCCCGTTGCGGTTCGTGTTCGTTCGGAGGCTCTCGGCGTGGGTGGCCAAGACGCCACCGCGTGCCTTGCGCAAGCCCTCGAAACCGGTCCGCGTACGCCCCGAACCCGCCGGGGCCCTGTCCGCCGGATCCAAGTCGCGTGCGAGGGTGCGGTTGGCGGCATCACCCCGGGAGTCGACCGCGCGACCCGGGCGCCCCCCGGCGGATTCCGGGCCGCAGCCAAGGGTCCCGGCCTTGAACCTGATGGTGGCATCCTTGGAACCGGAGTCGGTTCCGGAGGGGTTGCCCGAGATTCCGGCGATCCTCTTGGAAGGAGACGAGTGGAACGGGGGCCCACCCCCGGCGGAAGCCGGCCGGCCGGATTCCGTCGCGAGCTCCGCGCCCGGAGCGGTCTGGCTGGCCGGATGCGATCCCAAGACCTTGCTCATGGGTTGGGAAGACCCCGGTGCGATGTCGCACGAGCCCGCGTTTCCGCCCCCTCTTCCCGTGGAATGGCGTCTCCGGCCGGCCGCCGAACCTGCCACCACCCTGGCCTCAGGCACCTTGCCGACGGATCGACGTTTCCTCTTCCTGCCGGATCCGCCTCCCGCACCGGCTCACGTGATCGAAGTGGGGATCCGAACCTCAGCGGGGGATTGGGAATGCCTGGCCGCCTCGGCACCGGTATCGCTGCCGAGCCTATCCGGGGGCCCCGTGGCGAGCCCGACGAGTCCCGCCCCGATGCGGGATTCCGGTCTGCGACTCGGGGTGGATCCGGGTCACTTCGTGCGCCTCCTTCAATCGGGTTCGGGTGAGGCGGAGCAGGCCGGCAGTTCCGAGGGACGACTGGAGCGGGCTCCCGATCTCTCGGCCTGGGGTGCTTCTTCGGCGGCGATTCCATCGTCCGGATCGCTCACGTCATCCCGGGCATCCGATTCGATCGCCTCGCCTTCGGGTCCGCCCGGTTTCCAGACCGGATCGTCGCCCGATGAGTTCTGGTTCCGGGTGAATGCGGAGGTGGTGCTCTTCGGAAGCGCACGACCCGGAGCTCAAGTCACCATCTTCGGACGTCCGGTCGAACTCCGCCCCGATGGTTCCTTCTCGTTCCGTTGCGCGCTGCCCGACGGCCGGTTCGACGTTCCGATGCGGGCGTTCCATCCCCAGGGAGGCGATGTTCGGGAGGCGACCGTCACCCTGGCCCGTCAAACCCGGCTCCAGGGGAGCGTGGGCGCTCAGCCCGGCACCGCAGGCCTGCCGCTGCCTGACGCCATACCGTGAGGGAGCCGTCGGTGATCGGTTCGCTCGCCCTCGTCCTGCACGCCCATCTCCCGTGGGTCCGTCATCCCGAGCACGACCGCTTCCTCGAGGAGTATTGGTTGTTCGAGGCAGTGGCCGAATGCTACCTGCCGTTGCTGGGTCTGATGCGGGGCTGGGAACGGGATGGCGTCGACTGGCGGATCAGCCTCGGCATCACGCCGACTCTGGCCGCGATGTGGGCCGATCCGATCCTGCGATCCAGGACGGCACGCTACCTGACGGAACGGTGTGAATTGGCCCGGCTGGAATGCGAGCGCACCGTGCTGGTGCCGCGGATCCAGGCGGCGGCCCGATTCCATGAGCGGTTCTATGCACGTGCGTGGGAGGAGTGGAACGCCTGCAGCGGTGATCTGATCGGCGCCTTCGCCGGTTGGGCCCGCAACGGTCGGTTGGAATTGCTCGGAGGCCCGGCCACGCATCCGATCCTGCCTTTGCTGGCCGGAGAGCCCGGGAGCCTTCGTGCCCAATTGCGTCTCGGCCTGCGTGAACATGAGCGCCACTTCGGCCGTCGCCCCCCGGGGTTGTGGCTTCCGGAATGCGCCTGGTCTCCGGTCTTGGAGTCGCACCTCCATCGCGAAGGTCTGCGGCACTGTGTGTTGGAGACCCATGGCCTTCTGAGGGCGTCACCGCCGCCTCCTGCCGCGGTTTTCCTGCCGGTGCGCGGCCCCATCGGACTCACGTTCTTTGGTCGCGACCCGTCGAGTGCCCGTCAGGTCTGGAGCCGGCAGGCGGGCTATCCCGGTGACCCCCGCTACCGGGAATTCCACCGTGACCTGGTCGACGACGCGGAGTGGGGATCCGTGGCCCGGTTCCTGCCGGGTGCCGGGGTGCGTTATCCCAGCGGACTCAAATACCATCGGGTCACCGGGGGTGGCGGGGAGAAATCGATCTACGATCGGGATCTGGCCCTCCAGGCGGCCGCGGAACATGCGACCCACTTCCTTGCACAGCGTCGGTGTCAGTTCGAGCAGGCGCGGGCCGGGCTGACGCGCCCTCCCGTCCTGGTGGCTCCCTACGACGCCGAATTGTTCGGGCATTGGTGGTTCGAAGGGCCGGAGTTCCTTGACCGGGTGATGCGTGGGGCATCCGGGATGGGCATGGGCACCGCGACCCTTTCGGGCCTGGCCTCGGAGAACCCACTCGCTTGGGAGTCGCAACCCGCCGAGTCCAGCTGGGGGGCCGGAGGGCATCTGGGTGTCTGGCTCCATCCAGACAACGCCGACCTTCAGCCTCGCCTGCGATCGGCCGGGGCCGCGATGATGGCGATGACCCGGTTGGCCCTGGATCCGGGGCGTCCCGGGGCCGCCCGTCTCCTGGGCCGGGTGCGGAAGGCCGGCCGGGAATTGTTGCTCGCCCAGGCCAGCGACTGGCCCTTCCTGATCCGCATGGGCACGGCCTCGCAATACGCCCGGGCGAGGGTGGAAGGGCATCTGGAGGCCTTCGAACGGACCGCTCGGGCCATGCTCGGACCTGACCGCGGACCGATGCCGATCGACCAGGACGGCCCGTGGCCCGGGGACGGATTTCCCGAGCCGGACCTCGAATGGTGGTTGGCCGATTGACGGTCCCGTCACCGGTGTCGTGAGGCTTCCGCCGGGGCGGAATCGAAGGCGGAACCAGGTTCGGAATGCCTGTGCCGCCGTCGGAAACTCCAACGTTGACGATTTTTGTCCCGGGTCGCTTCATCGGGGCCGAACCCTAAGATTGCCGTCCAACAAATTCTTTGCATGAAGCCGTATCCTGCGTCTCTTCCCGGCCGTTCGCGGAGTCTCCGCGAAGGCTTCACCCTCATCGAGCTGCTAGTGGTCATCGCCATCATCGCGATCCTGGCAGGCATGCTGCTGCCGGCTCTTTCCAAGGCCAAAGACAAGGCCCTGGCGACCACCGACCTCAGCGGCTGCAAGCAGATCATGCTCAGCACCCACATGTTTGCCACCGACAACCAGGACGACCTCCCGGGTCCCACCTGGGGCCTGACCGGGTGCAAGACCGGGTGGGCTTATTCCGCGGTGAATGACGGCAGCGCACAGTCCGCGACTCCCGGTCAGCCCGTGCCCGCCTCCATCCCCGATGCCGCTGGCGACAACAAGCTGCCGTTGAGCACCGGCTCCAAGTCGCTGGCGCAGCAGCCGTTCTTCATGATGGGTCAGTTGGGCCGTTTCCTGACCACTCCCAAGGTGTTGTTCTGCCCGAAGGACATGACCGAAGTGGGGTCCTCCAAGAAGAACGAGTGGGCTGGCCGCAGCGTCAAGGTGACCAGCTACACCTTCAACGGGTGCATCATCGACCTGGGCAATTTCCCCGGCTTCGCCGACGGCAAGGCCCGCAAGCTCTCGGCGTTCCGTCCGCTCGACATCCTGTTCTGGGAGACGGCCGAGCAGGATCCCTTCCTGTTCAATGACGCCGGCAATCAACCGACCGAGGGCATTTCCCAGCGGCATCGCGCCTCGTCGTACAAGCGCGGCGTCCTCAACCAGAACTGGGGCGGTCAATCGGCCATCGGTCGCATCGACGGCAGCGCCAATTTCATCCGCTTCAACGATTTCACCATCATGGGTGGCGGCACTCCGCAAGGCATGCCGGCCGGTTTGAGGCCCATGGCGCAGAGGGACGACAACAATCACGTCTGGATCGGTCCGGCCTACAAGAACTGATCATTCCCGAGGTCCCTTCATTCCCACAGCCCGATGAAACAAGCCTACTGTCTGCTGCTGTTGGTCGCCTTGGCGACGGCCTGCTCCAAGAAAGAGGAAGACGCCTCCGCGTCGGCCCCGGCTCCTGCGGCTCCGGCCGCCGATGCGGGTGCTGCTGCGGCTCCTGCTCCCGCGGAGCCAGCCCCGGCCGCCGAGCCCAAGCGCAATTGGGACAACGTGGTGGCCGAGATCGCCCGGATCCGCGCCATGCGTCCCATGCCCGACGACAAGCGCACCCGCATGCTTCAGTTGCAGGATGAATTGATGGCGGCGGCGGGTTCCGACCCGGCCGCCAGCGAGGCCTGGAACAATCTGTCGCGCATCATCAACGGGCGCTGAGCCCCGGTCGTCGACGGATGGAATGCGGGCGCCCGGAGAACCCGGGCGCCCCTTTTGTTTCCCGCAAGCCCCATGACACGAAGGTCCGCCGTCTTGTGCACGCTGCTGCTGTTGCTGCTGGCGGTGGCCGTCTGGCGCCGGGCACCGGCACCCGCTCCCGCCAGCCCTCGGCAGGAAGCCCAGGCAGACCAGGCGGCCCGCCGTTTCATGGCCCTCCGGGACCGGGAGCTGCAGGCCGATCGCGAGGCCTGGTCGGCGACGCTTCCGGCCGCCCGCATCGAGCGGGCGGTGGCCCGTGCCGTCGAGCGCGGGATGGCGGAGAAGCATGCCGACGCCGGAGTTTTCCCGGACCTGCTTTCGAGGATCTCGGCCCCTGCGGGGCTCGTCCTCCGGTGGATGCAGGTCCGAGTCATGCGGGTCGAGCCTGTCCCGGTGCCGGCCGGGGGAGGGGCGTCCTTCCGGGCCGACCTCGAATCGGAGGTGGTGCTGGAGGCACCGCCTCGCATCGGGGTGGCGGGGAAGGTCTGGACCGCGCGGTTCCTCGCCCACTCGGACTGGTCCGACGGGGAGCCCCCGCGTCTGGTGGGCTACCGGATCGGCATGCCGCCCGTGGTCTTGGAGGGGGTGCCGGTGTTCCAACCCTGGGCCGACCTGCTCATCCCCACCAACGGGGTTGGGTTGTTCACGGACCCCCTGATCCTCGAGGTCACCGGCCCGGAGACACGCCTGCATCTGGCGGGTGCCGGGGTGGCTGCGGTCCGGGAAGGGGAAGGTTGGAGATGGCAACCGTCGGACTTCGGGCCCCCGGACCGGGTCAAGGCGGTGGTTCTGGCCGATCTCGATGGCGATGGCGCCCCGGAGCGGGTCGTGGCCGACCCCTCCGGGGTCCGTGTCCGCGATCGCAGCGGTTGGCGTCAGGCCTGGACCGCTCCGGCCAAACTTCGTCATCCCCAGTCCATCGCCGCCGGAGACATCGATGGCGATGGCGACCTCGATCTCTGGGTGACCCAGTACCGGTTGCCCTTCGTCCAAGGGCAGTTCCCGACGCCGTATTATGACGCCAACGATGGATACCCGTCCTACCTGTTGCGCAACGACGGCCCGACGTGGGTGGACATCACCGAGGCATCCGGCCTGGGACCGAAGCGATCGCGCCGCACCTACAGCGCCTCGTGGATCGACCTGGATGCCGATGGCGACCTCGACCTGGTCCAGGTCAGCGATTTCGCGGGTCTCGACGTCTACCGCAACGACGGGCGCGGCCGGTTCACCGACCTGACCCCGTTGCTGGGCCTCGATCGCCACGCCTTCGGCATGGCCCACGCCGTCTGGGATGCCGACCGGGATGGATTGCCCGACCTGCTCATGGTGGGCATGGATTCGCCGGTGGCCTCCCAACTCGAGGCACTGGGGCTCGGCCGGCCGGAATTCCCGGGACATTCCCGGCACCGGGCACCGATGACCTATGGCAACCGGGTCTTCACGGGCTCCATCGCCAAAGGGCTGGAATTCAGTCCGCTGTCCGAAGGGTTGCGTCGGGCCGGTTGGGCCTGGGGGGTGGCGGTGCTGGATTGGAACAACGACGGTCTCGAAGATGTGGCCCTGGTCAACGGGCACGAGACGTTCGAGAACCGCCTCGATTTCGAGCGGCAGTTCTGGTTGCACGACATCTACGCGGGCGGATCGACCCCGGATCCGGCGACCCTGCTGTATTTCATGCAGGCCAACGAGACGCGCCGCGCGGCCCGGATGTCCTATGGTGGCTGGCAGGCCAACCGGTTGTTCACGCAGACCAGCCGGGGAGCCTTCCTTGAGAATGCATGGATCCTGGGCACCGCGGTCACCGAGGATTGCCGCAACGTCGTCAGCGGCGATTTCGATGGCGATGGCCGGATGGATCTGGCGCTCACGACCTACGAACAGTGGCCGACCTCTCGACAGCGGTTGTTGGTCTTGCGCAACCGCTCCGGCGGCGGTGGTCATTGGATCGGTTATCGCCTCGCGGTTCCGGATCCCGGGTCCCGCGTCGAGGTCACCACCCGCCAGGGAATCCGCCGCCATTGGTGGGTCCAAGGCGATGGCTACCGTTCACAATCGGACACCGAGGCCCACTTCGGGCTCGGCCCGGGCGGTGAGGTCGTCCAGGCCGAGTGGGTGCGTCGTGACGGCCGCCGGCAAGAGTTGCCGAGGAGTCTCGACCGCTGGCACCGGATCGTTCCCGATGGCGGCAAAGGCCCGTGAACAGGGCTCCAAACCCGGGTCGCTCCTACGCGAGCTTTTTCGCGTAACGGGATTCCTATTGACCGCAAAGGCGTCTGTTGTGGACAACCTCAGGGACGTGACGGATGCGATCCGGCGCGACTCCGGAAAAACACATGGCTAGAACAGCGAGGAAAGCGACACCCGCGATCAAATCGGCGGCCAGCTCCAAATACGATGCGCACCACAAGGTGCTCACGACGACCTACGGCTCCTTCGCGGATCTGCGCCGGGAATTGGCCGACTCCAAGGAGAAGGTCTCGGAGCGGGAGAATGTGCTCAAGCTCTTCGCCACCTGCACCGATCCCCAGCGGGCGTTCCTGCTGCTCGACGACTACCTGGAGAAACTTTCGCTGAGCCGGAAAGACTTTGGACAATCGGAGTGGTGGCCGAGGATGCAGTCCTCCACCGGCAAGCCGCGACTGGAGGAGGTCGCGATGCTCTTCCTCCGAAACAACCGTTCGCTGCCGACCGAGTTGCTCCAGTACGCCAACTTCGAGAAGTTCGCGGCCGTCGAGCAGACCGAGAAGGAGACCGGCTTCGTCCAGGAACTCGAGAACTGGCTTTTCCCCCCGAACCACACCCATCTCGATTCGCCCCGGGCCGCCTTGCGCGTCGTCTGCGAACCGAAGCGCGAGGACGAGAACAGCAACCAGTGGCGGCTGGCGGTCCATTTCTTCCTGTTCCGTTCGCGTTCCGGCGAGAAGGAACGATTCGTGTCGGACCTCTGCGACCTGCGCACCCGCGCGGCCCACGAGGCCGAACTGTTCCCGGCCGAAGACTGGCAGGTCATCGATTGGCTGCACGGTCATTGGTCGGAGAAGGTGCCCGAGGGCGAGGTCATGGTGCTGGATGGGCCGGACCTGCTCACCTGGCTCGCCAAGTGGGCCCATGGGCAGCGGCTCGAACTGCTGGGCAAGGCGACCAACCTCGACTTCGTGGGTCGGGTCGCCGAGCTGAAGCCCCGCTTGGAGACGATCGAGGGAGAGATGAGCTTCACCCACGTGCTGGCGCTGCCCAACGGGGGCGCCCATCCGCTGCCGGAATGCCAGTTCTTCGTCGGTGAACCTCCGCTGGTGCTGGTGGGCAACGAGTTCTTCGTGCTGCGCCACGCGCCGCCGGCGACCCTCCTCGGCCCGTGGGCCCAGCGCCCCGTGGTGCCGGTGAAGCGGCTGTCCCAACGCCTCCTCACGGAGTTGCGACGCACCCAGGCCAAGGAGCAGCCCAACGCCAACTGGAGCGAGCTGTGCGAGACCCACACGGCGCGGCCGCAGTTCACCTTCGAGCTGGCCGACGAGGTGGTGCGGGTCCGCCTGCTGGCCATCAGCGAGAAGGACGGTTCCGAGTGGCAGTGGAACGGCCACGAGTGGACCCGCGTGGTCGAGCGACAGGGGACCGAGAACCGGCCCGAGCTGCTCGACGATCCCCGCCTCCTGCCGGCCATCCATTGGCTGCAGCAGGCCGACTGGTTCACCCCGGAGCCCGGGCTGTGGGTCCTCGATGCCAACGAGAACTGCCTGTCTCAGTTGGCCACGGCATGGTTCGACCGCCCGAAGGAGGCCGACTACCTCGGCAACCCCAGCTTCCAGCGGCTCTTCCTGAACCGCAAACTGGTGAAGCCCAAGCTGGTCCTCAAGGGCTCCGGCATCGACTGGCTCTCCGTGAGCGCCGAGTGGGAGGCCGAGGGCATGAAGCTCTCCAAGGCCGACCTCGAGCGCCTGGCCGCGGCCACCTCGCGCTTCGTGAAGCTGCCCGACGGCGGCTGGGTCGAGCTCGACATCGACGCCAACCGCAAGGCCCACGAGACCGCGGCCACGCTGGGGCTCGACGGTCTCTCGGCCGACGCCCAGAAGACCTCGCTGATCCACGCCACCCAGCTTGACGAGTCCACGCTCGATGGCCTGGGGGCCAACAAGGCCGTCGCCGAGTTGCGGGCCAAGCTGGCCAATTTCAAGGGGGTGCCCGAGACCAAGCTGCCGGTGAGCATCTGCGCCGAGCTGCGCCCCTACCAGCAGGACGGCTTCAACTTCCTGGCGAACCTCACCCGCCTGCGCCTGGGCGGCATCCTGGCCGACGACATGGGTCTGGGCAAAACCCTCCAGACCCTGGCTTGGTTGACCTGGCTGCACGAGACGGCCTCCAAGAAGGACAAGAAGCCGTCGCTGGTCCTGTGTCCCGCCTCGGTGCTGCACAACTGGCGTCGCGAGGCCGAGAAGTTCGCGCCGAAGCTCAAGGTGCTGGTCCTCCAGTCGGGTCAACAGCGTCACAACCTGCGCAAGCAGATCCCCGACGCCGACCTGGTGGTCACCAACTACGCCATCCTCCGTCGCGACCTGGAGGAGTTGGGCAAGTTCCACTTCCGTGCCCTGGTGCTCGACGAGGCCCAGTTCATCAAGAACCCCACCGCCCAGGTGACGGTGGCGGTGAAGGAGATCGAGGCCGAGCACCGGCTGGCCCTCACGGGCACCCCGCTCGAGAACCGCATGCTCGACCTCTGGTCGATCGTGGATTTCTCGCAGCCCGGATACCTCGGCAACCAGCAGAACTTCAACGAGACCTACGAGGCCAAGGGCGACGGGCCCGAGTGGGACGGTTCTGCCAAGCGCCGCCGGCTCAGCGCCAAGCTGCGCCCGATCATGCTGCGTCGCGTGAAGAAGCAGGTGGCCAAGGACCTCCCCGACCGCATCGAGGAGCGGCGCGACTGCGAGCTCGACGACGACCAGCGCAAGCTGTACCTGGCCGAGCTGCGCCGCAGCCGCGAGCAGGTCATGAAGACCATGCAGGAGAAGGGCGTGGCCAAGTCCAAGATGCACGTGCTGGCCGCGCTCACCCGACTGCGCCAGATCTGCTGCCATCCCAAGCTCGTCGGCAACGACTGCGTCTCGGGCAAGACCGAGACCCTCTTCGAACTGCTCGAGCCCATCCTGGCCTCCGGCAACAAGATCCTGCTGTTCTCCCAGTTCGTGGAGATGCTCAAGCTGCTCGAGGCCGCCTGTCGCGAGCGGGGCATCAAGACGCACATCCTGACGGGCGAGACCAAGGGCCGCATGGAGGTGGTCAACGCCTTCCAGGCCGACCCGGAGCCCTGCGTCTTCCTGCTCTCGCTGCGCGCGGCGGGCACGGGTCTCAACCTCACCAACGCCAGCTACGTGGTGCTCTACGACCCGTGGTGGAACCCCGCCGTCGAGGCGCAGGCCATCGACCGCTCGCACCGCATCGGCCAGACCCAGACCGTGATGGCCTACCGGTTGATCACCCCGGGCACCGTCGAGGAGAAGATCTGGGACCTCCAGCAGCGCAAGTCGGCCACCATCGCCGATGTGCTGGGCGAGGAGGGCTTCGCCAGCAATCTCTCGAAGGACGACCTCGAGTACCTCTTCAGCGAGGACTGACCGGCGGACCACCCGGTGGAGGTTGTCTTCGGGGCCGTGCGGACCGTATCAAGCGGTGTGCGCGGCCCTTTCGCCGCTGGCGCACCACGGTTGGCGGGCTCCCGGGGCCGTCGTTCGTGTTCAGGGTTCGTACAGCCCGACTTCCCGGAGTTGGGCCTTGAAGGCCTCCACCCGCGCGGGGAAGTACCGGTGGACGATCCTCTCGACCTCGGGCCTCCAGTGATCCTCGACCGTGTAGGTTTCGTAGGGCCCTTCCTTGTAGCGGTGGATCCGGTTCCGGTAGTCGCCCCAGCGCAACGCCTCGGCGAAGAGGGCCGGCTCGAGGCGTTCGGCCAGTGAACGGTACCGCGCGGCCGCCGCATCGGCCGACAGGGCCGCGCCGGGACCCAGGTGTTTGCGGGCCCGCGTCGCGAACTCGCGACGGAAGGCCGGGGATTGGCGGAGTTTCTGGAAGATGCGGGTCGGGGAATGGTCGTCGTCATCCGCCAGGCGATTGTCGTTCGGATCCTCGAGAGTCCGCTCACCGTCCCAAACGAGGAATTGCCATCGCCCGGCGGGATTGCGGCGTCGGGCCGCATACCAGTTCGAGGAGCGGTCCCAATCGCCATTGGCCCCGTACAGGTTGAGCAGCATGAAGTCGATGAACGCCGGCACATCCAACTCGGCCCGCAGGGCCTTCTCGCTCACCTCGTTGGTGATCCCGGCGTTGACCAGCGCCATCATGCGGTCCCAGGCCACCGCGTCGCCGGAAAGCACCTTGTCGGCATTGCGGGCGTCGTAATCCATCGGGCGACCACCCCAAGTGCGCGCAGCGAAACCGGCGTCCGGGCGTTCGCACAGATCGTACACCCCCCAATATTGCCCGTTGAGATGCAGGTGCACGGGCCGGCTTCGGGAAGCCGGATGCCCCATCACCGAATAGGTCGCCCGCATCCAGGGGTCGCGGAGATAGTCGGCGCTCCGGCGTTCCTTGCCGTCCCAGTGGAGCCAGGAGTGGTTGTTGCCGGCGCGGAGAATGAATTGATCGAGATCCCCGGTCTGGCCCGGGAACAGGGCGTTCTTGAGCGAGGGCAGGCCGTACCGGGAGCGGAAGACCACCCGGAACGAGTGCTTGGGCGATTCCTTGGGGCGACGATTCCATCCGCCCTGGATCCTCAGGCCCGCCTGGACCTGGAAACCGGGGCCTCTTGCGCTCGTCCTGAAGGTCAGCTGCACCGGCCGTTCCCAGGCATCGCCTGATTCCTGCGTGTGGCGGTACAAGCCGCGTTCCTCGCCGTAGAGGTCTTCAGGCTTCAGGTTCAGAAACAGGTGGGGCAAGGCATCGAGGGCCTGCTGGAGCCGTTGTTCGGTCTCGGCCGGGTCGCTCCCCGTCGGGACGGCCATGCGGTACCAGGCCGGCGCCTCCCAGTCGTCCTCGCGTCCCCAGGTGGTCGGTGCTCCGCCGCCGTCCTGCCGCAAGATTTCCGCCACCGAGAACACCGAGGTGGGTGGCGGAGGCGGCGGGGTCTCGGCCCGGGACCGGAGCACGAGCAAGACGGCCACGACGATCAGGAAAGGACCACTGCGGATGAACCTGCGCACGGGGCAGGCTGGTCCGATTCCCGTCAAAAGGCACGCCCCGAACGCCTGCAGCCATGGAGCCTCTTTCCGAGAGGCCTGCTCCCGGCGAGCCCCTCGGAGGCCCGCGGGGCGGGGTGGCGATTCCCTCGACAGGGGGGCGCATCGCGGGCGAGCTTCGATCCATGACCGTTCGGGAAACCCTGTCGTGGATCACCGGAACGCTTCAATCCGCCGGCATCGAGTCGGCGGAGGCGGAGGCGGGCTGGATGCTGTGGCGTCTGAGCGGGTTGTCGCCGGTCCAGTTGCGGCTGCGGGGTGAGCGGGAAGTTTCCCCCGAGGATCGGCGTCGGCTCGAGGAATGGGTCCGCCGTCGCTGCGGGCGGGAACCGTTGCAGCACCTCCTGGGCACCGCCCCGTTCCTGGAGTGGGAACTCGAGGTGTCCCCCGATGTGCTCGTGCCTCGGCCCGAGACCGAGGTGCTGGCCCTGAAGGCCCAGGAATGGTTGCGGTCTCGCCGATCCCTTGACGCGACGGGACCGCGATTGAAGGCCCTCGACATCGGCACTGGATCGGGGTGCCTCGCGATCTCCCTGGCCCGGGTTCCCGGGGTGGAGGTGCTCGCCATCGACGTGTCGGAGGCGGCCCTGGAGGTCGCACGGTCGAACGCGGCCCGGCTCGGTTTCCCCGGGATCGGATTCCTCCATCGGGACCTCAAGACCCTGTCTGAGAGCGCATTCCGCGATCTCGACCTGATCGTCTCCAACCCGCCCTACATTCCGACCGCCGAGATTCCCGGGCTCGACCCCGAGGTGCGCGACCATGATCCGCGGTTGGCCTTGGATGGCGGATCCGACGGATTGGACTTCTACCGCGTCCTGGCCCGGCGGGGCCGCCACTGGCTGCTCGGCTCGGGTCGCCTCATGCTGGAGCATGGGGATGGCCAGGGTCCGGCCATCGGGGAACTCTTCGCCCGGGAAGGCTGGGGCGAGATTTCCGCCGAGAAAGACTTGAGCGGGCGCGAGCGGATTCTCATCGTCCATCCATCGGCTGCCCGTGCGATCTGATTCCACCAACCCCGCGGGCGTCTCCGGTCCCATCATTCCATGGATAGTTTCTTGATCGAAGGCGGACTTCCCCTGAACGGCGAAGTGGCCATCAGCGGCTCGAAGAACGCCGTCCTGCCCATCCTCGCGGCGACGCTGCTCACCTCGGAGACCTGTGTCATCCGGCGGGTGCCCGACCTCAGCGACGTGGGCTTCATGCTCAAGATCCTCCAGTCCCTCGGGGCCGAGGTGACCCGAGACGGCGGGACGCTGACCATCCGCGCGGCGAACATCTCGGGCCGCGGCGACTACGAGCTCATCCGCAAGATGCGCGGATCGATCTGCATCCTGGGCCCCCTCTTGGCGCGCCTGAAGGAGGCCGTGGTGTCCTTGCCCGGCGGCTGCGTGATCGGCACCCGTCCGATCGACCTGCATCTCAAGGGGTTGCGTGGCCTCGGGGCCCAGGTCGAGGTGGAGGCCGGTTATGTGCGTGTGCATGCCCCGCGGCTCGAGGGACAAATGGTGTTCCTCGGCGGGCGGGTCGGACCGACGGTGCTGGGCACGGCCAACGTGATGATGGCGGCCACGCTGGCCTCGGGCATCACCGTCATCGAGAGCGCGGCCTGTGAACCCGAGGTGGTGGACCTGGCCGACTTCCTGATCGCCATGGGTGCCAAGATCACCGGTGCGGGCAGTCCGACCATCACGATCCACGGGGTCAAGGAGCTGCACGGGGCCGATCACGAGGTCATCGCCGACCGCATCGAGGCCGGCACCTTCGCGGCCGTGGCCGCGGCGACGGGCGGGGAGGTCATCCTGCGCGGGGCACGGCCCGATCATCTCGGGGCGGTGCTCGACAAGCTGCAGGAGGCCGGGGCCGAGATCCGTCGGGCCGCAGGCGTGCTCACGGTGCGCGGCACCGGTTCGGTGAAGCCCATCGACATCACCACCATGCCCTATAGCGGCTTCCCGACCGACATGCAGGCCCAGCTCATGGCGCTGGCCTGCCAGGCCCCGGGGACCAGCATCATCACCGAGCGGATCTTCGAGTCGCGCTTCATGCATGCCTCGGAACTGATGCGTCTGGGGGCCGATATTGCCATCGAAGGCCCGAGTGCCATCGTCAAGGGAGGTCGGCCCCTGAGCGGCGCCCCGGTGATGGCGTCGGATCTCCGGGCGTCGGCGGCGTTGGTGATCGCCGGGTTGGCTGCCAAGGGCAGCACTCAGGTCCACCGCGTCTACCATCTGGATCGCGGCTATGAGCGGATGGAGCTCAAGCTCCAGAAACTCGGGGCCCGCATCCAGCGGATCCCCGGGGAGTGACCGGCGGACCGTCGAGGTCGGTGATGCCGTGCGTGTGCCGTGAAATTCGTGCTGCTATTCCTGCTGGTGGCCACGGTGGGGTTCGGTGTCTACCGGATCTCGCTGATCTACCGCTCGGTGCCCACCGACGACCGCAGCCGCGAGACTCCCGCCGCGGTGGCGACCGACGAATCCCTCCCGGCACTGTCGCCGCCGATGGAGGCCACTCTGGCCAACGCCACCCAGGCCGGCCCACAGGCGCTCGGCCAGTGGTTGCGGCAGAACGGAGCCTGGGTTCCCGAACCCCGCCTCTCGGCCATCCAGCTCGACCTGGCCCAGATGCTGGTCCGCAGCAATCCTGCCGAGGCGCGGCGCCTGTATGCCGCGGTGAAGGCCCGGACCCCGGCCCAGTCGCCCCTGGCGCCCCGACTGAAGCAGCTTTCCCGAACGTTTGAGTGATTCCATGGACATTACCTTCAATTGCCCCCATTGCGGCCTCAGCCTCGAGGTCGACCAGGACGCCGCCGGACAACAATTCGACTGCCCGACCTGCCAGAAGCCGGTGACGGTGCCCTCGGTGCCTGCCCAGCCGGCCAGGCCGGCTGCGTCGGTCGCCGCCTCGACCCCCACGGCCGGTGGCGGCCGCGAGGACAAGCGCATGGCGGTCCCGGTCACCCAGAAAGCTGTCGGCTCGCTGATCCAGAAGCCCAACAAGTCGCTGGAACTCGCCGCCAAGGAATCCAAGCCCGGAATGCGTGTGAAGACGATCCGCCATTCCGACTGCAAGGAGGTCGGCAAGGACAAGTTCGATGACGTGGTGTCGGACTTCCTCAACAAGGTCGGCGATCAGGCCATCGTGAGCATCACCCCGATCAACTACAGCTACCTCGATGTCGGCACCCAGAAGCTGCTGACCGATTTCGGGGTCATGGTGATCTATCGCGGTTGAACGGTCCCCGGGGCCGCCGCGACCCGATCCCCCATGGGCGAACCCTCGTCGTTTCCCTGGCTGGCGATCGCCCTTCGGGTGGTCTCCAACCCGTGCTCGAACGCCCTGCAGAAGGCGCTCGGTGCTGCCGGATGGCCCGCCCCAGTCCTGCTGGCCATCACCCACGGACTGCTCGGGCCCGTCGCGATGGTGATCCTCCTGAGGGCGGGGGATACGCTGCGGCCGGAATTCTGGAGGTGGAGCCTCGCCTCGGCGGTCCTCGCCGTGGCGGCCAACTGGTTGATCCTCGAGGCGGTCCGACGGTCCGACCTCTCGATCCTGGGGCCGATCAACGCCTACAAGCCCTGGGTCGGCCTGCTCCCGTCCTGGTTCCTGCTCGGAGAACTCCCCCGCGGCGCCGATTGGGTGGGCATGGGGTTGGTGCTCCTGGGCAGCGTCGTGCTCGGGGGTGGCGGGTCGACCGCAGCGGGACGATCCTGGGGTTTCCTGTCGGACCGCGGAGTGCAACTGCGCTTCCTGGCGCTGGTGTTTTCTTCGGCGGAGGCCGCGACCCTGAGGCGGGCCGTCGAGGCCTCCGATCCAGGCCGAGCCTTCGCCGCCTGGCTGCTGCTGGGCTTCCTTGTGGCCGCACCCTTCGCCTGGAGCGCCCGCCGAGCCTGTCCCCAAGACCGCGCCGACCTCGTGCGCCGGTTGCCCGCCGGATTGGCGTTGGCGGTGACGACGGGTCTCATGCAGGCGAGCACCTTGATCGTGTTGGATTCCTTGCCCACCGGCGTCGCCTTGTCGTTCTTCCAGTTGTCGGCGGTCTTGAGCGTCTTCCTGGGCCGTGCGTTCTTCCGCGAGGCGCAGTTCACCCGACGTCTCGCCGGGGCCTGCGTGATGACCGCCGGCGCGGTCGTCCTGGTGCTGTCCCGATGAACCCCTGGGACGGGGCGGGGGCAGGGGCTCTTTCTCGGCGTGACAGACGGCCCGCCGTGTTGTTGATTGACGGCACATGAAACGAGTCCTTTTCGCGTTGGCCGCCGCGCTTCTCTGCGGCCTTGCCGTGTCTGCCGAAGACAAGGCTCCCACCAAAACCGACAAGAAAGAAACCCCAGTGAGCAACAGCAACAACGAGGTCGCCGTCATCAAGACCGTCGCCGGAGAAATGGTCATCGAGTTCTGGCCCGATGTGGCCCCGAAGACCGTCGAGAACTTCAAGACCCTGGCCAAGAAGGGCTTCTACGATGGCACCGCCTTCCATCGGATCATCAAGGGCTTCATGATCCAGGGCGGCGATCCGCTGACCAAGGACGAGACCAAGCAGAACCGCTGGGGCACGGGCGACCCGGGCTACAAGATCAAGGCCGAGTTCAACGAGCGCTCCCACAAGCGCGGCGTGATCTCCATGGCCCGCTCTCAGGATCCCGATTCCGCCGGCAGCCAGTTCTTCATCTGCCACGGTGACCCGACGTTCCTGGACCGCCAGTACACGGCCTTCGGCAAGCTCATCAAGGGCGACGAGGTGCTCGAGAAGTTGGCCACCTGCAAGACCGGCTTCCAGGACCGTCCGGCCGAGCGCCAGGGCGTGGAGAGCGTGAAGATCGTGGATCGCGCCACCCTGAAGTGATTTGAAGAAATCCGGTCCTTCCGGAAACCTTGGCGGCGGCTCGGGAAGAACCCGAGCCGCCGTTTTCGTTCATGGACTCCGATACCGTCACCGCCATCGCCACCGTCCTGCAGGGCGTCGGTTGCCCCCCGGACAAATGCCCGGAGATGGCGCAACAACTCCACCGTCGAGCGGGTCAATTGGCCGAGGCCAAGGGACGATCCTATGAAGAGGCCCTTGGGCACCTCCTGCGGGCGATGGCCGGGGGATGGGCCGCGAATGCGGCGCAGTCCCGGGATCGGTCCATCGAACCGCTGTCATGAGCGCGCCGGATTCCGATCCTGTCATTCAGCCATGGCCGGACCTGGGGATCCGCTCCGTCGCGGATTACCGCATCTTCCGGATCCGGTCGGTGCGTCGCCGCAGCCCGCGCAACGGGATCGAGCGGGATTTCCATGTCATGGACTGTGCGGATTGGGTGAATGTCATCGCCATCACCCCCGACCATCGGTTGATCCTGGTCGAGCAGTTCCGCCATGGCGTGGCCCAGGTCGAGCTGGAGGTCCCTGGCGGCATCGTGGACCCGGGCGAGACCGATGCGGTCGCGGCGGGCCTCCGGGAATTGCGGGAAGAGACGGGCTACGCCGGGGAGGGTGCCATCGAGATCGGTTGCGTGCTGCCCAATTCAGCCATCCAGAGCAACCGGTGCCGGACGGTGTTGGTCCGCGATTGTCGTCGCGTCGGCGGATTGGAACTGGACGATTCTGAAGACATCGCGGTGCGGTTGGTGCCCGTTTCCGAGATTCCGGTGTTGGTCACCGGGGGCGTGGTGCGGCACTCCCTGGCGGTGGCGGCCTTGTACCACTACGAGTTGTGGATGCGCTCAGGACGGGATCCCCGGGGTCGTTGACCGGGCAGAACGGGGATGCGGAATGGATCCGACGCCGTGCCCAACGACGCTCGATTTTCACCAGTATTTTTCGCACTCCCCCTTTCGTTCAGGACGGTCTGCATCCATCGTTTTCGCACGATGAAATTGACTTGGAGAGACTCTGAAGAAATCGCCTGGGCCCTCATGGATGCGTTTCCGGACCAGGACCCCCTCAAGCTCAGCTTCCCGAAATTGCACAAGATGGTCTGCGAGTTGCCGGATTTCGGTGACAAGCCCGAGGCCTCCAACGAGAAGATCCTCGAGAACATCCAGATGGCGTGGTACTCGGAGCAGAAGTAGGCGCGAGGCCGACCTTCGTGCCTTCGTGCCGGATCCCTCGGGCTAGGCCCGTTCTCCCTGGATCCGCGGATCAGCCTGGCCGTCCTTGCTTTGGACACCCCGTGGAGGGGCTTGGCTCGCCCCTGTTCTCGAGCCAAGTCGCCTGGCTTGGTGCCGTCGAAAAAACGGGGGCCATGGGGAGGGGGTTCATGGCGGAGAGGTCGCCACGCACTGCGCGGATTCACTCGAAGGGCTCCTGGTCTTCGATGCTGCCAAGGCCGAGGGTGAAAAGCTGGGGAAACGGATTTCCCGTGAAGTCTCGGCCTGAGTGAGGTTGGGGAGGACCTGGTCTGAAGGATTCGGTCGACCTGCCGAGGCGTTCCATCGGGCAACGGGCGGAGCGATCGTATTCGGGAAATCAGACCGACACGGCCGAACGAGATCGGCGGAATCCAAGGGGCCGAGCCTGTGGAGGAGACCCCTGTGGAGGAGACCCGGCACCCATCTCGGATGGTGGGGTGGGTTTAATCTGCCTCGGGTTTGCCTC
>CAYLTF010000043.1:0-5342 GCA_964386625.1 uncultured Akkermansia sp. | reverse complement strand
ACCCGGCACCCATCTCGGATGGTGGGGTGGGTTTAATCTGCCTCGGGTTTGCCTCGTGAACTCTGCTTCAGAGTCCGGAGGCTGAGTTGACCGGGCGGAAGGTGGGGTGGCCGACGGGACTCGAACCCGCAACAACCAGAATCACAATCTGGGGATCTACCATTGATCTACGACCACCGACCGGCCTTCACGGTATGCGGGGTGGACCCTCAACGTCAAGCCGCTCGGCACAATCACCGGCGAATTGTTGGCGGAGAATCACCGGGCCTCACCTGGGCGATCCTCATCGCAGGTAGGGGATGGTCAGCGGTCCCAGCGGAAGGACGGCCACTCGCGAGCCCGGTCCATGGCGGAGCAGGGCGGCCCGCACGGCGGCATGGATGTCGGGGCATGGTTCCAGATGGGCCTGGCGCAGCAGTTCGTCGGGCAGGCTCGAATGGACCAATACCCGAGCCTTGCTCTGCACCACGCCCTGCAGTTGGGCTTGCCACTGCTCGGGGCGCGAAAAGCCTGGCGTCGCGATTCGGGCCAGCACTCCCTCGATCGTGGATTCCTCACGCAGCAGCAGGTCGTAGGGGCTGCCGGTGGGGACTCCATCGGCGCATTCGGCAGCAAGGATGATGGTGCCGCCGGGGCGGACGATCCGCGCCGCCGCCGACATCCCCTTCACGCCCTGGTACAGGTTCTGATCCAGCGGGTAGCCCGAGTTGGTGGTCACCACCACCTCGAACGGAGCGTCCACCGCCTGCATGGCCGATTGGCGCACATTCTCCCGCCCCGCCCGGTGGGCGGTGGCCAGATCTCCGGCGAAGACCCCGGTGATCTCCCGCCGCCCGTTCAGGGTCACATTGAGCAGGAAGCTCGGGCCGACCCGTCGGGCGATCTCCATCAGTTCCTCCCAAACCGGATTGCCCTCGCAATGACCGAAGCTGGCCATCGGACTCCCGAGATTCTCGTTGCCATGGTTGCTCATCACGGTGTCCACGTGGGCCACGCCGGGCATGATGCCTTTCGGCCCGCCGCTGAAGCCCGCGAAGAAATGCGGCTCGATGAATCCCGTGACGATGCGCACATCGGCCTCCACGCAGTGACGGTTGATCCAAGCCGGGACGCCTGTCCGGGTGGTGCCGAGGGCTATGCATGCCGACGTGTCGAACGGTTCGTGGTTGAGGACTCGCCACCCGGCCACCACCTCGGGCGTGAGCATCCGCTCGAACTCCTCATGCGTGCAGGGACGATGGGTCCCGAGTTGGCAGAGCAGGGTGACCTGTTCCCGACGGACTCCGGCCTGCTCCAGGTAGGCCAGCAACCATGGGATCAACCGTTCGTTGGGGGTGGCCCGGGTGATGTCCGTGAACAGGATGCAGATCCGGCAGTCGGGCTTGAGCCATTCCCGCAGGGGCGCGGTGCCCAGCGGAACCTCCAGGGCCTTCAGCACGGCGGCCTGTTCGTCGGGGAGGGCCGGCAGGTGGCGGGGTTCGATCACCGTCGTGGCGGCGTCGGGAAAATCGACCGGCAGCCAGCCGCGTCCGTAGGCCAAGGGAACCGTCATCGCGGGGCAGTGAACCCGCCGCCGGTCGGAAAGAAATGTGAAAATCCGGTTTTTTTCAAAAAAGCAGTTGCCCCGACCCGGAACCGCCTCTAATTGTCCTCGGTCTGAAGCCCGTCTGCGTTGGAGAGTTCCTTCCCCGCAGCTTCCCCAAGTCAACATTCCCGCGGCCCTTACTTCTGCCGCATCTCTGGGACCGGGCTCTTCCGACACACCATAGCACATGAGCAATCAGCAATCGCCGGAGGAATCGGTTCCCCGGTCCCAAGAGCCCCAACAGGCCCATTCGTCATCGCAGCCGTCATCCCCCCCGTCCGACTCGGGTGAATGGCGTCCCTCCGGCGGAGATGCCTCCGGATCCCAGGGCAACGCCCAGCAGGGAGGTCCCCAGGGGCAGGGTCAGCAGGGAGGTCAACAAGGCGGCCAACAAGGAGGTTTCCGGCAGGGAGGCGGTCAGGGTGGCTTCCGGCAAGGTGGCGGCGGTCGTCGTCATGGCGGGCACCATCACCGCCACGGCGGTCACCAGAACCAGCGCCACAATCAGGGCGGCGGCGGTGGCGGTGGCGGCAATCGCGGCTACAACCAGCAGGGAGGCAATTACCAGGGGGGCGGCCAGGGTGGTGGTCAGGGAGGGAATGCTCCGCAGCCCCAGGGTGAACCCGTGATCATGGAAGGGTGGCTCGAGATGTCCGAGAAGGGTTTCGGCTTCCTGCGTTCCTCGAAGGGAAACTACGCCCCCAAACCGACCGACGTGTTCCTCACGCCCGATTCCATCAAGCGACTGGCACTGCGCGAGGGATGCCAGATCAAGTGCTCGGTCAATCCGCCGCATCGGGGCAGCAGCCCGCAAATGCGCGAGGTCATCGAGGTCAACGGCCGGTCCTATCAGGACTACCTGCACGCGATGCGTTTCGAGAACCTCACCACCATCGATCCCATCGACAAGTTCCAGCTCGAGACGACGCCCGAAGCCATTGAGACTCGCATCATCGACCTCGTCACGCCGATCGGCAAAGGCACCCGCGGCCTGATCGTCGCGCCGCCGCGCACCGGCAAGACCACGATCCTCAAGCAGATCTGCAACGCCATCACCACCAATCACCCCGAGGTGCATTGCCTGGTGCTGCTCATCGACGAGCGCCCCGAGGAGGTCACCGATTTCCAGCGCAGCGTGAAGGCCGAGGTGGTGGCTTCCAGCAACGACCAGGACCTCGAGACGCACGTGCGCCTGAGCCGCCTGATGATCGAGCGCTGCCGCCGCATGGTCGAGGCGGGCAAGGACGTGTTCGTCTTGCTCGATTCCATCACCCGCGTGGCCCGCGCCTACAACTCCGTGCACGGCGGCTCCGGCCGGACGATGACCGGTGGCGTCGACGCCCGCGCCCTGGAGATCCCGCGCAAGATGTTCGCCTCGGCCCGCAAGGTCGAGGAGGGCGGGTCGCTGACCATCCTCGCCACCGCGCTGGTCGATACCGGCAGCCGCATGGACGAGCTGATCTTCCAGGAGTTCAAGGGCACCGGAAACATGGAGCTCATCCTCGACCGAAAGCTGGCCGAGCGTCGGCTCTACCCGGCCATCGACATCCCCAAGTCGGGCACCCGCAAAGAAGAGAAGCTCTTCGCTGCGAACCAGATCGACGCGATCCGCAAGCTGCGCCGCATGATGACCGACCTCCAGCCGGTGGAGGCCATGGAGACGCTCATCGCCGCGCTCAAGAAGCACAAGACCAACGCGGAGCTGCTCTCCAAGCTGGGTTGATGCCATTCCCATCGCCCCGGTCGTTTCAATCGACCTGGGCCGGTGGAACCCGTTGCAAACAAAACGCCCCGACCGCGAGGTCGGGGCGTTTTTCATCGACGGGACTGGCCGTGCCCGGGCTCGGCAGACCTGCCCGGGACCCGGTCTTCAGGCCTTCGGCAGCAGGTCGGCCACCAGGGCCTTCTCTTCCTTCAGCTCGTTCTCCGTCGCCGTGATCTTGGCGCGGCTGAACTCGTTGATCGGCACGCCCTGGACGATCTCCCAGCGCTGGCCGTCGCTGCGGGTCGGGTGGCTGAAGATCAGCCCCTTCTCGATGCCATAGTCGCCCTGCGAGCAGACGGCGACGCTGAAGCTGTCGTCGGGATGCGTCGGGGTCGTCAGCGCGCGCACGGTGTCCACCACCGCGTTGGCCGCCGAGGCCGCCGAGCTCAGCCCGCGGGCCTCGATGATCGCCGCACCGCGCTTCTGCACCGTGGGGATGAAAGAGTCCTTGAACCAGGCGTCATCGTTGATGACCGACGTGGCAGCCCGGCCGCCGATCCGGGCCTGGTAGAAGTCGGGGTACATGGTCGAGCTGTGGTTGCCCCAGATGGCGATGTTGGAGACCTGGTCGACCCGCACGCCGGCCTTCTTGGCCAACTGCGTCTTGGCGCGGTTCTGGTCGAGCATGGTCATCGCGAACCAGCGGTCCGACGGCACGTCCTTCGCCGCGTTCATGGCGATGAGGCAGTTGGTGTTGCAGGGGTTGCCCACCACGAGCGTCCGGACATCCGAGGCGGCGTTGCGCTGGATGGCTTGGCCCTGGCCGGTGAAGATCTTGCCGTTGATGCCGAGCAGGTCCTTGCGCTCCATGCCCTGTTTGCGAGGCACGCTGCCCACGAGCAGCGCCCAGTTCACGCCGCGGAAGCCCTCGTCGAGGCTGGCCGTCGGCACCACGCCCTGCAGGAGGGGGAAGGCGCAGTCGTCGAGTTCCATCACCACGCCGCTGAGTGCCTTCAGGGCGGGCTCGATCTCGATCAGGTGGAGGATGACGGGTTGAGTGGGTCCGAACATCGCGCCGGAGGCGATGCGGAACAGCAGGGAGTAGCCAATCTGACCGGCAGCGCCGGTCACAGCGACACGGATGGGAGCGTTCATTGAGCGAGGCGCATTCTGGACCCGATCTGGACCGAAGGCAAAAGGCAAAGATCCCCATCCCTTGCGCCGACTCCGCCGATCGATCAGGTTTCCGGGAAACGTTCCACCTTGAGCCCCGTGAATCTCTCCTCCTCGCTGAACTCCATGAAGCGCTTGGCCTCGGCTGCCCTGATCATCGCGGTTTCGGCCCACGCCGCCGACAAGCCGTTCAAGCCCTCCGAGGCCAAGACCAGCAAGCCTGACCTGCTCGGACAGACCCGCACCGAATTGCGCGATGCGCGCGGCCAGAAGATCGGCGAGGCAGTGACCACCAAGCCCAATCTCCTGGGCGACACTCGCACGGTGGTCCGCGATTCCTCGGGCAAGACCCTGGGAGAGGCGGTCACCCGCAAACCCAATCTGCTCGGCGAATCCAAGACCACCTTCAAGGATGCCCGCGGGGCCACGATCGGGGAAGGGGTGACCACCAAGCCCAACCTCTTGGGCGAGACCAAGACCCGCTTCAAGGACCCCGCCGGCCGCACTCTCGGTGAGGCGGTGACCACCAAGCCGAACCTGTTGGGCGAGACCAAGACCCGCATCCAAGGCGGGACCCCTTGGAATCCCGGGACTTCCGGGGGCAAGTCGTCCACCACGCTGCCCTCCACCAACCAGCGCTGAGCCCGTTCCAGCATGCCGCGGAGCCGACATGCCGCAGGGGACTCGGCGGGCAAAAAACACGGGTGGACACCTCGAAAACCCCAACAAATCCGTGCTTTGTCCCAGGATCGTCAAAATACCTCTTGATCCGAGGGCCATCCCCCGTAAGCTCCCTGCTCTTTCGTCTCATCGAAAAGGTCCAGTTTATGCGTCGTCCGAAGGGAATCAAAACCAAGAAGTCCGTCTCCAAGCGGTTCA
>CAYLTF010000042.1:3814-24866 GCA_964386625.1 uncultured Akkermansia sp. | reverse complement strand
GGTGATCGAGGCCGGGGCGGCAGTGGCGCCATTGAGCGCGGTGTCGTGCTGCTTCTGGATCTGGGCCGCCGACAGCGCCTTCGGGTAGACGGCGACTTCGTCGATGGCCCCGGTGAAGGCCCCGTCCCAGCCGTTGCCGGTGGCACCGAGGGCCCAGTCGGCACCGTTGGCCGCGATGGCCTTGCCGGCGCCGGCGGCGGACGCGACTTCGACTCCGTTGCGGTAGAGGCGCCAGTGGGTGCCGTCATACACGCCGGTCAAGTGAACCCACTGGCCGGCCGTGAGGTCGCCGGCCGGAACCGGGGCGTAGGCCCGTTCGACGGTGAGCTCCGGGGCGCCCTTGTATTCGCTGGACCCGAAGGAGTAGTTCAGCGCGCCGTTGATCGACTCGATGCGCAGCGACACCTCCGTGGTGTTGGTGTTGACCGCGGTGATCTCCTTGGCCTGCTCGAAGATCTGGGCCAGGAACGAACTCGCGGTCTCGGGGCCGCGGGCGACGATGCGGGCCGGGGTGGTCTCGGCAGCCAGTTGACCCGGCTGGATCCACGCGCTGAAGGTCACGCGGTCCTTGAGCTTCAAGCCACCGAGGTCGTCGAGCGCGCCGAAGGCCTTGGCGGTGGTGAGGTCGAGGGCGGCGTTGTCGGCCTCGAAACCCTTGAAGGCGGGCGGGCGGGGGCCGGCGGCCGAGGTCTTGGCGAGCACGCCATGGCCGTCGGCGTTGCCCGAGAGGGTGCCGTCATTGGCCAGGGGCGACACCGCGCCCTCGTTGAACCGCAGGTAGGTCGCCGGGCCCTTGCGCTCGGGGCCGGTGAAGGGAGCGGTGATGACCAGGTTCTCGTAGGGGACCGCAGGGTGGGCGTTGGTGCCCGCCTGGTAGTGGGCCAGGACTTGTTCGGGCTTCAGCAGGTAGTCGCTGTAGATGGCGAACTCGTCGACGTTGCCCTCGAACGGATTGTTGCCGAGACCGGACTTCGCATTGTAGGCGCCGATGCCGAGGTCGGCCGCGGTGCTGCCGTCTTCCGGGGTCTCCAGATTCGCGGCATACAGGGCCGTGCTGTTGGTGTTCACCGGCACGCCGTTGACGTAGGCCGTGAGGATGCCCTGCCACTGGTTGTTGCCGTTGCCACCCGGATCACCGTTGTCGGTCACCGGTTCCCAGGTGAAGGCCAGGTGCTGCCACTCGCCGATGCGGTAATCGGTGTCGGTGTTGACGTCGGAACCGCTGCCACCGGCCCCGCGGAACATGCGGAAATTCCACCCATGGCCTTCGGAGGCCGGGTAGGTGGTGTTGGGATTGCGCTGGAAGATGACCCAACCGGTGCGTCCGGTGCCGCCGACGAAGCGGTTGTTGACCGGGCACTGGCCGCCCTGCTGGTCCCTCATGGGGCGGACCCAGAACTCGACCGACAGGGGCTTGTCGGCTCCGGGGTTGTTGCCGGCGGTCCAGGGCAGGGTGGTGGTCGAGTTGCCGTTGCGGTTGTGGTAGGCGACCGAACCGTCATTGCCGGCCGGAACGGCTCCCGGAGCCGGGTGCCGCACGTCGGAGGTGTGGGTTCCGTGGCCCGCCGAACGGGTCTCGCCGTAGTTCACCGCGATGTCAGGACCCGGGGCCTCCTCGTCGAGGTGCAGGTACACCGCCGGTTTGTCGGCCTGGACGAGGCTCGAATACGAGACCGTCCGGTTGGCATTGGTGGCGTTCTGGTAGTGGGCGAGGATCTGCTCGGCGCTCAGCTTGGAGTGGTAGAAGGCGAACTCGTCCACACCGCCGAAGTACGGGTTCAGGCTGTTGCCGGCGGTGTTGTTGTAATTGCCGATGGCCAGGGCCGCCTCGCCGAAGGTGGCGACCGCCGGGTCGTGGTCGTTGGTGTTGGCCACGTAGCCGGGCTGGGTGCCGTCGCTGCCGCCATTCCAGGTCTTGGTGACGGCTTCTTTGCCGTCGATGTACATGGTGATCGTGGCGTCGACGATCTTCTTGGGGTCGTAGACCACCACCACGTGGGTCCACTTGCCGAGCACATAGGGCACGCCGCTCAGGATATCGAGACCGGAGCTGCTGCCGGCGCCACGGAACATGCGGAAGTTCCAGCCGACGCCCTCACTGCCGGCGTAGTCGGCGTTGGGCTTGCGCTGGAAGAACACCCACCCCTGCCGGTCGGCACCGGAATAGGCGAACCGGTTGTTGATCGGGCATTGGCCGGTCGCGGTCTGGTCGCTGGTCGGGTAGAACCAGGCCTCGATGGTGAACGGCTTGTCGTTCTTGGGGTTCAGCGCGGCGTTCCAGGGGATCTCGGTGCGGGAGGTGAAATCGAAGAAGGCCGCACGCCCCGTGTCACCGACGATGGCTCCGGGCATGGTATGCACGCGGCCCAGGTTCTGGATCGCGGCGACCCCGGTCGCGAGGCCGGAATTGTAGTTGGTGGTGCCACGGACGGTGCTGTCGCCGAGGCGGTAGTAGGCGGCAGGGCCGTCGGCGAGGACCGACTTGGAGTAGTCGGAGGCCAGGGCCAACGAGGGCAGGGCGGCCAGACAGGCCGCGGCGAAGCCCCAACGAGGAGTGCTGATCGTGTTTTTCATGAGGAACAGGCCGGAGGGTCCCAAACCCGGCCTCGATCCGGAAGCGTTTTGTCCGGGGGGGGGCGCGATGTCACCGGGTTGTCGGAAAACGGTGGCGTGCTCCTGCCGAAAGGTGTGCGGAGAGGTGAATTTTTGGTCGCGGAAGCGGTCTTCGAGTTCCTATGCTCGGGGATCCACCGAGTGCGCAGTTCTGGGGGGCCGATGGGTCGGCACCTCCGGCGCCTGCATCCTGAACCCTATGAGATCGATACGACTGGCCCTGTTATCCGTGGTCCTGACCTTGGCGGTCCACGCCCAAACCCTGCTCCAACTCCAGCCCGGCGACCATGTGGCCATCGTCGGCGGTGGCATCGCCGACCGGATGCAGCACACCGGGTACTTCGAGACCTTGGTCCACGACCGTTTTCCTGATCACCGCCTGGTGTTCCGCAACCTGGCGGCGGCCGGTGACGAGGTCGCCAATCGGCACCGTTCCGAGAACTTCGGGTCACCCGACGACTGGTTGGCGCGCGTGAAGGCCGATGTGATCATCGGGTTCTTCGGTTACAACGAGTCGTTCAAGGGCCAAGAGGGGCTGCCGAAGTTCAAGGCCGACCTCGACGCCTGGATCAAGCATGTCCGCGCGGGCAACTACTCGGGCAAGGGGGCCCCGCGGGTGGCGCTGGTCTCTCCGGCGGCCAACGAGAAGCACCCGGACGCCAACTTCCCCGACCGTTCGGTCAACAACGCGAATCTGCGTCTTTACACCGCGGCCATGGCCGAGGTGGCCAAAGACAACGGCATCGCGTTCGCCGACATTTTCGAACCGTCCCAGCGCCTGATGGCGGCGGCGAACTCGAAGGGGAAGGCCTTGACGATCAACGGGTTCCTGCTCAGCGAAGAGGGCGACAAAGCCCTGGCCCCCGCGATCTTCATCGGCCTCATCGGCGGCCGCGCCCCGACCGGCGACATGGAGAAGCTCCGCCGCGCGGTGAACGAGAAGAACTGGCAGTGGCACCAACGCTACCGCACGGTCGACGGCTACAACGTGTATGGCGGCCGCTCGGCCCTGGCCTACCAGCCGGGCAAGGGTGGATTCATCAGCGATCGCAACGCGCCCGCGCCCTACGTTTCCAACTACAAGGTCATGCAGGAGGAGATGTCGCAGCGCGACGTGCTGACCTCCAACCGCGACCTGCGAGTCTGGGCCGTGGCGCGCGATGGCGACCTCAAGGTCGACGATTCCAACCTGCCGGCCGTGACGCCGGTCGAGTCGAACAAGCCGGGTCCGAACGCCGACAAGAGCCCCGTGTACCTCGACGGCCAGGAGGCCATCGCCAAGATGACGGTCCACTCGGGCATGGAGGTGAATCTCTTCGCCGACGAGAAGCGTTTCCCCAACCTGGTGAATCCCGTCCAGATGGCCTGGGACACCCGCGGCCGCCTCTGGGTTGCCGTGTGGCCGAATTACCCGGAGCGCACCCCGACCAGCAAGGTCGGCGACAAGTTGCTCATCTATGAGGACACCAACGGCGACGGCAAGGCCGACAAGGAGTCGGTGTTCATGGACGACCTGAACTGCCCGACCGGCTTCCAGTTCTACAAGGACGGCGTGCTGCTGATGCAGGCCCCGGACCTCTGGTGGATCCGCGACACCAATGGTGACGGCAAGGCCGACACCAAGGAACGCATCCTGATGGGCCTCGACTCGGCCGACTCGCACCACACGGCCAACGCCATCTGCCTCGATCCGGGTGGTTCCATCTACCTCAGCGACGGCGTGTTCCACCGCACCCAGGTCGAGACCGGCGACGGTGCCCTGCGCAACAACGACGGCGCGATCTACCGCTTCGAGCCGCGCACCCACCAGTTCGAGACCTATGTGGCCTACGGTTTCGCCAACCCGCACGGTCGCGTGTTCGATGGCTGGGGCAACGACATCATCACCGACGCCACCGGCAACGCGAACTACTTCGGCCCCGCCTTCAGCGGCCGGATCGACTATCCCAACAAGCACTCCGGCATGAAGGAGTTCTGGAACCGGCCCTCGCGCCCCTGCCCGGGCACCGGCATCCTCAGCAGCCGTCATTTCCCCGAGGAATTCCAGGGCAACTTCCTGAACCTGAACGTGATCTCCTTCCAGGGCATCTTCCGCGTGAAGGTGAGCCAGGACGGCTCGGGCCTGAAGGGTGAGACCCAGGAGAACCTGATCTCGTCGACCGATCCGAACTTCCGCCCCATTTGCGTGAGCATGGGCCCGGATGGCGCGATCTACTTCGCCGACTGGCACCAGTCGATCATCGGCCACATGCAGCACCACCTGCGCGACCCGAACCGTGGCCACCAGTACGGCCGCGTCTACCGCATCACCTACAAGGGCCGTCCGCTGCTGAAGCCCGCCAAGATCGAGGGCCAGTCGATCGCCGCCTTGTTGGACCTCCTCAAGGAGCCCGAGAACCAGACCCGCGAACTGGCCAAGATCGAGCTGGGCAAGCGTGACACCGCCAAGGTCATCGCCGCCGTGCGTCAGTGGGCCGCCGGCCTGGACTCGAAGGATCCGAACTATGAGCACCACATGATGGAGGCCCTGTGGGTCCATCAGTGGCACAATGTGGTCGATGCCGAGCGTCTGACCCGCATGCTGAATTCGCCGGATGCCAACGCCCGCGCCGCCGCCGGCCGCGTGCTCTGCTACTGGCGCGACCGCGTGCCCAACGCCTTGGCGCTCTTCGCCAAGCTGGCGGACGACGAGAATCCCCGGGTCCGCCTCGAGGCCGTCCGTGGGGCCAGCTTCTTCCGGTCCGCCGAGGCGGCCGAGGTGGCCCTGGCCATCCTGAAGCAGCCGCTCGATTACTACCTCGAGTACACCCTGAAGGAGACCCTCCGGCAGTTGGAGCCGCAGTGGCGCAAGGCCGTCGCCGATGGCCGCCCGCTGGCCCAGAACAATCCGGCCGGTCTGCAGTACCTGCTCAAGTCGCTGAGCACGGCCGAGATCCTGAAGCTGCCGCGGGTCGAGCCCGTGCTGGCCGACCTGCTGGGTCGTGCGGGCGTGGCCGATGCCGATCGGGGCGTGGCTCTCAACGACTTGGCCACCCTGCGCAAAGTCTCGCGTTCGGCGCTGCTGCTGAGCCTGCTCGAGAAGCCCGAGTCCAAGGCCGACGAGGCCCTGTCGAGCCTGGCCCGACTGCTGCCCGGCCAGCCGCAGGATGAATTGAAGTCGGTGCGCGACCGCCTGAGCCGCCTCGGTTCCCAGAGCGCCCATCCGACCACCCGCGCCGCCGCCTGGGCGTCGTTGGCCCTGGTCGAGGGTTCGTTCGACGGGCTCTGGCAAACGGCCTCTGCCAAGCCGGCAGCCCTGGCCGACCTGCTCGCGGGCATCCCGCTGGTGAGCGATCCCGACTTCCGCGCCAAGGCTTACGGCCTGGTCAAGCCGGTGGTCTCGGGCGAGTCGAAGCTGGTGACCGACGCCTCCAAGAAGGGCGGGGCCCGTTTCGTGCGCATCGAGTTGCCGCGCCGCGGCACCCTGACCCTGGCCGAGGTCGAAGTCTGGGCCGGTGGCCAGAACATCGCCGGTCGCGGCAAGGCCACCCAGTCCACCACGGCCAACTCCGGTGAGGCTGCCCGTGCCATCGATGGGAACACCGACGGGTCCTTCGCCTCGGGTTCCCAGACCCATTCGGTGGAGAACGACCGCAATCCCTGGTGGGAGGTCGACCTCGGCTCCGAGCAGCCGGTGGAGGCCGTCTCGGTCTGGAACCGCACCGAGGGTGATCTCGGCCAGCGCCTGAACGGGTTCAACCTGACGCTGCTCGACTCGGCCCGCCAGGAGGTCGCCTCGCAGAAGGGCGTGCCGGCCCCGGCCCGCAACGTGCGCATCCCCGTCTCGGTCGATGCCTCGGGCGGTCTGCGCCGCGCGGCCATGCGGGCCCTGCTCAGCATGAACGAGAAGCCTGACGAGGTGTTCAACCTGTTCGCGCAGTTGATCGCCAAGGGCGACAGCGTGCCGGCGGCGGCCCAGGGACTGCGTCAGCTGCCCCGTACCGCCTGGAACGCCCCGGCGGCGGGCACGGCCGCGACGGCCCTGGTCCGTTGGGCCTCGGCGGTGCCGACCGAATCGCGCACCGACCTCGGCTATGTGGACGCGCTGCAGACGGCCTCCGACCTCGCCGGCCTCATGCCGGAGTCGGCCGCGACGGCGTTGCGCGGCCAGCTCAAGCAACTGCGGGTCTCGGTGTTCGTGATCCGCACGGTGCGCGAGCAGATGCGCTACGACGTGCCGCGGTTGGTCGTCGAGGCGGGCAAGCCGTTCGAGATCGTCCTCGAGAACGACGACTTCATGCCCCACAACCTGGTGATCGTGAAGCCGGGCGCTCGTGAAGCGGTCGGAGCCGCGGCCGATGCGATGGCTCCGGGCGCGCTGGACCGCGAAGGTCGCGCCTATGTGCCGGCGCTTCCGGCCGTGGTGGGGGCCACCCGCCTGGTGGAGTCCGGCAGCCGGGCCACCCTCAAGCTGACCGCCCCGGCACAGACCGGCGACTACGAGTACGTCTGCACCTTCCCCGGTCACTGGCCGGTGATGTGGGGGCGCCTGGTGGTGACCACCGACGTGGACGACTACCTGGCCAAGCATCCGATCGCCCCGGCGGCCGGTGGCGCCCATGCCCACGAGGACGGGAAGTAATTCCTGAATCCGATCCAAGGCCGGGAATCCTCGCGGGTTCCCGGCCTTTTTGCTTTCGGCGCGGCGCGGTGCAGGTTGACGCGATGGAAACGCCGTTGGTCTTTCAAACAAGCAGCCGGATCCGGGCTTCGGTGGAGGCGCTCTTCGGCTTCCATCAGGATCCGGCCAACCTGCACCGGATCAACCCGCCCGGGGTCCGGGTGAGCGGGCTGCGATTGCCGCCGGAGTGGAAGGCCGGCGCCTGCCTGGGAGTTTCAGTGAGCATCCTGGGCGTCCTCAGACAGGACTGGGAGGTGTGCCTGGAAGAGGTGTCCCCTCCGGTCCGCCTGGTCGATGTGGCCCTCCGCGGCCCCTATCGGAGCTGGAGGCATGTCCATGAATTCCGGGAGATCGGGCCGGGCGTGTCGCTGCTGACCGACCGGGTCGAGTACGTGCCGCCGTGGGGTGCCCTGGGTCGATGGTTGGACCTCTGCGTGTTCAGGCCCCAGTTGGCCGTGATGTTCGCGTGGCGACACCGTCAGACCCGCCGGATCCTGGAGAGTTGAACGGGCTGGAGGACGGCCCCCTCGGTCTTGCGGTGGATGCCGGAGGTTACTCGTTGCCTTCCGGGAAGCGGAACGCCACGTCGGTGAAGGTGCTGCCCTTGATGGTGATCCCGAGCACTTTGCCCGTGAAGTTGGTGGCGGTCTTCAGCCATTCGGCGCGGGCCTCGAATTGGCTGGTGTCGCCGCTCTTCTCGCCGGTCGCCGCATTGGCCACCGGGAGCAGCTCGAGGGTCCGGGTCACGTTGGAGACCGTCGTCTCGATGCTCAGATGGGGGGCGGGAATCCGGATGAAGGATTCCATGTGTCCGTCGAGGACATAACAGGTCAACAGCCCTGCTTCGGCCGTGCGCACCAATTCCAGGTGGAAAGCCTCCTTGCCCAGCACGATGGCGGTGCCGCCGTGGGGAGCCCGGTGTTGGTGCTTGTGGCCCTCTCCGTGGTCGTGTCCGGCATGCTCGTCCTTGCCGCCGCATCCGGCGATGAGCGCGGACAGGCTGAGGACGAGGATCGGCAGCAGGGACTGGGAAGACGGTGTGGGTTTCATCGGGGTTTCGGAAGCGGCTCAGAGCTTCGTGGTCGTTCGGCGATAAAATCGGGTGTCGGGCGCAGTGGCAAAGGAATCTTCCCAGCGGAGGGTGTTCCCCACGGGTTCAGGGGTGGGCAGGGGCGTCCAAGGCCCATTCAGCGTGGGAGCCGACTCGAGTCGGACCTGGGCTTCGGCCAGCCGCCCGGCGACGACCGGCAGTTCGAGGACCAGGCTCGGAACGGTACCCCCTCCCGGACGGGGTTTCCAGGAAGGGCGGCTCGCGGCATCGCGGGGATCGGTCCCGCAGAGGAATTCGGCCACGTTGGGTTCACCGTCCTGATCGGGGTCGGCCCCAGGACCGGTCTCGGTGGCCGGCGGATTGCCGCCAGGCCAGCGGGCCTCGATCCATTGTTGCCAGAGGGGAGGGGGCGGGGGCACGACCGGCAGCGGTTCGACCGCAAAGAGCACCGGCACCGATTCACCCATCAGGAAGGTCTCGGACCCCGAAGGAAGGGCGCTGGGCTGGAAGACCAGTTCGTAGAGTCCCGCCGTCGTGAAACCCACGTTGTAATGGTCGTGACCGTTCACCAGCGGTTCGATGCGGTCGTTTTCGTTGAGGCCATCCCGCGAATCGATGCGGACGTCCAGGCCGCCGGAGGCATCGGCCTGCCAGACAAACACGTCGCCTGGACCCCGGACTTCTTTCAACTGGAGTCGCATGCGCCCGCTGAACCGGTCGGTGGGAAATCCCTCGGCCGAGAAGCCGAGGAAGAGCAGGGCGGGGTCTTGGCTCTGCGGAAGCACCCAGAGCGGGGCTCCCTCGGGACCGAAGGTCTCGAATCCGGCGGGGATGCTCAGTTTGGCCTGCTCCAAGACCGTCAGGACGACGTTGGTGGCCGGGTGATTGACCCCGCGGTCGCCGTCGCGGATGCGGACGGTCATGGGGAATTCGGAGTCAGCCTGGAAAACCGTGCGGATGTCGACGTGTTGGCGGGTGAATGAGATCCGGTCGGCCGGGGCGGGGGCGGGTTCTGAAGCGCAGATCGAAGGCATCGCCCAGAGACAGGCCCAGACGGCGGCCGCGGTGGCTACCCGGCCTGGCAGCCGTAAAGACGGGATGCGGGAGTGATGTGCGGATCTGGCGGCCATCGAGTCGGGAGGTTAGGCGTTGGTTTCCGCGGAATCCAGTGGCGGAGATCAATCGGGCGGGCGGGCGATGTTTTCGCCCCGATCGACCCGGGCTTTCAGCAGCGAGGCCGAGACCGAGGACACATGCCCACAAGCCATCAATTCGTTGGCGCGACCGGCGTCGTGCTTGGGAGAGGCTGCACCGGCGCCATGTCGGTCGGGTTGGATGTCGGCCAGGACGGCATCCCAGCCGCCCGAGACCCAATTCCGCGAATGGGTGTGGTCATTGGACAGGCTGGGCTCCTTGTCGTTGGCGACCTCGAAGAGTGTGATGGTGTCGGTCGGGTTCCTGAGCGTATCCATCCGGCGGAACGATTCGGTGACCCCGCCGAAGGGGCTTACCAAGTCCACCATCACATACTCGTTGGGGATATAACTGGAGGCCTGGTTGGTGAGGCGGGCCTTCCGGAAGGGGTCCGAGGGACAGGCTCGGATGGCGTCCACGTTGCCGACGTAGGGGCGCAGGGTGAACACCCAAGAACGATTCGTGGCCGAGGTGCCGTGGGTGGTTTCCGGGAAGTATCCGCCGTGGTCGTCGGCGTACATCTGGATCCCCAGCCCCAGTTGGTGCAGGCCCGACATGCAGGACGCCGACCGGGCCTTGGCCTGTGCCTTGGCCAGGGCCGGCAACAGCAGCCCGGCCAAGATCGCGATGATGGCGATGACCACCAGCAATTCGATCAAGGTGAACGCCCGGCGAGAGCAATGGGACCCCAAGAGTTGCAAACCAATTGCAATTAATCAGTTCAAAGCCTCCACAGCAAACAAAAACCCGGATTCGCCCATCCCTCGGTCCCAACAGAGTGACAGGTTCAATATCGGAGTCTGCTCGATGGTGGCGGGGCCGCGGCGGTTCCGTCGGGCCAATAGGGTGACAGGTTCAAAGTTGGGCAGGGGTTGCGGGTGGGTTCTGGCTTCCGTTGGGGCGGGGGATGGCTAGTTTTGCCGGGTCCCCGGGGGTCGGGGACGTTTGCGATCCGTTCCATGAGCCAATCCGCCCAACCTTCCCGTCGATTCATCACCACCGCCGAGGCCCTGAAAGAGGACTTCAAGGGACGCACCAATTATTGGTTGTGCCGACCGGAGATCGCCGATGCCAAGGATTTGCAACTGTGCCGGGCGGTGCTGCCCGGCGGGGAAGGGCATCCGTTCCACACCCACCCGGAACTGGAGGAGATCATCTATGTGCTGGAGGGCCAGGTGGAACAGTGGGTGGAGACCGAGAAGCGGATGCTCCAACCGGGCGAGGTGGCCCACATCCCGGCCGGGGTGGTGCACGCGACCTTCAACCCGACCGGTGCGGATGCGGTGATCCTGGCGATCTTGTCGCCGGCCAAATCGCAGGGGCCATTCCTGGTGGATGTGAGCGGGGAGGAACCGTGGAAGTCTCTCCGATCAAGGGCCTGAGGATCGGTGCGGACCTGCGGGAGGCTGGGCCGGCGAGCCTTCGCCATCAGCCCGCACGAGATTCCGGCGCGGGGATCCCCAGGTTTCCGTGATTTCCCCGTGATTTCCCGGGGGCCGCAGGAACCGGCGACGCCGTTTGCCGGGGTTCAAGCGGCTCTCAGCTGGATGCGGGGTGCAGGACGGAGAGCCAAGGGGTTGACCTGATAGCCGGAGGATTCGATGTCCGACCGCCAGGAGCGGATGTCGGCCAGGGCTCCTTGCAGATCGAGCCGCTGATGCAGGGCGGGATAGCGCTGGAGGTTGGCGGCGGCCAGATCGAAGAGGGCCACCGCAGGTCGAAGTCGCCCCTTCTGCAGGTGCACGAAAGCCCCGGCCCATTGGATGAGTCCCTTGTAGTAGGCGTAGTTCGCGCCGGCCTTGCCCTCCGACAGCCACAGCTCCTCGAGGACGTCATGGGCCTCGAAATACAGCCCCCGGTTGAAGCAGTGGAAGAATCCCGCGTAATGCAGGGGCAGGCCCCCGGTGCCCGGGGCGGCAGCGGAGTCGGGCTGCAGCTCGGACAGCAGGGCGGCGATGCGGGGAGTTTTGTGGCTCACAAGGGGCTCAGGGATCGATGGACGGGGCCACGGTGAGAGGGCCGTTGAAACGTGTGAGCGAGAGCACCTCGGTGCGGGCGTGGTGAGGGCCGTGTCGGACCCCGCGTGGCGCCTGGAGGATCGAACCCGGTCCGAAGGTGCGGTCGTCCTCGACCCACTCGCCGGAGATCACGCACACCCACTCGTCGGCCGCAGGATGGACATGGGCCGGGACGGTGATGCCGGATCGGAATCGCCGGAGGACGGTGACGCCCCCGGTGGCCGGGTCGCGCTCGAGGATCGCCAGATCGACACCCGGGTAGGGGCCGGGAACCCAGTCCATCGATTCCAAGGTCTGCGCATTCGGAAACATGCCGCAGCAGTCTGGATCCCTTTGGGGCGACTGCCAAGCGGGTGGCCCGGAAGAAAGCCCCGCAAGATCGAGGCGGGTCGATGCTTTCCAAGCGGGCCGGCTGCGCCGACGATGTCCGCGCTGTCGCCCCCAGGATGAATCCGGTCCCCAAGAACTCCGTCGCACGGTTCGGTGAGTCGCTCACCCGCCGGAGTCGTGCCGCGTGGTGGGATGCCTGGGCGGCCCGGATCGTGGGCGGGGTCGCGGCCGCGGTCGGGGTGACCACGATCCTGGTGTTCGCGTTCCTGTGCCTCGAGGCGTGGCCGGTTCTGGTCGGGAGCGCCTCGGGAGATCGGGCCCCGACGACGATCGCGCCGGACGAGTTGGACCGTACGCCGGCCGAGGTGCTCAGGGAATACCTGGGTCTCAGCCCCTCGGAGTTCGCCGGCAAGACCCGGGAACAGCTCCGGCTGCTGCTGGAGGTCCGCTCCGAAACCCTGACCGAGGAACGAGGGCCCGAGTCCGCCGCCGGGAGTCCGACCGATTGGAGACACCTCATCCTGCCCCGGGCGGGTCACGGAAACGATCCCGCAGCCTACCTGTGGCAGCCTTCCGGGGGAGTGCCTCGATTCAACCTGGTGCCGCTGTGGTGGGGATCGCTCAAGGTGAGTCTGGTCGCCCTGCTGGTGGCCGTGCCGCTGGCGACCGCCGCCGCGGTGTATGTGTCGCAGGTCGCCACCCGGAGGCTTCGGGCGGGGTTGAAGCCGGTCATCGAGTCGATCGCGGCCGTGCCCTCGGTGGTGGCGGGATTCGTGGCCCTGGCGGTCCTGGCACCGGCCATCCAGCGGGTCTTCGGGGCTCCCTTCCTGCTCAACGGAATGGTCGCCGGGGTGGCGGTGGGCTTGGCCATCGTGCCGGTGATCTTCTCCCTGTCCGAGGATGCCTTGAGCGCGGTGCCCAAGGAATGGCGCCAGGCCGCCCTGGCGCTGGGGGCGACTCCGTGGCAGGCCGTCCGCCGGGTCGTGTTGCCGGCCGCGGCACCGGGAATCGGGTCGGCGGTGCTGCTGGGCGCGGCCCAGGCGTTTTCAGAGACGATGATCGTGATGATGGTGAGCGGAAATGCGCCGACGCTCGCCTGGAGCCTCTGGGATCCGGTCCGCACGGTGCCCGTGACCCTGGCGGTCGAGTTGGGCGAAGCCGCAAGGGGCGGTCCGCATTACCGGGTGCTGTTCCTGCTCGGATTCCTGCTGCTGTGCCTGAGCGTGGTGCTCCATGGCGCGGCCGGATGGATCCGGCGACGTCACGCGCGGATCCGGGGGGAGACTTGGGCATGATCCGCAAGCTCATCGCCGGGGTGTTTCCCGCCGTGACCGGGACGGTCGCCTGGACCCTGTTCGGGCTGATGGCCAGCCTGATCCTCGGGGGCACCTGGTCGGTCTGGCCGTACCTCACCGCGGGGGCTTGGACGGAAGGGCGCGGGACCTTCCCGCTGTCGACGTTGCTGGTGGGGACGGCGGCGCGCACATTCCTGATGTCGCTGGCGATGATCCCGGCCGGGATCCTGACAGCCGTCTACCTGGCTGAATATGCGCCGCAGGGAGCGTGGATGCCCCGGATGCTGCGGCGGTCGATCGAGGTCTTGGCCGGGGTGCCCAGTGTCCTCTTCGGGCTGTTCGGCCTGGGGTTCTTCGTCGGGGTCGTGGGCGGTGGCCTGGATCGGTGGTCCGGGGCCTCGATGTCGCCCGTCTGGGGGCGGCCGGCCCTGCTGTGGGCCTCCTGGACCCTGGCGCTGATGACCTTGCCCGTGGTGGTCGTGGCCGCCGAGGCGGCCTTGCGCTCGGTGCCTCGGGAACTCCGCCTCGCGGCGATCGCCCTGGGCGCCACCCGGTTGCAGGTGATCGTGCGGGTGCTCCTGCCCGAGGCGTTTCCGGGCATGGCGACCGGCGTGATCCTCGCCATCGGACGGGCTTCCGGAGAGGTGGTTCCGTTGCTGTTCACCGGGGCCGCCGTGGCGACGCAGGGATCGCTGGCATTGAACGAGCGCTTTCCGGATCTGGCCTACCAGGTGTTCGTCTGGGCGACGCAGTCCCCGGATCCCGAGGCCAGTCGCCCCCGGTTGCTGGTGGGACTCTGGGTTCTGGTCTTCCTGTCGTTGATGTTGAACGGGGCGGCGGCGATCCTCCGGTCCCGCATCGGCCCCAGGCCGGCGGACCGACTCTGACACCGTGAACACCGAGGCCAGCCAGAACCCCGCCTGCATCGAGATCCGGAGCCTGTCCCTCTGGTACGGAGCGACCCAGGCCTTGCGATCGGTGTCGCTGGTCGTGCCCGAACGCCGGATCACCGCCCTGATCGGCCCCAGCGGCTGCGGCAAGTCCACCTTGCTGCGCTGTCTCAACCGCATGAACGACCTGATCCCCGGGGTCCGGACGAGCGGCGAGTGCCGGGTCCGTGGGGTCGACGTCCATGATCCCGGGGTCGACGTGACGCAGTTGCGGCGCCGCGTGGGGATGATCTTCCAGCGGTCGAACCCGTTCCCGCAGTCGGTCTTCGACAACGTCGCCTTCGGACTGCGGATCGGCGGCTGCTCCGGTTCCGAGCTCGAGGACCGTGTGGCCTCGGCGCTCCAGCGGGCCGCCCTGTGGGACGAGGTGCGCGACCGTCTCGAGGAGCATGCGCTCCGGCTTTCCGGGGGGCAGCAGCAGCGCCTGTGCATCGCGCGGGCGGTGGCCGTCGAACCGGAGGTGCTGTTGATGGACGAGCCGGCCAGCGCCCTGGACCCGGTCTCCGCCGGACGGATCGAGGAACTGATCCGGGAGCTGCGGCGCGACTACACCATCCTCATGGTGACCCACCATCTCCAGCAGGCCGCACGGTTGTCGGACCGGACGGCGTTCCTGCTCCAGGGCGAAATGGTGGAGGTGGACTCCACGGAGCGGATCTTCTCGCAGCCCCGGGACCGGCGCACCGAAGACTATGTGACCGGCCGCTTCGGTTGAGGAGACCGCCCGGGCGGGGACGACGGAGCCCGGACCTCGATCCCGATCCGGGCCCGGGCTTGCGGGCCGTGCGGCGTCCTTCGATTCCGGCGTTTCCAAAACGCGATTTTCGCGGCCCAATGCCGGGAGTGACACCGTTGGAGGCAGAGATCACGCGGCTCAAGGACCAGTTGCTCCGCATGGCCGGCATGGCCGAGAGCCTGGTCGTCCGGGCCGTCCGCGCCCTCGTGGAGCGCGACGACGACCTGGCGCGCAGCGTGACCGCGGGGGACGATCCGCTGGACCAGCTCGAGAAGACCCTCGACGCCGCCGCGATCATCCTGCTGACCAAGGCTCCCCTGGCAGGTCAGCTGCGGTTGATCACCGTGGTGATCAAGATCACCCGCGACCTCGAGCGCATCGGAGACGAGTCCACGACCATCGCCCGGCGCGCCTTGGAACTGGGGCGCGAGCCGCAACTCAAGCCCTACCAGGACATCCCGGCCATGTCGCAGATGGCCACCGAGATGCTTCGGGACGCCCTCGACGCCTTTGTCCATGGCGATACCGCCAAGGCCCGGGCGGTGATCCCGCGCGACAAGGCGGTGGATGCGCTCAACCGGTCGTTGCACCGGGAATTGACCCAACTCATGGAGCGGGATCCTGCCGTGATCGGCCGGTGCCTGCACTTGATGACCATCAGCAAGTCGCTGGAGCGGATCGCCGACCACGCGAAGAACATCGCCGAGGAGGCCGTGTATCTCTACGAGGCCCGCGACATCCGCCACGCCGGTGGGGCCGGACCGGAGGGGGAGTGATCCTGCACCGTTGACCCGCGGGATTCCTGTCCCTAGTCTGGCCACGCTGTCATCGGAACACGGGGCCCTGACGTGACTTCAGTCGGGGCTTTTTGCTGTTCACGGTGGGCGTTTATCCATGGCAAACGTGATTCTCGTCGGCGCCCAGTGGGGCGACGAAGGCAAAGGCAAGATCATCGACGTCCTGACCGAGCAATCGGAGGTGGTGGTCCGCACCCAGGGTGGCAACAACGCGGGCCACACGGTCTTCGTGGGCAAGGACAAGTACGTCCTGCACCTGATCCCCAGCGGGATTCTGCGGCCCAACAAGGTGTGCGTGATCGGCAACGGCGTGGTCATGGATCCCGTGGGCCTGGTCAAGGAACTCGACGGCCTGGCCAAGCTGGGGGTGTCCGTGACGCCCGACAATTTCCGCATCTCCGAGACGGCGCACGTGGTGTTCCCGTGGCACCGCGAGCTCGACGGGGCCCGCGAGGCGCAGAAGGGCGACAACAAGATCGGCACCACCAAGCGCGGCATCGGCCCGACCTACGGCGACAAGGTCGCCCGCGTGGGCTTCCGCGTGCTCGACCTCATCCATCGGGAGCGTTTCCCGGTGCAGTTGCGTGCGCGCCTCGACGAGAACAACGCGCTCATCCGCTCCCTCGGCGGCACTCCGCTCGATTACGACCAGGTGCTCGCCGAGTACACGGCGGCGGCCGATCGTCTGCGTCCGTTCGTCACCAACACCGTGGTCTACCTGCACGAGGTGACCCAGCGCGGAGGCAATGTGCTGTTCGAGGGCGCACAGGGCACCTTCCTCGACATCGACCACGGCACCTATCCCTTCGTGACCTCGTCGAACACCACGTCGGGCGGCGCCTGCACGGGGTCGGGAGTGCCGCCGAACCGGATGGACAAGGTCATCGGCGTGCTCAAGGCCTACACTACCCGCGTGGGTGGCGGCCCGCTGCCGACCGAGAGCGCCGAGGTGAGCGACTTGCTGCACGGCATGGGGCGCGAGTTCGGTTCGACCACCGGCCGGGCCCGCCGCTGCGGCTGGTTCGACGCCGTGGCCACCCGCCACGCCACCATGGTCAACGGCATCGATGAGCTGGCCATCACCAACATCGACGGACTCGATTCGCTGAAGACGCTGCAGGTGTGCGTGGCCTACCGTGCCGATGGCCAGACCCTGCGCCATTTCCCGGCCGATCACGAAATCCTGGCCCGATGCGAGCCGGTGTACGAGACCTTCCCCGGCTGGCAGACCTCCACCGAAGAGGTCACCCGCTGGGAAGACCTGCCGGTGAACTGCCGCAACTACCTGCTGGCCATTTCGCAGATGACGGGAGCCCGCCTGACCATCGCCAGTGTCGGTCCGGCGCGGGCCCAGACCATGTTCCTCTGAGGTGTCCCGGTGAGCGCCGAGCCCAAGCTGTCCGCCGCGGCCCAGGCCAACCTGCCGACGCACGTGGCCGTCATCATGGACGGCAACGGCCGGTGGGCCAAGCAGCGCGGGCTGCCTCGCGTGGAGGGGCATCGCAACGGCGTCGAGTCGGTGCGCAACATCGTGCGTTCTGCCGGTGAGCTGGGGATCAAGTACCTCACGCTCTACGCCTTTTCGGTGGAGAACTGGAACCGGCCGAAGGATGAGGTCGATACGCTCATGAAGTATCTGGCCCGCTTCCTGAAGAACGAGATCGGGGAGCTGAACCGGAACAATGTGCGGCTCGAGGCCATCGGCCAGATCTGGCGACTGCCGGAGGCCGTCCAGGAGCAGTTGGCCAAGACCCGCGCCGCGTTGGCCAAGAACAACGGCCTGACGCTGATCCTGGCCTTGAGCTACGGCGGGCGCACCGAGTTGATCGAGGCCACGCGGGCGATCGCCGAGAAGGTGAAATCGGGCGCGCTCGATCCGGCCGAGATCAATGAGCGGGTGGTGTCCGAGCACCTGTACACCCGCCATTGGCCCGATCCCGATTTGATGATCCGCACCAGCGGCGAGATGCGCATCAGCAACTTCCTGCTGTGGCAGCTCAGCTATGCGGAGTTCGTGATCACCCAGACCTTGTGGCCCGAGTTCCGCAAGGCGCACCTGTGCGAGGCGCTCGAAGAATATGCGCGCCGGCACCGCCGGTTCGGCGGGGTGTGAGGCGTCGGGAGCGTCGTCTTCCCCGGATCACCGCTTCGGGCGATCGGGTCGTGGGCAGCGCAGCAGCAACGGGCGGGCATCCTGAGGGTTCGCTTTGCGAGGGTACCCGTTGTTGTCGATCAACAGCCAGACGTTGTCGGCATCCACGCTGAGGCCCTCGAAGAACCCGTACGGCAGCAGGTGCTGGTAGGCGTACTTCGGATCCATCTCGATGGGGAAGTAGCTGAAGCAGAGACGCACGGCGTGGGTCTTCGGATCGATGCACAGGACCCGACGGTGTTCCCGGCACAGCGCCCAGAGTTCGCCGTCGAACCAGCAGAGGTCGGTGTAGTGGATGTCATCGCCGGAGGCCCCGGGCGGACGCGGTTGGAAATCGCCGACCACCCGGAGGGTCTTCCGGTCGACCTCGAGGATGCGGCCCGTGTCGCGTTCGTTGGCCACGTAGAGGAACCGGTCGCCGACGGCGACACCCTCGAAGGAGGCGTTCCGGTCGGTCTTGCTGAACCAGCGGGAAACCGGCGACCAGTCGATGGGCAGGCGCTCGAGGGGCTTTCCGGGGGCCGGTTGACGGAGGATCCACCGCAGATGTTCTTCGCTGAGGTAGAGGGCTCCGGTGCTGTCGATGCCGATGCCTTCGACGTCCCAGGGCAGGTCGCGGCCCGGGGTCAGGGGCTCGAACAATGCCGGGGTCAGGCCGCTGTGGGGCACCAGTTCCGCTTCGGTGCCCGACCGGGGGAAGCGGATCTCGTAGAGGCCGGTCTCCTTGTCGTTGACGGTCAGGAACCGGCCGTCGGGCAGTCGCACGAGAGCGGAGGCGTCGAACCGGGCGGTGGGCGGCGTGAGCGTCCAGGATTCGGCCACCGAGAGGGGCAGGGTGCGGGTGGTGGATCCGGCCGGGTTTCGGCCGGAGGAGCATCCGGCCCAGAGTCCAGTCAGCAGGACGACCAACGAGAGGGTTCCGTGGAACGGTTTCAACGGGGCGAGGGTAGTGCAGGCGGGCGGGAAAGCGGGAGTAAAACCGCTTTTACAGGCCGACGATCCTCAGTACGGTTTGGCCAACAGGTCACCTATCCGTAACATGACGCACTCCTTACCTCCGTCCGGCGTGGAACCGGGCCTCCTTCAGCGGTCGTCGTTGTACCGGGAGTTCCTCGCCGAGAAGGAGGAAATCCTGAAGCACAAGTGGATCGAGTCGGAGAAAGCGGGGCACGATATCGGCTTCGAGGCGGCCTTGGTGGACTGGATCACCAAGCACCGCGCCAGTTGGCGGCGTTCCCGGACTTCGGGGAATCCGCTGTGACTCGGTCCCGACTGATTCCCGTCCCGGGGGCGTTCGCGTGCCTGGGTGGGCCGAATTCGCCGGCCGACGCTTCTCGCATGCCCCGAAGGGCTCCTTTTGGAACATGAATCCGATCGTTCTCGATGCCGCGGCGTTGCAGCGCACGCTGGCCCGGATGGCTCATGAGATCGCCGAGGCCAACCCGGTGGCCGGTTCTCTGGTGTTGGTGGGGATCCAGCGGGGAGGTGTCCCCGTGGCGCGCCGGTTGGCGGCCGAGTTGGCCGGGGTTTTCGGGCATCCGATCCCTTGCGGCACGCTGGATGTGACGTTCTACCGCGACGACCTGAATCAACGGGCCGCTCCGACGGTGCACCCGACGGAGATTCCGGGGGACATCCAGGGAAAGACGGTGGTGCTGGTGGATGATGTGTTCTTCACCGGGCGGACGATCCGGGCGGCGATGGATGCGCTGCACGAGTTCGGGCGTCCGAGCCGTGTCCAGTTGGCCGTGGTGATCGACCGGGGTCACCGTCAGTTGCCCATCCGGCCGGATGTCGTGGGCAAGGAGGTGTCGACTTCGTTGCGGCAGTCGGTGCTGGTCCGATGTTCGCAGGGCGGCGATGACGATGGCGTCTTCCTGCGTGAGGCTCCGGCCGCGGTGGCCGCATCCCCCGTCCCAATCTCTTCTCCTGCGCCATGATCTGGAATCGCAAACACCTGCTGGATCTGCAGAGCCTCTCTGCGGAGGAAATCACCCATGTGCTGGACACGGCCCGCGAGTTCAAGGCGGTGGGCGAGCGGTCGATCAAGAAGGTCCCGGCGCTGCGCGGGAAGACGGTGGTGAATCTGTTCGTGGAGCCGAGCACGCGGACGCGGATCAGTTTCGAGTTGGCGGCGCTGCGTCTGAGCGCGGATGTGATCAATTTCTCGGCGGAAGCCAGTTCGCTGAAGAAGGGGGAGACGCTGAAGGACACGGCCCGGAATCTGGAGGCGCTGAATGCGGACATCATCATCCTGCGGCACGGGGCCAGCGGGGCGCCGCATTTCCTGTCGCGGTTCCTGGGGGCGCATGTGCTGAATGCGGGCGATGGCGCCCATGAGCATCCGACCCAGGGGTTGCTGGATGTCTTCACCATCCGTGAGAAGAAAGGGAGGGTGGAGGGGCTGAATGTGACGATCCTGGGGGATATTCTCTACAGCCGGGTGGCGCGTTCGAATATCTGGGCGCTGACGAAGCTGGGGGCGAAGGTGACGTTGTGTGGTCCACCGACGTTGGTGCCGAAGATGTTCGAGTCGTTCGCTCCGAATGTGCGGGTGACTTGGAACATCGACGAGGCGTTGCGGGATGCGGATGTGATCAATCTGCTGCGGATCCAGCATGAGCGGCAGAAGGCGTCGATGTTCCCGAGCACGGGGGAGTATGCGGCGTTGTTCGGGCTGAACACGGCGCGGTTGGCGAAGGTGAAGCCGGATGCGTTGATCATGCACCCGGGGCCGATCAATCGGGGGGTGGAGATCGCGAGCAGCATCGCGGATGGGCCGCAGTCGGTGATCCTGGAGCAGGTGACGAACGGGTTGGCGGTGCGTATGGCGGCGCTGTACTTGGTCAACGGCGGTGCGTCGCTCCAGGTGGCCGGTTGAGGCCGAAGGGGTCGGTCTCGCATATTTGCACAAACCGGTGTCTGCAGGGGTGTTTCCCCGAGGTTGGGCTTAGTTTCGGGGAGGCTCCGCGGGATCGGTCCTGCGCTCGCAGGGAAGCTCTGAAGGATCGGCCTTTGCGCTGCGCGCTGGATTTTTTTTGGTGTTCGCTTCCAGAGCTCGCTCCGGACCGATCCCGCTGCCGCCTGGGTCCGATGGACGTTTGGTGCGAAGTCGGAGGGGAATCCCGCACGGAAACCGAAGGGGGCGGTCCGGCATATTTACACGGACTGGGTCCGGAGGAGGTGGGCTTGGGTTTCAGGGGCTCCGCGGGATCGGTCCTGCGCTCGCAGGGAAGCTCTGAAGGATCGGCCTTTG
>CAYLTF010000042.1:0-3714 GCA_964386625.1 uncultured Akkermansia sp. | reverse complement strand
CGCTGCGCGCTGGATTTTTTTGGTGTTCGCTTCCAGAGCTCGCTCCGGACCGATCCCGCTGCCGCCCGGAGGGGCGGGTGCGATGCGCGAAGGTGGATGGGGAACCGGTTTCGGGGAACGGAGATTCGGGGGACGGGGATTTCGGTGTCGCTGGGGTCGGGGTGCCTTCGATCCTAGGCGGGGGAGCAGATGTGGCTTGGCCGGAGGCGTTTCCGGGGTCAATCTCGGGGCGATTTCCATGAAAACCCTGTCGCGTCTCTTCCTGTTGTTTTCCGCTCTGTGGCTCCGCGCCGCAGCTCCCGCCATCGACTTCGACGGTTCTTGGACCGTGGCCGAGTTGGAGACGGAGCAGGGACCGATGGCGGAGGAGACTCGCAAGTCGCTGGTGTTCGGGATCTCTGGCGGGAAGTACACGCTGGAGGCCGCGGGTCAGGCGGTGGCGAAGGGCAAGTTCGCGATGGATTGGAATGCGACGCCGCCGGTGATGACGGTGACGGAGGAGGAGGGACAGAACGTGGGGCGCGAGGTGAGGGCGATTGTCGAGAAGACGGCGACGGGTTTTCGGGCCTGCTATTCGCTGGATTCGAGCGACTTGCCGAAGGCGTTCAAGGTGGGTGACGGCGGGGGCATCTTGCTGGCCCGGTATGAGCGCAAGGGCGGGGCGCGGCCGCGGCCGCTCCGGGCGCTGTTGATCACCGGGGGGTGCTGCCACGAGTACGACGCCCAGGCGGTGACGCTGATGCAGGGGATTTCCAAGCGGGCCAATGTGGAGTTCACGCTGGTGCGCGACAAAGGGGCCGACGGCACCCAGCACAAGGTGAGCGCCTACCAGAAGGCCGACTGGGCCGCCAATTACGACGTGGTGCTGCACAATGAGTGCTACGCCGACGAGAAGGATCCGGCCTGGCTGGAGGGCATCGTGGCTCCGCATCGCGCCGGCACTCCGGCGGTGGTGATCCACTGCGCCATGCACTGCTACCGGGCGCCGACCAACGAGTGGTTCCGCTTCGTGGGGGTGACGAGCCGCTCGCACGGGTCGCACTTCGCCTATCCGATGACGAACGTGAAGCCGGAGCATCCGGTGATGAAGGGTTTCCCGGCCGTGTGGCAGACGCCGAAGGAGGAGCTCTACATCATCGAGAAGGTGGAGAAGGAGGCGACTCCGCTGGCCGTGGGCTACAGCCACGAGACCAAGAAGGGTGAGGCCAATGTCTGGGTGCACCAGTACGGCAAGGCCCGGGTGTTCGGTACGACGATGGGGCACTACAACCACACGATGTCGGATCCGGTGTACCTGGACTTGATCACCCGCGGCACGCTGTGGGCGACGGGCAAGCTGCAGGACGACGGTTCCCCGGCTGCGGGCTACGGTCCTCAGCCGTGATGTGAAGGTTGCGACAGGCTGCCCGGCCGGGTGGGTCGGGATGTCCCGCCGTGTCGCGGATCACAGGCCGGAATCGGGGTGAAAGCCCTGTTCCGGCCTGTTTCGTCGCGAGGCTCGGTGCCTTTCGGGTGGCATGGTCGATGCAGAAGGCTGGGGCATGACGCTCGACAAACTGACCCAAAAGGCGCAGCAGGCCCTCCAAACCGCCCAATCCACGGCCCAAGAACGTTCCCACGCAGCCTTCGACAGCGAGCATTTGGCTCTCGCTCTGGCGACACAGGCTGACGGCATCGTGCCTCCGTTGTTGGAGAAGGCCGGGGTGGAGGTGAGTCGGTTGGTTCGGGAACTGGAGGCGGAATTGATGCGGCGACCGACGGTGCAGGGCGGGGCCGATGCCTATCCGTCGAACGACCTTCAGGCGGCCCTCAAGGCGGCGATGGCCGAGGCGAAGGGGCTCAAGGATGATTATGTCTCCACGGAGCATCTCTTCCTGGGGCTGCTGGAGAAGGGCGGAGACAGTTTTCGCCGCATCGCCGATCGCCTGGGCCTGAAGCGCGAGGCGGTGCTCAAGGCGCTGACGGCGGTGCGCGGCAACCAGCGGGTGTCGGACGCCAATCCGGAGGAGAAGTTCCAGGCGCTGGAGAAGTACGGCAAGGACCTCACGGCGCTGGCCCGCAAGGGCAAGATCGATCCGGTGATCGGCCGGGATGACGAGATCCGGCGGGTCATGCAGGTGCTGACGCGGCGCACCAAGAACAACCCGGTGCTCATCGGTGAACCCGGCGTGGGCAAGACGGCCATCGTCGAGGGCCTGGCCAAGCGCATCGTCGACGGCGACGTGCCCGAGTCGCTCAAGAACCGCCGGGTCATCGCCATGGACATCGGCGCGATGATCGCCGGTGCCAAGTACCGGGGTGAGTTCGAGGACCGCCTCAAGGCCTTCCTCAAGGAGGTCACCGCGGCCGAGGGTCGGATCATCCTCTTCATCGACGAGCTGCACACCATCGTGGGCGCCGGCGCCTCCGAGGGCGCGGCCGACGCGGCCAACATGCTCAAGCCTCAGCTGGCCCGCGGCGAACTGCGGTGCATCGGCGCCACCACGCTCGACGAGTACCGCAAGCATATCGAGAAGGACCCCGCGCTGGAGCGGCGTTTCCAGCCGGTGCAGGTGCCCGAGCCTTCGGTGGAGAGCACCATCGCGATCTTGCGCGGCCTCAAGGAACGCTACGAGACCCACCATGGCGTGCGCATCCAAGACAGCGCGCTGGTGGCGGCGGCAACGCTTTCGCACCGCTACATCAGCGACCGGTTCCTGCCCGACAAGGCGGTGGACCTGGTGGACGAGTCGGCTTCGCGCCTGAAGATGGAGCTCGATTCCAAGCCGACCGAGCTGGACCGCCTGGATCGCCAGATCCTCCAGTTCCAGATCGAGCGCACGTCGCTGGCCAAGGAGAAAGACGAGGCGAGCCGCGAGCGCTTGCAGAAGCTCGATGCCGAATTGGCGGACCTGAAGGAGAAGTCGGGGGCGTTGTCGGCGCAGTGGCAGAACGAGAAGGCCGCGATCCATGCGGTGAGCCTGCTGCAGACCCAGTTGGAGCAGGCCCGCCAGGAATTGGAGCAGGCGCGTCGCAAGGGCGACCTGAACAAGGCGGCGGAGATCCAGTACGGACGCATCCCGGGACTGGAGCAGAAGCTCGCCGCTGTCGAGAAACAGGCCCCGAAGGAAGGCGCTCCGGCCGCGCTGCTGCGCCAGGAGGTGACCGAGGAGGACATCGCCAAGGTGGTCGCCGCGTGGACGGGCATCCCCGTGCAGCGGATGCTGGAGGGCGAGCGCGCCAAGCTCGTCCGCATGGAAGAGCGCCTGGCGGCCCGTGTCGTGGGCCAGTCCGAGGCGGTGAAGGCCGTGGCCGACGCCGTGCGCCGGGCCCGTTCCGGCTTGGGCGATCCGGGGCGTCCGATCGGTTCCTTCATCTTCCTGGGGCCGACCGGCGTCGGTAAGACCGAGTTGGCGCGGGCGTTGGCCGAGTTCCTCTTCGATGACGACCAGGCGATGGTGCGCATCGACATGTCGGAATACATGGAGAAGCACGCCGTGGCACGGCTGGTGGGTGCGCCCCCCGGATACGTCGGCTATGAGGAAGGCGGCCAGTTGAGCGAGGCGGTGCGCCGCCGGCCCTACTCGGTGGTGCTCTTCGACGAGATCGAGAAGGCCCATCACGACGTGTTCAACCTGCTGTTGCAGGTGCTGGACGACGGGCGCCTCACCGACGGCCAAGGCCGCACCGTGGACTTCAAGAACACGGTGGTGATCCTGACCTCCAACATCGGGT
>CAYLTF010000041.1:0-25171 GCA_964386625.1 uncultured Akkermansia sp. | reverse complement strand
AGGACCGATCCCGCGGAGCCCCGTCTGCCTTTACCCAGCCCCGGTATCCGCTACGGTGGACACCGATGGCATCGCGCGCATGGATCTTCGGAGTCCTTCTCTCATGGGGACTCGCGGCCGGCACCCTATCGGCCAAGGAACCCGCCCTGGCCGGCCACCGGCATCCCGGCATGAGCGGAGCCTCCGCCGCCGTCTTCCTCGACGCCGCACGCGTGGTCGTCGCCAACGACGAAGACAATCGCCTGCGCATCTACGACCCGTCGACCAGCCAGCCGGCGATCACCGCTTGGGACGCCTCGCCTTGGCTTCACCTTGGCGGACGGAATCTCGAGTGCGACCTCGAAGGCGCCGCTCGGGTGGGCTCCAGGATCTACTGGATCGGATCCCACGGCCGGAACAAAGACGGCAAGGTCCGACCCAACCGCCAGCGGTTCTTCGCCACCGAACTGGAGGCGACACCCCAGGGGCCACGACTGCGCAACGTCGGAACCCCCTGCTCAACCCTGGTCGCCGCCATGGTGACGAATGCGTCGCTGGCCTCGCTCCACTTGGATACCGCGGCCTCGCTCCCCCCGGATTCCAAGGGTGGACTCAGCATCGAGGCGCTGGCCGCTCGACCCGACGGATCCTTGTGGATCGGTTTCCGCGGCCCCTTGGCCAAGGGCAAAGCCATCCTGGTGCCGCTCCTCAATCCGGACGACGTCCTTGCCGGCCAGACACCGCGCTTCGGGCCCCCGACCCGCCTCGATCTCGGCGGGCGCGGTCTGCGCGACATGACTTGGACGGGTTCGGAATGGATCCTCGTGGCCGGGGCCACCGGAGGCGACCAGAAGGGCACCCGCCTCTTCCGCTGGGCCGGTGACGGAAAACATCCCACGCCTCTCGATCTGCCCGGCCTCAAGAACCTCAACATCGAGGCGGTGGCCGTGCCGCCGGAGCTGCCCGTCCGCAGGCTCCTGCTGTGCAGCGACGACAGCGGCCGCGACTCGTTCGCCCCACCCTCCTTCCGCAGCTTCTGGATCGATCTCCCGGCCCCGGTGGGGGGCGGCCGCGGGCACTGAGAAAGACGGTGACCCGCAGAGCCTGATCTCGAGGGCTCGAGCCGGCCCCGGCAATCCGCGCCCACCTGGACGCTACAGCAATCGCCCCTGACCGCCACGCCCCATCGAGAGTCCGAGCTTGCGGTAGGCCTTCTCGGTGCACACGCGCCCCTGGGGGGTGCGCTGGATGTAACCCTCGAGGATGAGATAGGGTTCGTACACCTCTTCGATGGTGTCGGGCTCCTCGCCGACCGCCACCGCCAGGGAACTCACCCCGACCGGGCCTCCGCCAAACTTCACGATCACCGACTCGAGGATGCGGGTGTCCATCTCATCGAGCCCATCCTTGTCGATCTCCAAGATCTCCAGGGCCTTGTTGGCGATCTCCTCGGTGATCCGGCCATCGGCCCGCACCTGCGCGTAGTCACGCACTCGGCGCAGCAGATTCCCGGCGATGCGGGGCGTGCCCCGGCTGCGGCGGGCGATCTCCATGGCCCCCTGCGGGTCGGTGTCCACCCCCATCAACCCAGCCCCGCGCTGCACGATGCCCTGCAGCTGCGACGCCGTGTAGTAGTCGAGGCGCTCTCGGATCCCGAAGCGGGTCAGCAGCGGCGCGCTGAGCAAGCCGCTGCGCGTGGTCGCCCCGATCAGCGTGAAGCGCGGCAGGCTGAGGCGCACGCTCCGGGCGTTCGGCCCCTGGTCGATGATAATGTCGAGCTTGAAGTCCTCCATCGCCGGATAGAGGTACTCCTCGATGGTTTTCTGGAGCCGATGGATCTCGTCGATGAAGAGCACGTCGCCCTCCGAGAGATTGGTGAGCAGACCAGCCAGATCAGCCGCCTTCTCGATGGTCGGACCGCTCGTGGCCCGCATCGTGCCCCCCATGGCCCCGGCCAGGATGTTGGCCAAGGTGGTCTTGCCCAGGCCCGGGGGACCGCTCAGGAGGATGTGGTCGAGGGGCTCCTTGCGCCGCAGGGCGGCCTCGACGGCGATCTCGAGCCGCTCCTTCACCTTGGCCTGGCCCGTGAAATCCGCGAAGGCGGCGGGCCGCAGCGCCACCTCGAGGGTGGCGTCCGCCTTGTTCAATGAATGGAGGGCGCGCTCGGCCATGTGGCCGCAAGTGTGCGAGTCCCGGTCCGCTCGGCGAGGAGTTTCGTTGGCGGGGCATCCACGCCGGTTCACGCCGGAGACCGATCCCGGGATTCGGCTGAACACGGGGCAGCCCGCCCGCGTCGGAATCCGGCATCCGGGATTGTCCGAAACGCCGCTCCATGGCAGGAAGACCCATCCCGTAGGATCCGGTTGCCGTGACGTTTGAACACCTGCTGCGGAAGAACGCCCTTCTTCCCGAAGACAAGATCGCCGAGGCCAAACACCTGGAGGCCGCCGAGGGCCTGCGCCTCGACCGCGCCGTGGTCCAGCTCGGCCTGATGTCCGAGCGGGAGGTCCTGCGCCTGATGGCCGAACAGTTGATGCTGCCGTTGCTCGACCTGTCGGCCACCGAGATCCCGTCCGACATCCTCCAGTCGCTGCCGACCAAGGTGGTGTTCCGCAAGCGCATCGTGCCGCTCGCCCGCGAAGGCGGCACCCTCCGCGTGGCCACCTGCGACCCCTTCGACCTCTACGCGATGGACGATGTGCGGATGACCACCGGTCTCCAGATCGACACGGTTCTGGCCACCAAGGACGACATCGAGAAGCTCATCAAGACCCACTACGGCCTGGGTGGCGACACCCTCGACGAGTTGGCCGCGAACGACGACGAGCCCAGCGGCCCGGTCTCCGGGGGTGGCGAAGACCTCCTGGAGATGGCGCAGGAGGCGTCGGTCATCCGCCTGGTCAACGAGATCATCGTCGAGGCGGTGCACGAGCGGGCCAGCGACATCCACATCGAGCCCTATGAGCACCAGATGGCGATCCGCTACCGGATCGACGGCGTGCTGCACGAGGCCTCGGTACCGCCGCAGATGAACCGGTTCCAGGCGGCGATCATCTCGCGCATCAAGATCCTGGCCAACCTGAACATCGCCGAGCGACGCATCCCGCAGGACGGCCGCATCAAGTTCAACGTGGGTGGCCGTCAGATCGACGTCCGCGTGTCGGTCATTCCCATGCTCTTCGGCGAAGGTGTGGTCATGCGTCTGCTCGACAAGGCCAACGTGCTGTTCACGCTGCCCCAGCTGGGCATGGACGCCGAGACCTACGGCCAGTTCCGAAGCCTGATCGAACGGCCCCACGGCATCGTCCTGGTCACCGGACCCACCGGCTCCGGAAAGACCACCACCCTCTACGCGTCGCTCAACGAGATCGTGGGGCCGACCCTCAAGGTGCTGACGGTAGAGGATCCGGTCGAATACCACCTCCAGGGCGTCAACCAGATCCCCGTCGATCACAAGGTCGGCATGACCTTCGAGGCCGGCCTCCGCGCCATCCTCCGCCACGATCCCGACGTGGTGATGATCGGTGAAATCCGCGATGTGGAGACCGCCCGGGCCGCCATCCAGGCGTCGCTCACGGGCCACCTCGTGCTCTCGACGCTGCACACCAACGACTCGGCCTCGGCGGCCACCCGCCTGATCGACATGGGCGTCGAGCCCTTCCTCATCGCCAGCAGCCTCGCCGGGGCGATGGCCCAGCGACTGGTCCGCAAGATCTGCCCCAAGTGCAGAGTCCCCTACGAGCCGGACCGCTCGAAGCTCCCCAAGGACTTCGCCCTGGATCCCGGCGCCCAACTCTACCGGGGCGAGGGCTGCGACCATTGCCGCAAGACGGGCTACCGGGGCCGCTCGGGCCTCTACGAACTGCTGAGCATCGACGAGGAGATCGCCCAGATGATCGTCGCCCGAGAGTCGGCTCCCAAGATCATCCAGTCCGGCCGCCGAACCGGCCTGCGCCTGCTCCGGGAAGACGGCTGGATCAAGGTCCGCCAAGGCATCACCTCGGTGGACGAGGTGCTCACCTGCACCGCGCTCTGAATCGGTTATGCCCAAGTTCCGCTACACCGCCCTCAACACCGACGGACGCCAGGTCTCGGGCCAACTCGAGGCCGAGGGCGAAGCCGCCGCGGTGCGGATGCTCGGCGAGCGCCAGCTTTTCCCGGTCAACATCGCCTCGGCCGACGCCTCGCAATCGAAGCGGCGGCGGGTCTCCAGCCGCGACATCGGCATGATGTACGGGCAACTGGCCGACCTGATCGGCTCGGGCGTGCCCATGCTGCGGGCACTCGATTCGCTGATCCGCTCCACGGTCAACACCCAGCTCAAAGCGATCCTCAAAGAAGTCCGGACGGCGGTCGCCGATGGCCAGACGCTGACCGATGCGCTGCGGAAGTTCCCGGAGGTCTTCCCGCCGCTGCACACCTCGATGGTGCAGGCCGGCGAGCGGGCGTCCTTCCTCGAGGACGTGCTGCGCAGCCTTTCCGAGTTCCTCGAGCGGCTCGACGAACTCCGCGCCAAGGTGATGGGAGCGATGATCTATCCGGCCCTGCTCTCGGCGCTCGGGGCCACGGTGATGGCCGGGGCCCTCATCTTCTTCGTGCCGAAGTTCGAACCGCTGCTCGCCGGAGCCCAGAAACCCCTGCCCACGGTGCTGCTGTTCGGGGCCAGCACGATTCTCCGAAGTTACTGGTACCTGGTCGCCCTGGTCCTGGCGGGCGTGGTCGGGGTCATCGTGTCGGCACTGCGCAAGGAGTCCTCACGCCGCACCCTTGAGATCTGGCAGCATCGCATCCCGGTGGTGGGCACCGCCCTCAAGATGCTGGCGATCACCCGCTTCTGCCGCATCCTCGGCACCATGCTGGCCAACGGCGTCCCCATGCTGGGGGCCCTGAAGATCGCCAAGGATGCGACCGGTTCCCGATTGCTGGGCGAGAAGATCGCCATCGCCGCCGAGAGCATCCGCGATGGCAAATCGCTCTCCGGCCCGCTCTCGCAAGGCGGACTGTTCCCGGATCAGATCATGGCCATGATCACCGTGGCCGAAGAATCGAACAAACTCGACAAGGTGCTGCTGCAGATCGCCAACACGGTGGAGCGCCGCACCAACCAGCAGGTCGACCAGTCGGTGCGACTGATCGAGCCGGTGATCCTGTGCCTGGTGGCCGCCGGCATCGGGTTCCTCGCGCTGGGCCTGCTGCTGCCGATCTTCACGCTCGCCGGTTCGCTCGGCAAACACTGAGGAGCCGGACAAGCCGTATCCGCGATCGACGGCCTGCGATCGACATTCAGGAACGGCCTGGGATCCCACTCGGGGCGTCGACAAGCCATCCCGAATCGGTCCATCCTGCGGACACAAGCCCTTGCCGAGGACCAGACCCGATGAACCACCCTTCCCCATGGCATCGCCCGGAGCATCCCGCGCCGCTCAACCGCCGGGAGTTCTTGTGGCGCTCGGGCGGCGGACTCGGCGGCATCGCCCTCGCCTCGCTGCTCAAAGACGACGCCCTCCTGGCCGGCCCAGCCTCGGCTTCGGCCAAGGCTCCCCCCTCCCGCCCCCGGGCGAAGCGGGTGATCCAGTTCTTCATGGCCGGCGCGGCGAGCCATGTGGATCTCTGGGACTACAAGCCCTTCCTCGAGAAGCACCACGGGGAGAAATGGGATCCGGGAGAATCGGTGGAGCTCTTCCAGGACGGCCTCGGGGCCACCTTCGCCTCGCCGTGGAAATTCCGGCGCCACGGCCAGTGCGGCAAACACCTCAGCGAAGTCGTGGCCCCGATCGGCCGCTGCGTCGATGACATCGCCTTCATCCACAACCTGGTCGGCAAGAGCGGAGTCCACTCGCAAGCCACCCTGCTCCAGGCCACCGGATTCCTCACCCCCGGGTTCCCCGGCATGGGCTGCTGGACCAGCTACGGCCTGGGCTCGCTCAACGAGAATCTCCCGACCTTCGTGGTGATGCCCGACCTGCGGGGCATGCCCTCCAACGGCGCGAAGAACTGGGACTCGGCCTTCCTGCCCGCCGAGCATCAGGGAACCCTCATCCGGGTGGGCTCCGACAACCCCATCGAGGCGCTGTTCCCGCCGTCCGACAGCGGCTACATCACACCGCGATCCGAGACCGATGGGCTGGCCACCCTGGAGCGGTTGAATCGGATCCACGCCGCCTCGCGTCCCGGAGACCAGCGGCTCGAGGCCCGCATCCGCACCTACGAACTGGCCGCCCGCATGCAACTCGCGGCGCCCGAGGCGTTGGACCTTTCCCGCGAACCCGCCTGGATCCAGGAGGCCTACGGCATCGACAACACCACCAAGAAATGGCCCTCCGAGATCAACGCCCCGGAGGAGACCGACATCATGGGGCGCAAATGCCTCACGGCCCGCCGCCTCATCGAGCGTGGGGTGCGCTTCGTCCAGATCTGGTCGGGCAACGACAACAGCTTTCCCCGCCGCAACTGGGACTCGCACGAGAACATCGCCCAGGACCACGGACCGCTGGCGATGGGCATGGCCAAACCCATCGCCGCCCTCATCGAGGACCTCAAGCAACGCGGCCTGCTCGACGATACGATCCTCCTCTGGACCACCGAGTTCGGTCGCATGCCCTGCGCCCAGGGCGGCAAGGGCCGCGACCACAACCCGTTCGTGTTCACCAACTGGCTCTGCGGCGGCGGCATCCGCGGCGGCGTCACGCATGGCGAAAGCGACCAGTGGGGCTACAAGCCGGCCGACCGGGCCAATGTCACCGAGGTGTACGACATCCACGCGACCATCCTGCACCTGCTGGGCATCGACCACACCCGGTTGACCTTCCGCCACAATGGCGTGGACCGCCGCCTCACCGATGTCCACGGCGAGGTGATCCGACCGATCCTGGCGTGAAGCTTCGGTGAACCGGATCGAGGACCCGGACCCCGTAGGATTCTGCGTGCTCAGCGCCCCGCCTCGCCGGCGCGCAACCGGGAGAGCACCTCGCGGACCTGGGCGTCCGAGGGATCCAGCGCAGCCGCCTTCTCCAACAGAGCCCTCGCCTCCGAATGCCGCCCCTGATTGTAGCGGATGAGTCCCAGCATCGAGGTGGCCAACGCATCGGTGGGATCGAGCCTGACCGCGGCCGCGAACTCGGCGGCGGCGGATTCCTCGCGGCCGGCCTCCACCTCCAGCAAGCCCAGATTGCCATGGGCACGGACATGATCCGGATTGGCTTCCAGGGCCTTGCGGAAGGCCGCGATGGCGGCCTCGGTGTCGCCCTTCATGCGATGACAGAGCCCGAGCTGGTAGTGGGCCTCATCGAGGCGCGGTGAGATCTCGAGCGCCTTCCGGAACGCATCCATGGCCTCCGCGGATCGCTTCCCCGCAAGGAACGCTTTCCCGCGATTGACGTGCGCCGTCGCATCGCGCGGATCGATGCGCAACCGCTCGGCATTGAAAGCCAACGTGTCCCGGAGGGTCCGCTCGAAGTTCAGGGCATCGAACGCCTTGCGACCGGAGGCCGAGCGCGGCAGCAGCTGCAGCCACACCTCGGCCATCTCGTCGGTCGTGTCGGGACCGAAGCGCACCCGTCGCGGCGGACGCGAGGGATTCCGTGGATTGCCGGCCGAGTTGTCGAAGGTCACCCGCATCTCCACCCGAGTCCCGGCCGGAAGAAAGACCGGACGGGCGTAGGCATAGTCGCCCTGCCAGTTGAAGTCCCACTCCGGGATCAGGAAGAGCGAGCGCCCCGTTCCGTCCGGGAAGTCGGCCCAGGCCTCGACCCTGCGGCCGAGATAATGGGTGTGCGGCAGGATTCCCAAAAGATCCGCATCGGCCGGGATCCGGAGTTCGTCACGAACCACCTCGCCGGCGGCGCCCGGTGCCAGGTCGATGCCGTACTGGATCAGCGACACCTTGACCGGTCGATGGAGCGGCACCTCGTCGGTGAAGTAGAACCCCACCTCCATCTGGAGCGGTTCGGGTTTTCCGAGCGGTTGAAGATGGACCTGCAGCACCAGGTCCTGCCCGGGCCGCAGCGTCCAGCCCATCCCCGGACGATTGCGCCGAGGTCCCGCTCCCGGCTGCCAGCTCGAGAAATGCCCATCCGGGGTCTGGACGCCCGGGGGCGTGTCCATGCCGGGAAAGCCCGGTTCCGGGTCGCGGGCATCGCGCCGACGGGCCTCGCCCGTGGCATCCAGGCGCAGGAAGGCGTGGTGGGCCGCACGCGATTTGGGGCGCAACTCCCACTGGCGCACCTGCCGCGGACGATCGAGGGACAGCGGCAGGACGAAATGGCGATAGACGTCTTTCCCGGAGGCGGGCACCGAGTACGCGACCGGCATCCGCACCACGAGGTCGGGCGGACCGTCGGTCCAGTCGCCGGACCATTCCACGGGGCGTGGCCCCTTGGTGGGATCTCCTTCCGGCATGCCGCCGGAAACCCATCGGGCCAGAATGGAAATCGCTTCCGGGCTGAGGCGTCGCTCTCCCTGGAACCCTTCGGGTTGGGGTGCCGGCAACCATGGCGGCATCGTCCTGCGCCCCGTCACCTCGACGATCTCGCGGGCATGCTTCACCGCATCGGCGAAGGTCAGGAGAGAAAACGGGCCGGACTGCCCCGGTCGATGACACGGCGCACAGTGCGCCTGAAGGATCGGCGCGACCGACTCGTGGAAGGTCGGGGTCGGTTCGGCGCGGACGGCAGTGATCCCCAGGGCCCCGATTCCGCAGCCCAGCATCCATGGAATGCGTCGACGGAATCCGCCGATGATTCCGCGAAAGCATTGTTTTTCCCGGGTCGTCTTCATCAGCGAAAGCGACAACCCACCGCCGGCGTCGAGCGGCCACTCGGTTTCTCGCCGGCCAGGTAGGCCTCCAGCGCCTCGGCCAGGTCGTGCCGGGTCGGTTGCGGACGCGACACCCCGAGTTTCTCGTACTGATCGTTGATGCGGCCGCGGTAGATCAGTTTCCCCTCCGGGGTCACCGCCACCGCCTCCGGTGTGTGGCTTGCCCCGAGAGACTTCGCCACCGACAGGTCTATGTCCCGGAAGGCCTCGGACCTGAGCCGATACTCCTCGGCGTGACGCAGGATCTGGTCAGGCCCTTCCTGTGCTTGGGCATAGACCCGGACGAACCGCAGTCCGCTCGGGCCGTATTTGTCGGCCAATGCCTCCAGCTCGGGCAGGCATCGGTTGGCAATCGGGCAGTCCACCGAGAGGTACACCATGACCAACCCCCGCTCGCCGGCGCTCTCGACAACGGCCCGCCGCCGGCCCTGGAGGTCCTGCCAAGCCAGGTCGGCCCCTTGGAACGAAGCCGAGGTGGCGGAAGTGGCACAACCGGTCCACCCGGCCAAGACGGCGGCCAAGACCGCGGCCGTGATGCCGTTGATCTCCGCGACCCGGGCGATCGCCGGCGGGACCCGAATCGGCATCGAATGCCGCCAGCGGTCTCCCGGACAGACTCTCAGCGATCGGCTCATCGTGGTGGCGGACAAACTCCCCCACCCGGGAAACCCCGTCGAGCCCGGAGCGAGGCGCCGGCTTCCCGCGGTCACCGGATCACCCGTCGGCGGCCGGAAGGCGCTTGGCCGATTGACCCAGTCGGACCGTGCCCCGTAGCCTTTGGTCTCCGATTCCCACCCTTTCATCATGACTTTGCCAATGCTTGCCGCGGTCGATCCCTGGATCGTGTCCTTGAGCGCCCTGACGGTCCTGGTGACCGTGGGCATGGGTTTCTGGGCGGCAGGCCGCGCCAAGAGCGCCTCGGACTTCTTCGTGGCGGGCCGCGGTGTCTCGGTCGGCTGGAACGCCTCCGCGATCTCCGGGGAGTACCTCTCGGCGGCCTCGTTCATGGGGGTGGCCGGCATGGTGATGTCCAGCGGCTACGATGCGCTGTGGTACCCGGTGTGCTACGCCTGCGGCTACCTCTTCCTGCTGCTGTTCATCGCGGGCCCTCTCCGGCGGTTCGGAGCCTACACCATCCCGGATTTCGCCGAGGGCCGATACGACTCACCGCTCTTCCGGAAGATCGCCGTGGTGTTCGTGCTCTTCATCGGCTTCTTCTACACGATGCCTCAGATGAAAGGCGCGGGCACGACCCTCGCCTATGTGTTCCAGGAGGTGGATTTCCGCGGAGGCGTCTTCGAGGCACTGGCGCCCCATGCCCCGGATGGGTCGGCCCTCAAGGGGTTCCCGTATTGGGCGGGGGTGGCGGTGGTGGGGGCGGTGATCACCCTCAACGTCGCCCTGGGCGGCATGAAGGGCATCACCCTCGTGCAAGCCTTCCAGTACTGGGCGAAGATGTTCGCCATCTCGGTGCCTGTCTTCGTGCTGATGGCGGTGCAGGGCGACTACGGCCGTCACCTCGAGGCCAACCAGATCCGGCCCGCTGCCTCGCTGTCCGCCCCGGCGGACCTCGTGCCCGGTGCTGCGGCGAACAGCGCACTGAATCGTGCCCCGCTTCCTGCCAAGGCACCGGCGGACCCGATGTGGATCAACCCGTTCGGCCCACTGACCAGCAAGGCGGCCAAGTCCGCCCAACTGGGACCCGACGAGTCCAAGCCGTATGCGTTGCTCTACACCTACTCGTTGATCATCGCTCTCGTGTGCGGCACGGCCGGCCTGCCGCACATCCTCGTCCGCTTCTACACGAACCCCGATGGCGCCGCCGCCAAGCGGACCACGATGTGGGTCATGATCCTGATCGGCGTCTTCTACGTCTTCCCGCCAGTGTTCGGGGTGATGGGACGCAATCTCCTGCCGTCGCTGTACGACGGGAGCGGCGCCAAGGGAACCGACAAGATCGTGCTCGAATTGCCCAAGGTCCTCGATGCGGCCCTTGGCGGCACCGGTGCGGTCCCCTGGGGTTCGATCCTCTCGGGCATGACATGCGCGGGGGCGTTCGCGGCGTTCATGAGCACTTTCAGCGGCCTGCTGGTCTCCATGACCGGGGCGCTGGCCCACGACGTGTACGGGCGCATCCTCCGTCCTCAATCCACCGCCCAGGAACGCATGCGCATGTTCAAATGGTGCGCGGTGCTGCTGGGCACGGTCTCGACCTTGCTGGGCTGCTTCGTCGAGCAATTGCAGATCAATTTCATGGTCGGACAAGCCTTCGCCATCGCCGCCGCCAGCTACTTTCCGCTGCTCTTCATGAGCGTCTGGTGGCGGGGCATGACCATGACCGGCGCGGCCACCGGCATGCTGACCGGCGGCATCTGCGCATTGTCGACGGTGGCCTTGACCAATTTCTCCGACCTCCAATGGCTGCCCCTGGGAGGGTTCTGGGCGGCACATCCGCTGCTGCGCATCCTTTGCGAGCAACCGGCCATCTGGTGCGTGCCCCTGGCCATCGGCCTGATGGTGGTGGTCTCCAAGGCGACCGCGGCCTCGGTGCCTGCCGACATCCGCATGAAGATGCTCGTGCTGCACGCCCCCGAGGCGTTGGGCCTGCGACAGGAGTACATCCGCGAGCATGAGGGGCATTGAGCCCTGAGAAGGGGCCCGAACAGCCCCGCGGGTGCCGGTCAGGGAGGAAAACCGAACGACAGCTTGACCACCGAATACTCCGGATGGATGGAACCGTCGGTACGACGGATGATCAAGGGGGGCTCGGTCCAAGTGCGGTTCCGCATCGTCTCCGGCAGGTCCGTCGCGCGGTTCATCAGAAAGAGCCCCAGCAACGGGTCATCCCCCTCCCTCAAGACCACGGGCCGCATGCGCAGGATCGTCAGCCCGGCGGCCTGGGCCGCCTCGCGCACGCGTTGGTGCTGGTCTTCAGGTCGGATCGGGAACACGCAGGCGAACACCCCGCCCGGGGCCAGGTGCCGCACCGCCGTCCGGCAGTAGTCGGCCACGGTGCCCCGCACCTCGAATCGGCAGGCCAGCTTCTGCGGATGGGTGCTTTCAACCCCGGTTCCCAGTGGGAAATACGGCGGACTGCCGAGGATCAGGTCGAAGCGTTCATCGTCGCGCAACACGGACGGATCCCGCAGATCGCCGCTACGGATGTCATACCGATCCAGCAGTCCGTTCCAGGCTGCCGACTTGCGGGCCAACCGGACGCTCTCCGGCTGCGCCTCCACCGTGACGAAACGGGCGCAGGGCAAGCGCCAGGCGGCGATCATCCCGACCGTGCCGATGCCGCTGCCCAGGTCGAGGACGGAGCCGGCCGAGGGGCAGCCCTGGGTCCCATACCAGGCCGTCAGCACATCGTCGGAGGAGAATCGGTGCCCGTCGACCGCCTGGAAGAGGCGGAAATGGCCACTGATGGCATCGAGGCTTTCGCCCGATTCCAGCTCAGGTCCTCCACCCGAGGCTCCGGGCGGAATGGGCCCGGGTTTGGTCCAGCCTTTGAATTGCGGGGCGAAACTCGTCATTCGGTGCCGGGGAAGTCTCAAAGGCCGGGCTGCCCTGCACAATCATTCATTCGAACCCGTGGGCGTTGGAGAGCACGAGGGACTCGGGGCGTTTGATCGTTGCCGGGGACGGCCGCTGCCTCAGAGTCCCCCCGATGAGTCGCACCTCCTTGCGGATGGCCACGGCGAGCGATGTGGATCTGGTCCTGGATCTGATCCAAGGCCTCGCCGAGTTCGAGAATCTGCAGCACGAGGTCGAGGTCGATCGAGAGCGGCTTGAAGCGACGCTCTTCAGCGGGCATCCGAAGGCCGAAGTCGTCCTGGCGTTCGAGGAAACGGTCTCGGTCGGCTTCGCGGTGTTCTTCCCGAACTACTCCACCTTTCTCGGAAAGCCAGGACTCCACTTGGAGGATCTCTATGTGCGGCCGGAGTTTCGCGGCAGAGGTCACGGAGGCGAGATCCTGCGGTACTTGGCTCGATTGGCCCTGGAACGCGGTTGTGGCCGCTTCGAATGGACCGTGTTGGATTGGAACGCATCGGCCATCGACTTCTACCGTCGGAAAGGGGCCGAGGTCCTTCCCGACTGGCGGATCTGCCGGGTCAGCGGCCAGGCGCTGCAGCGCCTGGCACGGCCTGAACCGCCCGTGCATCCGCCTCGCAACGCCGATGCGTGACGGGATTCGACTGGATCCAACGGATTACCCGGGCATTCCATCCCCCGACGAACCAGTGCATCGAAAAGCAAAACGGCGGACCGAAGTCCGCCGTTTATTCTGAAAACAAGTCTCGGGCACGGATGCCCGGGATGATGGAGGCCGATCCAGGCCGATGCAGGTGGGCGAGTGGATCGAGATGAATCGATCAGAACAGGGGTCGGGACCGAATCGCCGACCGCCCATTCCACCCCGCCCGACACCCGACCGTCACTTCGATTCGGCGGCGCCGCGGGAACCACCCCGGAACGAGCGCTTCTCGGTCTTCGGGGCCTCGGCCGCGGGGGCGGCCACCGGCTCAGGAAGCGGGTTGGCGCTCTTGACCACCAGCTTGAAGGCGGAGCGCACTTCGGGATGGAGACGCAGTTCGACCTCGTACTCGCCCAGCGTGTGGATGGGCTTCTCGAGGTGGATCTTGCGCTTGTCGAGGGCGACCTCGAGCTGGGTCTTGAGGGCGTCGGCGATCGACCCGGAGGTCACGCTGCCGAACATCTTGCCATCGTCACCGGTCTTCACGGCGATGGTCAGGGTCACCTTGCTGAGGCTCTTGCCCAACTCGGACATGGAGCTGAGCTCCTTGGCCTCGCGCTCGGCGCGGCGCTGGCGCAGGGCCTCGACCCGGCGCTTGTTGCCCTGGGAGACCGGCACGGCCAGACCCTGGGGGATCAGATAGTTGCGTGCGTAGCCGGAGGCGATCTTGACCAGATCGGACTCACCGCCCAGACCGACCACGTTTTGGATGAGGAGGACTTCTGTCTTTGGCATGGGAAACTAGGATTAAAAGGTTGGATTGAAATGGAGTCGTTGGAGATCAGAACGGGACGTCGTCGTCGTCGGGAGGGCCACTCTCGGAGTCGGCCGGAGCCATCGGGGCGCTGGGCGCGGGGCGATTGCCAGTGACGCGACCCGGCACGGAACCCGCGCCCGGAGGGGGCATCGGAGCGCCGCCGCCGGAACCTCCGCCCTCAGGCCGACCGCCGATGAAGGTGAAACTCTCGAGAACCACGCCCAAGCGGGACCGCTTCTGGCCGGTCTGCTTGTCGTCCCACTGATCGAGCTTGAGCCGTCCCTCGGCCAGCAAACCGCCCCCCTTGCGGAGGTACTGAGAGATCACCTCGGCCTGCTTGCCGAAAGCGTCGATATCGACGTAGGTGACCTCATCGCGGGTCTGCCCGTCCTCGCCCGTCCACCGCCGATTGACCGCCAGCGACAACTTGGCGATGGCCGTGCCTTTCGGGGTGTATCGCAACTCCGGATCCCGGGTGAGATTCCCGGCGAGGATGACCTTGTTGAAGCTGGCCATGGTGGTTCGGGTCGGGGTTGGGGTGAGGTGGCCGGTGGCGAGGTTCTCAGGTTGTCGCCGCAGATCAGGCGGCCTTGGCCACCACCGGAGCCGGAGCCTCGGTGAACAGCACACGGACCACGTCGGAGGCCAGCTTGAAGCGCGAGCGCAACTCGGCGATGGCCTTGCCTTGGGCCTCGAAAATGATGTTCACGAAGTGGCCGGCGCTTTCGCCGCTGCGGGCATTGCGAGCAAAGCTCTTCTTGTCGAGCTTTTGCACGGTCTCGATCTTGCCGCCGACGGAGGTGATCTCCGCGGACAACTTGTCGACGACTTCCTTGATGCCCTCTTCCTTGCCGGAGAGATCGAGAATGAACAGTCCTTCGTAGCGTTTCATGATCTTTGGATAGGTATTAATTCGCTGATTGAAAATCGTTTGCCACCGAGCGACCTGCTCCCTTCGAGACCAAACTCTCGGGCCGATCAGGTCACCTTGCTTTCAGTTTTTCGTTCAATTCACCGTCTGACTCAAATTCGTTTGCTTCACTCAAAAAACTCCCGCCTGCTGACTCCAGCGGTGCCAACACGTCGACCCACTCGAGAGATTCAGTCCACCCCCGATTCATTCGCCCGCGTTTCCCCGCGAACCTCTTGAACCGATTGTTTTGGCTCCGTCTCAGTCTTCCTATGAAATCGTCGAGTCGGCTCGAAGTCTTTCAAGGATTCTGATTTTTTTCAGGCCTTCGGATTCAGAACCCCGGTCTTGGACTCCACTCGTCGCCTTTCCCGGGCCCCGCATTCCACCCAGGCCAACGGGTCGAATGCTCCGGCCTCATTGGCTTCGGTTGTAGAGACTCATGGCTTTCCCGAGGCTTTCCTCCAACCAGCACTGCAATTGCCGGTCGGCCTGTTCAAGAACCTCGGACAATCGAGCCTGCTCGTCGGGTGAGAACACCCCCAGCACATACGAGGCGATGTCCCGTACGGACTGCGCCGGTCGGGCAACACCGATCCGCTGCCGTGGAAAGTCTTGGGTACCCAAGTGTTGGATGACCGAGGCCAACCCGTTGTGCCCCCCTGTCCCTCCCGATGGCCGCATCCGGATCGCACCCAACGGCAGATCCGCATCGTCGGCCACCACCATGATCTGTTCGGGAGGGATCCGGTGGAACCGGCTCATCGCCACCACCGCCTCCCCGCTCAGATTCATGTAGGTCAGGGGTTTCACGCAGAGCACCTTCCGGCCACCGCATTCACCCGTCGCCAATTCTGAAAAGAACTTCCGCTCCTTCCGCCAACCGGAGCACCGGTTGGCGGCGAAGCGGTCCAACACCATGGCACCCGCATTGTGACGGGTGTCGCGGTACTCGTCTCCCGGGTTTCCCAGACCCACAATCAAGACTGGAGGGGTCATGGGAAAAGCCCCGACGGAGACGACGTATCAACTCACTTCTTCTTGGCCGCAGCGGCGGCCGCAGGAGCTTCTTCCTTCTTCTCCTTGATCATCTCGGGCTGCTTGGCCTCGGCACCTTCGCCGGCAGCGGCCGGCGCGGCTTCGGTCTCCGTCACCGGGGCGGCCACCGCGAAGACGCGCAGGTGCTTGTCGCCCAGGATCTTGACACCCGCCGGGGCCGGGATCTGGCCGATGCTGATGGCCTGACCGACGGCGAGCGCCGAAACGTCGACGACGATCTGCTCGGGCAGGTCTTTCGGGAGCGCAGTGACGCGGAGCTTCTGGAGCACGTGTTCCAAAGTGCCGCCGCCGGTCTTGACGCCCTCGGCCTCGCCGGTCGCCTCGACCGGGATGCGGATGGTGATCATCTCGTCGGGCTTGACCTCGTGGAAATCCACATGGAGCACCTCACCGGTCAGCGGGTGATGCTGGACATCCTGCACCAGCGCCAGACGGGGCTTGGAGTCGCCGGAGACCTCGAGGTCCACCAGAACGATCTCGGAGTGGGCCGAATGGATCAGTTCGATGAAAGACTCGGAATCGACCTCCAGGTTCTGGGGGGCGATGGACTTGCCGTAGATGTTGGCGGGGATGCGTCCGGCAGAGCGGAGCGCCTTGGAACCCTTGCGCCGCGTCTGGGTGCGAGGGGCCACTTTCAGCTTCAATGATTTCATGATTCAGTCGTATCTGCCGGGCCGCACTTGCAAGCGGCTTCAGCCCTTAAACTCAAATAGGGAGGTGACCGAGGAATTCGTGTAGATCCGCTTGATCGCCTCTCCCAGCAAACCGGCCACCGAGAGGGTCGTGATGTTGACCCCCTCGATTGACGGGCGGAGGACACTATCGGTGGTGATCAGTTCGTCAATCTCCGATTTGCGCAGACGCTCGATGCCCAGGTCGTTGATCAAGGCGTGCGAGACGCAGGCCTGGATGCGGCGGGCGCCCCGCTGCTTGAGCAGTGATGCGGCGTTGACCAAGGTGCCGGCCGTCTCGGTCAGGTCGTCCACCAGCAGGACGTTCTTGCCCTCGATGTCACCGATGACCGAGATGGCCTCGGTCTCGGTCGGGCTCTTGCGACGCTTCGCGACGATGGCCAACTCCGCACCCAGGGTCTGTGAATAAGCGGCGGCCATCTTCAGGCCACCCAGGTCAGGGCTGACCACCACGAGATTGGAGGTGTGCTGCCGGGCGATGTACTCCAGCAGCACCGGGGCCGCATAGAGGTGATCGACCGGGATGTCGAAGAACCCTTGGATCTGCTGGGCATGGAGGTCCATGGTCAGCACCCGGTTGGCACCGGCCGCCACGAGCAGGTTCGCCACCAACTTGGCGGTGATGGGGACGCGGGGCTGGTCTTTGCGATCCTGGCGTGCATAGCCGTAGAACGGCAGCACCGCCGTGATCCGGGAGGCGCTGGCCCGTCGCAACGCATCGATCATGATGAACATCTCCATCAGATGCTGGTTGGCGGGCGGGCTGGTGGATTGGATGACGAAGACGTCCGTGCCGCGGACGTTCTCATCGATCTTCACGAAGGTCTCGCCGTTGGGAAACGGCTTCACCGTGGAGCAACCCAAGGGAATCCCGATCGAATCGCAGATCGCCTTGGCCAGGTTGGGGTTGGAGTTTCCGGTGAAGACTTTCACAAAATTGTCAGACGGGCCCGGGATCAGCCGCCGCGGCCGTTATTTTGGGCGGGGCAAGGCTCACGGAGTCGGAGTCCTCATCGCAAGCGCATTTTCAGTCCGCGTCGCCGATCAGCGCCGCCTGTCGCTCAGGATTGGCGCCGGAGCAGGTAATCGGAGATGGCCTCCAGGGCGACCGCTTTGCCGCGGAACGGCTTGAGGGCCGCCTCGGCCTTGGCGGTGAGCTCGGCCGCGATCACACGGCTTTTCTCAAGGCCCACGATCGACGGATAGGTGGCTTTCTGGGCCTTCACGTCCTTGCCGGCGGTCTTGCCCAGCTGCTCTGAAGTCTGGGTCACGTCCAGGATGTCATCGATCACCTGGAACGCCAGACCGACATGGTACCCGAAATCGGTCAACGCCTCGAGCTGCGCCGGCGTGCAGTTGGCGCTCATGCCGCCGAGGCGCACAGAACACGCGAGCAGAGCGCTCGTCTTGCGCTCATGGATGTAGCGGAGTTGGGCACGGGAGATCTTTTTGCCCTCCCCCTCGAGGTCGGCCACCTGGCCGGCGATGAGTTGCAGCGACCCCGAGGCCTTCGCGATCTCGAGCACGATGTCCCGGGGTCCATAACGTTTGGTGCCGGCGCACGAGGCGGCGATCTCGAAGGCCTGGGTCAGGAGGGCGTCGCCGGCGAGGATCGCGATGCCCTCCCCGAAGACCTTGTGGTTGGTCGGCTTGCCACGCCGCAGATCGTCGTTGTCCATGCCGGGCAGGTCGTCGTGGATCAGCGAATAGGTGTGGATGCACTCCACGGCGCAGGCCAGGGGCATGGCCGCCTCATGGGTGCCTCCGCAAGCCTCGGCCGCGGCCAAGACGAGCGCGGGCCTCATCCGCTTGCCTCCGGCGAAGAGCGAATAACGCATGGCCTTGTGGATGGTGGCAGGCTTGGCGGTGGCCTTCGGGAGGTAACGGTCCAGGGCTCGATCGACCTCGCGGGTTTGCGTGGCGATCCAGGAAGCGAGGTCGAAGTGGGACATCGGCGGGCTAGGTAACGCACCGGGGACCACGCTTTCAAGGCGGGATTGGGAGGGTGGACGCCGAGATTTCACCCCATCCCGATTTGACGACCCGAAAGCGGTTCACGAATCTTGCCGCTCTCCTCGATGTCCAGCACGACCGATTCCAGTTCGCGCATCGCCCGCTTTTGGGAACGCTTCGCCACCCCGGAATTCCCCGACCTGGGGCCCGGGCCCCGCGGCGGCACGCTCTCGGAGGACTCCATCGGGATCCGGATCCTCGACCTGACGCGCTCATGGAATCTGACCGACTCGGCGACCGACCTCCTGACGGCCACGGCGTTGCTCTACCACGATCACCACGACCCGGCCCACAATCGCGTGCAGGATCGCGGAGATCGGGAAGGCTGCCTCATCCACGCCGTATTGCATCGGCGGGAACCCGATTACTGGAACGCGGCATACTGGTTCCGAAGGGTCTCGGGCCACCCCATCTACGGTGCGGCGACTCCGGCGGCGATCCGGGCCGCAACGACCCCGGCAGCCAAAGCCGTGCTGGAGCGGCTGACCCTCTCCGGGAATCTCGATCCGATGGCGATGGTCCAGGAGTGCGAGAGGCTGGCCGATCAACCCGACTCCGATGCCATCGCCTATCTGCGCCAAGTCCAACATCTCGAGTTCTCCTGCCTGGTCGAACATCTGATCGCCTGAGTCCCAAGCTCCGGTGAGATCCCTCGATGGACCTGGTCGACCACTTCCGGGCAACTCGGGTGACCTCGGGATCCGGTCCTGCAAACCGCTGTTGGCCAATCACGGGTCACGGCATTAGCGTCTGCGGCCCGGAAACATGATGTCCCTGAGCGATGTGCTGTCGGCGGTGCTGCCCGTGTTCTGCCTGGCCCTGGTCGGGATCGCGCTGAGGCGGGTGCGGTGGCTGACCGAAGAAGCCGACGCCTCGCTGCTGAAGCTGGTGGTCAACGTCCTCACTCCCTGCCTGATCTTCGACAAGGTGCTCGGCAATCAGGCCCTCCAGCGCACCGAGAACCTGGTCGTGCCGCCGCTGATGGGTTTCGGCGGCATCGTTCTGGGCATCGGGGTTTGCTGGCTGTTCCGCCGACGGATCGGCCTCGCGAGCGACGCCGAACAACGCACTTTCGCTCTCGTCACCGGGCTCCAGAACTACGGATACGTCCCCTTCCCCCTGGTCCTGGTGCTGTTCGCAAACCACCCCGACACGCCGGGTGTCCTGTTCGTGCACAACCTGGGGGTCGATGTCGCGATGTGGACCCTGGGCCTGATGACGCTGGGCCATGCGACCGGCCCGGGGGAATGGCGCCGGCTCATCAACGCCCCCCTCGTGGCGATCGTGCTTTCACTGCTGCTCAACGCCTGCGGGGCGGCTCGCTGGGTGCCCCGCCCGCTGGGGATCACGGCCTCCATGTTGGGTGCCTGCGCCTTCCCGCTGGGGATCATGCTGACCGGGGCGATGGTGGCCGACCAGATACGCCAACTGCACCCCGCACGGGCGGTCGGGGCCGTGGCCTGGTCGGCCCTGTTCCGTCTGGCGGTGATCCCGGCCCTGATGCTGGGCATCGTGCGGGTGCTTCCCTGCTCGGTGGAGGTGAAGCGGGTGATGGTCGTCCAGGCGGCGATGCCCGCCGGGGTTTTCCCCATCGTCCTGTCCCGCCTCTACGGCGGGGATCCGGCGACCGCCGTCCGCATCGTGGCCGGGACCACCATCCTCAGCCTGGTGACCATCCCGCTGTGGATCCGGGCCGGCATGTCTTGGCTGGGACTGGTTCCCTGACGCCCGTCCAGGTCTGCAGCCCCTGGCGGGAAGCCTCGGACAGGGCTCTTCACGGTTGCGATCGTCGGCGCACCGACTCAGCTTCCCGTCACTGATGTACGGATTTTCCGAACTCCCCGGCGGGCTCCGCGTGGTGACCGCGAGCATGCCCCACTTGGCCAGCGTCTCGGTCGGCATCTGGGTCGGCACGGGGGGCCGGCACGAGACGGCACGGGAAAACGGGGCCGCCCACTTCATCGAGCACATGCTCTTCAAGGGCACCCGGCGCCGTTCGGCCGCGAAGATCTCTCAGGACGTGGAAGGCATCGGCGGATACCTCAATGCGTTCACCGACGAAGAACACACCTGCTTCTACAGCCGCGCGGTCGCCAACCGGCTCCCGGAATTGCTGGATGTGCTCTTCGACATGTTCCTCGAGTCCCGATTCGCTCCGGGCGAGATCGCCAAGGAACGCGATGTCATCCTCGAGGAGCAGGCGATGTATCGAGACCAACCGGCCGAACTCGTCCACGATCTCCTCAACCAGACCCAGTTCCCGGGGCATCCGCTGGGACGGCCGGTCATCGGTTCGGCGCGCTCGGTCCGCGGCCTTCGCCGCAAAGACCTGCTGGGTTTCCTCGACCGCCAGTACCTGAGCGGGTCCACGGTCATCGCCGCGGCCGGCAACCTCACCCATGCGGCCCTCCTGGCCGAGGTCGAGCGCTCGGCGCGGCGATTCCGCCAAGGCAGACCGATCCCGGTGGAACCGGCTCCGCTCACCCCGGAAAAACCCCGCTGGCTCCTGCATTCCAAGAAGACCGAGCAGACCCACATCGCCCTCGGCTTCCGGACCACCTCCCGCCGGGATGAACGGCGCTTCGCCCTGCGATTGCTCAACGTGCTGCTGGGGGAGAACATGAGCTCGCGCCTCTTCCAGACCATCCGTGAAGAACATGGACTGGCCTACAACATCCAGAGCACCGGCACCGCGTGGAGCGACTGCGGCGATCTGGTGATCTCGGCGGGACTGGAGGACGCCCAATTGGAGAAGACCCTGAGGTTGATCCTCAAGGAGGTGCGGCGCATGACCGAGCGTCCACCGGGAAAGACCGAGTTGGCCCGCGCCCGCGACTACGCCCTGGGACAGGCCGATCTGTCGCTCGAGGGTTCCGAGCAGATGATGATGTGGTTGGGGGAGCAGGTGCTGGGGTTCGGGCGGGTCATTCCGCCGGAAGAGACCCGGGCGAAGATCGCCGCGGTCCGCCCCGCCGACATCCGTCGCGTCGCACGGGATTTCATGACCCCCTCGCGTTTGTCCCTGGCCCTGGTGAGCCCCCGCACCTCGGATTCCGGGTTGGCCCCCCTTCTCGGATCTTGGGCCTGAACCCGACGCGGTTCATCGCGACGCCCCGAGATCGGGCCGGACCGCGGCCGGCGGTCATTTCGCGGAAGGATCCACGGTCAGACGAACTCCCTCGCCCATGGCCCGTTCCAACCTCGCCTTGGCGACAGTGTAATCGCGCAACGCCTGACTGTACTGGGTCCGGGACAGCTTGAGCGCCGTCTGCGCGGAGAGCACATCCAACTGGGTGCTGCTGCCCGCCTCGGCCCGCGCCGTCACCAATCGCACGGCCTCCTCGGCCTGCTCGATGACCCGGGTCTGGGACACCAGGACCTCCTTGGATTCGACGAACTGGGAGTAGGCCGTGCGAACCTCGAGCTCGACTCGACGCCGGACATCCTCGACCTCCAAACGGGCCCGCTCCTCCCGGGCACGCGCCATGTCGACCCTGGCCTTGGTCTGGCCGAAGTCGAAGAGCATCCAGTTGGCCTGCACCCCGACCGTCCAACCGTCCAGTGTCCGGTCGAGGTCACGGATGAAATTCCGGTTCTGGACCCCGTAGCCTGCCGTGCCGTCCAACGACGGCAACAGATCGGCCCGGGTCTGAAGCACTTCTTCGTGGCGCAGTTGGGAGGCGGTCTGGGCGGCCTTGATCTCCGGGCGGCGCACCCATGCCGCATTGAGAGCGGCGCCGACCGAGATCTCGAACGGATCGGCCTTCAGGCTGTCGGCCGTGCGCAACGGGATGTCGACCCCGGATTCGGCCGGGATGTCGCAGCCGAGCAGCACGGCGAGGGTGTTGCGCGCGATCCGCTCCTGGTTGCGGGCGCGGATCAGCGGCGGCAGGGCGTTGGCCAGTTCGACCTCGGCACGCAGGACGTTGAATTTGGGCACGGTCCCGGCCTCGAGGCTCCTCCGGGCCGTCTCGAGTTCACGCTCGAGGAGTTTCTTGGACGCCTCCTGCACGCTGATCTGCTCCACCGCCAACAGCACATCACTGTAGGCGATGCGCACCTCAAGCAGGGTGTTGGCCACCAGGGCCTGGTACGACGCGAGGGCCGCCTCGCGGGTCAACTTCGAGGAACGGGCCATCGATCGGTACTTGCCTCCGCCGTAGAGCGGTTGGGTCACCACCAGATTGGCGTTCCAGCTCTGGTTGTTGAGGAAGGGCGTCGCCGGTTGGGCGGCGGCGAACTGCACCCGCTCGATCTTCCCCTCGTCCAATTGCTGGTAGGCCCCCGTGGTGGCCAGGCGGGGCAGGCGTGCGGCTCGCTGCTGGATGGAAAGACCCTGGGCCTCCTCGAGGTCCTGCCTGCCCTTGAGCAAGGTCACGTTGTGGGTCAAGGCATGCTCAAGGGCCTGATCCAAGGTGATCGGGCCACTCGGCAACGAGACTCGGTTGGTGGTGGCGGCCGCCACGGCCAAGCCCTGGCAGGCGAGCAGAACGACGAAAGCGATGGATTTCATGGAGGTTCAGCGGGCGTTGGAGGAGACCGAGTCGGGCCGTTGGATGAACACATCCACCTGTTGGCCGACGTAGACGGGGAAGGCAGGGCGATCGAAGGCGTAGACCACCTGGAGCACCCGGGTGTCGACACGCTCGAGGCTGTCGCCCGTCAGGCTGCGCTTGGGAACGACGTAGGGTTCGATGCGGACGAACTTCAGGGGCATCCTCAATTCGGAATGACCCTTCAGGGAGGCCACGGCCGGGAATTCGGCGTTGATGAGGACGGCATCCTGCTCGTCGACCTCGGCCCGCACCTGGTAGGTGTCGACATCCCCGAGGAGCACCAGGGGATCACCCGACCCCTTCACCGCCGCGAACTCCCCTTCCCTCAGGTTCACCTGCAGGAGGCGTCCATCCCGCGGCGCACGGACGGTCAGGATCTCGAGATCGGTGGTCGCTTGGCGGACCGCCTCCTCCGCGGCGGAGGTCGCCGCCTGGGTGGCCGCGGCACGCGCCCGCGCGGTGGCCAGGGAGAATTCCCGGCGCTTCACCTCGTCTTCGGTGGCGACCTGTTCCTTCCCCAGCTGGGCGAACCGCTTCAACTGGTCGGCCAGGTCGGCGATCTGGGCCTCGTCCACCCCCGTCTGCGACCGGAGGGATCTGGCCTGCGCCTCCAGGAAACGGATGCGCGCCCGAACCTCCCGGTCATCCAACTGGAACAAGGGGTCCCCGGACTTCACCGAATCACCGACTTTCACAAAGACCCTCACCACCAGGCCGTCACGGGGAGCCGCGACCCGCACGTTCTCGCGGGAGGCCTCGATGAGCCCCGTGGAGGCCACAGTGCGGGCATAGGGGGAGCGCGGCGGAGCGGAGGCGGGGCCGGGATTGGGCGGCTGGTTCTGCTGTCCCTTGAGCAGGAAGACCACTGCGCCGACTCCGCAGAGCGCCAGCCAGAATGTCATGCGTTTGAAGAGGATCATGGGGGTTCAGGAACGGGTTTCGGCGTGGATGAAGGCGGACAAGGAGGATCCCGCGTGGACCCCGGTGACCCGACCGTCTTCCATCTCGCTGATGCGGTCGGCGTAACCGTAGACACGGGGATCGTGGGTGACGATGAGGACGCAGCGCCCGGGGGCCCGCGCCGCGCCGCTCAGCAGGTCCATGATCTGGTGGCCCGTGACCGAATCCAGGGCGCTGGTGGGCTCGTCGCAGATCACCAGCCGCGGCTCATGCACGAGGGCTCGCGCGATGGCCACCCGCTGCTGTTGTCCACCGGAGAGCTGGGTCGGCGACTGGCGTTCCTTGCCGGCGAGTCCCACCTGCCTCAGGTGCTCGGCGGCCTTCTCCTCGGCCTCGCGGCGACCGGCCCCGTTGAGCAGGAGGGGCACACTCACGTTCTCGATCAGCGACAGCGTGGAGATGAGGTTGAACTGCTGGAAAATGAACCCGATGTGACGGCATCGGAACCGGGTGACCTCGGCGGAGGAGAGCCCCGTGATCCGGGTGCCCAGCACCGAGACCTCACCCTCGTCGCTCTGAAGGGTTCCCGCCACGACGCTCAAGAGCGTCGTCTTGCCGCAACCGGACGGCCCCACGATCAGGTGCAACTCGCCTTCGCGGGCCTCGAAGTCGGCCCCCTTCAACGCCAGGGTGCGGGCATCGCCCTGGCCGAAGGCCTTGACGATGCCTCGGGCGGAGATGGCCAGGGAGGCCGGCTTGGCGGCGGGGTTCAGGTCAGGAAGGGGCACGCTGGGATTCTCCGGTGATCTCTGGGGGCGGGTGCGGGATGGTCATCCTCGGAAGACGATCGCCGGTTCCAGCTTGGCGACCCGACGGATCCCGAAGAGCGCCGCCAGCGAACAAATCAGGAGGACGGCCACCATGGACTGGAACAGGAAGACCGCCTCGATCTTGAAGGGTGGCTGACCGCCTTTGGCGACCGTCAGGCCGAAGAGCGCCGTCAGGCCGATGCCGATGCCGAAACCGATCAGGCCCACCGTCACCGACTGCAACAGGAGCATTCCGGCCAACAGGGAATTGCTGGCCCCCATCGCCTTGAGTGCGCCGAGGTTGCGCAGGTTCTCGAGGACGAACGAGTAGAAGGTCTGGCCGGAAACGGCCACACCCACCACGAATCCGAGGATGATCGTGGTCAGGAAGGAGATCGGGATGCCGGTGTTGGTCCAGACCCACCGC
>CAYLTF010000040.1:22153-25551 GCA_964386625.1 uncultured Akkermansia sp. | reverse complement strand
GGATCCCAAGGCGCTGAAGCCCTTCGTCGAGAAGGCCAAGTCCCTGGGCGAACCCATGACCTTCGCCATGACCTTCCCGCCGGGGACGCATGCCATGTGGTTGCGCTACTACCTCGCGGCCGGAGGCATCCATCCCGACAAGGACGTCAATCTGATCACCATCCCGCCGCCCCAGATGGTCGCCAACATGAAGGTGGGCAAGATGGACGGCTTCTGTGTCGGCGAGCCGTGGAACGCCCGCGCGGTCACCGACAAGATCGGCTTCACCGCCATCACCACCCAGAAGCTCTGGAAGGACCATCCCGAGAAGGTCTGCGCCTTCCTGGCGGATTACGCCGACAAGAACCCGAAGACGGTGAAGGCCGTGCTCAAGGCCCTGCATGAGGCTTCGGTGTGGCTCGATGACCTCGGAAACCGTCCGGAGCAGTGCGACATCGTCAGCAAGCCCAGCTACGTGAATTGCCCGAAGGACGTGATCCTCGGCCGTCTGCTGGGCGACTACGACCTGGGCGACGGCCGCAAGTACAAGGACCCGTTCCCCATGATCTTCCACGAGCGCAACTGCAACTACCCCCAGCCCAAGTACGTGGCCTGGTGGCTCAGCCAGTTGCGGCGGTGGGGCATGGTCACCGGTGCGCCCGACTACGCCGGCATCGCGGCCAAGGTGGCGCGCACCGATCTCTTCGAGGCGGCGATGAAGGAGATCGGGGTCGTCCACGGCGGGCGCGATGATCGCCCTGAGACCCTCTTCGACGGCATCCCCTTCGATCCCGCACAGCCCGAGGCCTACGCCCAGGCCTTCGCGGTGAAGAACCTCAAGGGCTGATCACCGCATGAAGAAGATCCATTGGGAATCGGTGCTGATGCCCCTGGTGGGCATCGCCCTGACGCTGTTGGCGTGGCAGATGATCTCGGGCCGGACCGTGACCCGGAGCCTGGCCGATGGGACGGTCGAGGAGGTCAAGCTCGGTTGGGTCCAGGACCTGCCCGGTCCGGTCCAGACCTGGGAGAAGACCCGCAAGTACGTCGTGGAACCCTTCGCCAAGCGCGAGGAACTCGACCAGGGAATCCTCAGGTTCACGTGGTACTCGCTGGTGATCGTGGCCAAGGGCTACGCCATCGCCCTGATCCTCGGAACCCCGATGGGATTCCTCCTGGGTCTCTCGGCCACCTTCTCCAAGATGTTCGACCCGATCATCCAGGTGCTCCGACCGGTGTCGCCCCTGGCCTGGATGCCGCTGGGCGTGGTGCTCTTCGCCAATGCCGGCAAGAGCGCCAACGAGTTGGCGGCGCTCTTCACCATCGCGGTCTGCGCCATGTGGCCGACGGTCCTCAACACCGCGGTCGGAGTCAGGGCCATCCCCCAGGATTATCTGAACGTGGCCCGGGTCCTGAAGCTCTCCCGCACCCAGACCCTGTTCCGGATCATGATCCCGGCGACGCTGCCGTACATGTTCACCGGCTATCGCCTGAGTCTGGGCATCGCCTGGTTGGTCATCGTCGCGGTGGAGATGCTGACCGGTCGCATCGGCATCGGGAACTTCCTCTGGAACGAATACAACAACGGCCTCTACACGAGCATCGTCCTCTGCATCGTGACCATCGGTCTGGTCGGCTTCTCGCTCGACCGGGCCATGAGCCTCCTGGAGCGCCGCTTCAAGAGCATCCTCTGAACCCATTCCCATGTCCTTCCTCGTCCTAGACCGTGTCTCCAAGGGGTTCGGGCCGCCTGAGGCGCGCCGGGAGGTCCTCAGCGGCGTGGATCTCTCCGTCGAACAGGGTGAGATCGTCGCCATCGTGGGCTACTCGGGCGCCGGCAAATCCACCCTGCTGCACCTCGTCTCCGGCCTGCTCAAGCCCGACGCCGGCAGCGTCACCCTGGATGGCCGCGCCATCGAGGGGCCGGGCCCCGATCGCGGTGTGGTCTTCCAGAACTACAGCCTGCTCCCCTGGATGACCGTGGCCGAGAACATCCGGCTCGCCGTGGATTCGGTCTTTCCCGGGTGGACCGAGGTCCAGCGTGCCGAGCAGGTGGATCGTCACATCCACCTGGTCAATCTCACCCCGGCACGGGACCGGCGGCCCGGGGAGTTGTCCGGGGGCATGCGTCAGCGCGTGTCCGTGGCCCGGGCCCTGGCCATGGATCCCCGGATCCTCCTGCTCGATGAACCGCTCGGCGCGCTCGATGCGCTGACGCGAGGGACCCTCCAGGAAGAGATCTCGCGCATCTGCAGGGCCTCGGGCAAGACCGTCGTGCTGATCACCAACGATCCCGACGAGGGGATCCTGATGGCCGACCGGATCATCCCGCTCAGCGCCGGCCCGGGAGCCGCTCTCGGGCCTTCGTTTCCGGTCGTGCTCGATCCCACGCGCGATCGGCGCGCGCTCAACCACGATCCCCGCTTCAAGGCGCTCCGGGCCGAGGTCGTCGCCTGGCTGCTCGGCCCGGGGGCACGCCCCTCCGTCTCCGTCTCCCGCAAGTTGATCCTCCCGGACCTCGAGCCGGAGGACCTCGAGGTTCCCAGGTCCCTGATCGGCGGAAGACGCCGGCCGCGGAGGCGATCCGAGGAGCGCCGCGAAACGGTCGATCTCACCCCCTAGGCTCCCATGGCTGACCACGTCGAAATCACCCACCTCAGCAAAGTCTTCCCGACCCCCAAGGGCCCGTTGCGGGTGGTGAAGGACTTCAACCTGCGCATCCGGCAGGGGGAGTTCGTCACGCTCATCGGTCATTCGGGATGCGGCAAGAGCACCGTCCTGTCGATGCTGGCCGGACTGAGCGAAGCCTCGGCCGGCGGCATCGTCTTGGCGGGGCGGGAACTCACCGGACCGGGACCGGACCGCGGGGTGGTGTTCCAGGCTCCCAACCTCCTCCCGTGGCTGAGCGCCCTCGAGAACGTCCAGCTCGGGGTCGACCAGGTGTTCTACACCGCGTCTCGCGAGGAACGACGCCAGATCGCCGAGTACTACCTCACGGTGGTCGGATTGGGCGAGGCCCTGCATCAGCTCCCCTCCGATCTCAGCCAGGGAATGCGTCAGCGCGTGGGCATCGCACGGGCCTTCGCCTTGTCGCCCAAGATGCTCCTGCTGGACGAACCCTTCGGGATGCTCGATTCGCTCACCCGCTTCGAGCTCCAGCAGGTGCTGCTCGACCTCTGGAACCGGACCCGCCTGACGGCCCTCATGGTGACCCATGATGTCGACGAGGCCCTGTTCTTGTCCGATCGCATCGTGATGATGACCAACGGGCCGGAGGCCGAGGTGGGTGAGATTCTGCACGTGCCCTTCGCCCGTCCGCGCCGCCGCCAGGAATTGCTGGAGGACCCGGAATACTACCGGCTCCGCGAGCAACTCATCGAGTTCCTCCATGTGCGTGCCTACACCCTCAAGGGACAGAC
>CAYLTF010000040.1:13431-22053 GCA_964386625.1 uncultured Akkermansia sp. | reverse complement strand
TCGCCGGCCGGCTTCATCAACGACTGGCTCCGGCAGGACAATCCCTACCTCTCCTCCTGGAACCTCGGCGCGCTTTATTGGAGCCGCTATGAGATCAAGCAGAATGGCGGCTTCACCGGGCCCGGGTCCCTGGCCGACTTCCGCACGGACACCGACAACGACAACAGCTACCTGCTCCAGCGGGTGCTCATCCGTGGAGGTTACACCGGTCGGTGGTTCGAGGTCTTCGCGCAGGGCCGCTCGAGCACCGTCACCGGTGACGATCGGTCCAGCACGGGCAATGGCGTGACCCAGGCCAGGACCCTGAACGGGGTCGCCATCCCGGCTTATCCGGCGGCGCCGGCGGGAAGGGGCAGCAGCCCGGAATCGGATGGCCCGATGGACCTCCAACAGGCCTATGTCTTCCTCGGCAATCACAAGGAATTCCCCGTGTCGCTCAAGGTGGGGCGGCAGGAACTGCTCCTGGGTGAGCAGCGGATCGTCGGTCCGCTGGCTTGGAACAACATCGGCCGGCAATGGGATGCGGCCAAGGTGCGCTGGCAGAACCCGTACTTCGCCGTGGAGGGGTGGAGCTCGATGGTGGTGATGCCCGACGACAACGGCTTCAACCGATCGAACCCGGACGAGATCTTCTCCGGCCTGCACCTCACCACCAAGGCCATCCCCAAGACCTGGACCGAGTTCTACCTCCTGAGCCGCAATGCGGGGCGCGACGCCAATGCGGGTAATCAGGGGTTGGTCCCGGCTCCCTTCCGTCCGCCGGAGGCCCAGGACATCTACACCGCGGGAACCTACGTCCGCAGCTCCACCAACGACTGGGTCAACGTCGACTGGGGTGCCCAGGCCTATTACCAGTTCGGCAACTTCGCCGACGCCCGGGAGGCTGCTGGGATGGGACCGCGCAGGGAACATCGCGCCTGGGCGGGAGTGCTCTCCGGCGGGTACACGTGGAAGGAATCGGAACTCCAGCCGCGCCTGGGCCTGGAATACAGCCTGGCCAGCGGTGACAGCGACCCGAACGACGGCACCCACGAGACCTTCGTCCACCTCTATCCCACCGGGCATCTCTTCTACGGCTACGCCGACTTCGCCTCCTTCCAGAACCTGCACAACGTGCGCCTTCGCAGTTCCTTGCTCGCCACGCCCCGGGTGCGCGTCCAGCTCGAGGGGCACCTGAAGTGGTTGGCGACGGTGAACGACAACTTCTACAACGTCGCCGGGCTGCCCCGGGGTGGCATGACCTACCAGGGTGCGGCCGCGCGCGGGACCGGTTACGGCATCAATCCCGATGCCGGCTCCTTCGTCGGCTCCGAGATCGACCTCGTGGCCACATGGCAGGCCAGCAAGTACCTCGTGCTGGAGGCCGCCTACTGCCGGTTCCTCCGGGGCGACTACATTCGGGACTCCCTCTCGAAGGTCGGCTCTCAGGACGCCGACTACGTCTACGTCCAGGCGCAGGTGAACTTCTGAGTCGCGACCCCGATTCCCTGCATGAACATCGTGCCGGAAACCGCCCCGTTCAGCCGGGAGCAGCGCGCATGGCTCAACGGGTTCCTGGCCGCCTCGCTCTTCGATCGCCTGGGATCCGCGGCCCCGGGGAGCGTCTCTTCCGAGGCGCCGCCGGCCACCCGGTCCAGACCGCTCTGGATCGGATTCGGGTCGCAGTCCGGCTCGGCCTCGGGACTGGCCAAGAAGGTGGCCAAGGCTGCGGAGTCCAAGGGCTTCGTGGTCACGCTGCGGGAGTTGGACCGGATCAGCCCGGACGAGCTCTCCGGATTGGAACGCCTGTTGGTGGTGTGCTCCACCTGGGGCGATGGTGAACCTCCCGACAACGCCGCCGGCTTCTGGTCCCGACTGAGTGACGGGGCGGCATCCCGACTGGAGTCGCTCCGGTATTCGGTGCTCGGCTTGGGCGATCGGAACTACGCCGATTTCTGCGGTGCCGCCCGCAGGATCGATGAGCGCCTGGAGGCCCTGGGCGCCCGGCGCGTGGCGCCCCGCGCCGAATGCGATGGTGGCGATCGGGCTCCGTTCACGGCCTGGATGGAGGCCGTGTGGCCCTCCCTCGACTCGGTCGAACCGGTCGGCGCGCCTTCCCGCGTCGTGTCACCGATCCCTGGCCCGACCGTGGGGCCGGGGTCGGGCCCGAGTCCGGAGACGCCGGCGGCCGCCAGTCCATGGACTCGCCGCAATCCCTATCCCGCCCGCCTGAGGGTGGCCCGACGACTCAATGGCGAGGGATCGTCCAAGGACACACGGCACATCGAGATCGAGCTCGACGATGCTTCTTTCGTGTACGCAGCGGGTGACGCCTTGGGGGTTCAGCCGTCGAATGATCCGGCACTGGTCGACGGGATCTTGGAGGCCCTCGGTCTCGATCCGACGGTGTCGGTGGGGCTTGGCCCGACGGTCCCCGCCGAATCGACCACTCTCGGAGAGGCCCTTGCGAACCGGTGGACGCTCACCCAGTCATCGCCGGCCCTCTTGAAGCGGTTGGCCGAACTGGACCCCGGTTCCCTCATCGCCTCCCTCTCGGAGCCGTCCCGGCGGCCGGACCTTGAATCCTGGATGGCCGGGCGCGATGTGTTGGACGCGCTCCGATCGGCCCCGGAGGCCCGGCTCGATGCCGCGGAATTGGGCTCGCTGCTGCGGCCGCTCCAACCCCGCCTGTATTCCATCTCTTCCTCCCCGAAGGCGCACCCCGGTGAGGTGCACCTCACGGTGGGGACCGTCCGCTACGAAGCCCATGGTCGAGCCCGGCTTGGAGTGGCGTCGTGCTGGTTGGCCGACCGGGTGGTTCCGGGGGTGACCCCGGTCCCGGTGTTCGTCCAAGTCAGCCGCCATTTCCGACCGCCCAGCGACCCGTCACGGCCCATGATCATGGTGGGCCCCGGCACCGGGATCGCCCCGTTCCGCGCCTTCCTGCAGGAGCGGCGCGCCATCGGGGCCACCGGGAAGCACTGGCTCTTCTTCGGCGATCAGCGCCGAGCCACCGATTACCTGTATTCCTCGGAGTTGGACCCGCTGCATCAAGACGGGTTCCTCACCCGGCTCGATCTGGCCTTCAGTCGCGATCAGGAGTCCAAGGTCTACGTCCAGGACCGCATGCTGGAGCAGTCCCAGGCCCTGTGGCAGTGGCTGGAGGCAGGGGCGCATTTCTACGTCTGCGGCGATGCACGACGCATGGCCAAGGATGTCGAGGCGGCGCTCCGGACGGTGATCCGGACCGCGGGAGGTCGCACCGAGGAACAGGCCTCGGAATACCTCGAGCGCCTTCAGTCCGCGGGGCGCTACCAGAAGGACGTGTACTGAAGACGCTCGATCCCGATGAACCCCACCCCATGAGCCTCCCGTTCCAACAGATCTCCGGACAACCGCTCGACGCCGAGCAGACCGCCTACCTCGAGGGCCTCTTTGCAGGTCTCCGCAATCGCGGTCTCGGCTTCGGTGACCTCGTGCCGTCGAGCCCGCTTCCTGTCGCCGCCGTGGCGGCGGCTCCGGACCTTTCCGAGTTGACCGACCAGGAACGCATCAAACGGGAACTGCATCCGCTGGACGGCTACTCGCTGCTGCTGCAGCACGCGGCCGCCGATCAGGCGCCCGACCCGGACAATGCGTTTCGCTTCAAATGGCAGGGGCTCTTCTACATGAGCCCGATGAACGAGGGGTACATGGCCCGTCTCCGCATTCCGGGCGGCCAACTGACCTCGGCCCAGTTGCGTGAGATCGCCGCCGTGACCGACAGCCTCACCACCGGCTACCTGCAGATCACCACCCGGGCGAATCTCCAGGTGCGACACCTCCGATTCCGGGACGCTCCGGAATTCCTGAGACGCATCCAGGCGGTCGGCCTGCACACCCGGGGCGCCGGAGCCGACAACATCCGCAACCTGACCTGCGATCCGACCAGTGGGCTCGATCCGTCCGAGCGCTTGGAGACGCTGCCCCTGACCCTCCAGTTGGGGCAGCTCATCCTGAACCACCGCGAGTTCTACGATCTGCCCCGGAAGTTCAACATCGCCTTCCATGGAGGCGGATCGATCCCGACGGTGGAGGACACCAACGACATCGGATGGAAGGCCGTGCGGGTCTGGTCGCCTGCAGAGCTCCAGGCCGAGGGTGTCAGCGGCTTCCGGCCTGGAGATCTCCTGACGGACGCCGTGCCCGCGGGGTTGTACTTCCGATGTCTGCTGGGCGGGGCCACCGGTCACAAATCCTTCGCGCGGGACCTGGGTGTCCTGGTTGCGCCTTCCGAAGTGATCCCAGTCACTGCGGCCATGCTCCGGGTTTATCTCGCCCATGGCGACCGGACCGACCGCAAGCGTGCCCGGCTCAAGCATCTGCTCGAGCATTGGACGCTGGATCGCTTTCGAACCGAGACGGAGACGCGGTTGGGACGTGCCTTGATGGGCATACCTCCGGGCTCCGAGGCTGCGGTCGCGGCCAGTGACTCGGCTCCCGCCAGCCAGCACCCGCACCTGGGGGTTCACCCGCAGCGACAAGCCGGCCGATACTGGGTGGGTGTCGCGGTGCCCGTGGGGCAGATCACCTCCAAGCAACTGCGGCGTCTGGCCGAGTTGGCCGAGTTGTACGGGAGCGGCGAGGTCCGGCTGACCGTGTGGCAGAACCTGATCGTGCCGAACATCCCCGAGGCCTACGTCGAGACGGTGAAGAAGGCCTTGGTGAAGGTGGGTCTCGATTGGAGGTCCAGCGCCCTCCGGGGGGGATTCATCGCCTGCACCGGCAATCGGCATTGTCGGTTCGCCGCGTCCGACACCAAGGGACACGCCCTGCAGTTGATCGAATGGCTCGACTCCCGGGTGAGCCTGGATCAGCCGGTGAACATCCACCTGACCGGATGCCCGAACTCCTGCGCCCAGCACTACATGGGCGACATCGGGCTGCTGGGCACGCAACTCAAGCGCGGAGGGCAGCCCCAGGAGGCGTACCACGTCTTTGTCGGAGGGGGATTCGGCCCGCGTCAGGCCATCGGGCGTGCGGTCTTCCAGGGAGTGATCCTCGAGGAATTGGGCCCGCTGCTGGAGAGGATGCTCAGGGTCTACCTGCGCGACCGGCACCCGGGAGAGGCCTTCCAGAGCTTCACTTCGCGGCACGACCTCGGACGCCTCCAGGAGTTGTTCTCGGACAGCCCGAACCGTTCCTAAGCCCCGTCCCACCTGGTGAACCCCCCATCGCCATCGTCCGCAGCCACCGTTCCGGAGGATCCTCTTGAGACGTTGGTGGACGCGTTCGTGGCCGAGCAGCGGCGACTGACCGCCGTCGAGCGCTTCAGCCAGCGCCAGGCCGATGCGCGCGCCCCGTTGCTGGAGCAGCGCTACCGGGCCCTCTTGCCGGCGACCCCTCCCGGGCCCGGGGAGCAGTATGCGTTCGAGGTCGACCTCGACCAGTGCTCCTCCTGCAAGGCTTGCGTCGCGGCCTGCCATTCGCTCAACGGACTGGAACCCCAGGAATCCTGGCGCGAGATCCGCCTCCTGGTCGGTTCTCGTCCGGTTCCCCAGGCACCCCGCCCAGAAGCGGTGACCTTGGCCGTCACGTCCGCCTGCCACCATTGCGTGGATCCCGGTTGCCTGAAGGGCTGCCCGGTCCTGGCCTACGAGAAGGATCCGCTCACCGGCATCGTCCGCCATCTCGACGACCAGTGCATCGGGTGCAGCTACTGCATCTTCACCTGCCCGTACGAGGTGCCGAAGTTCTCGGAATCCCGGGGCATCGTGCGCAAGTGCGACCTGTGCCAGGGGCGACTCCAGGCGGGGGAGGCGCCGGCCTGTGTGCAGGCCTGCCCCAACGAAGCCATCCGGATCACGCGAGTCCCGGTGGCGGGCATGATCGATCGATATCGAGGCGAGGCGTCGATCTCCGGCCATCGAGACGGCGGATGCTCCCTGCCCGGGATGCCTCCGGCCTCGATCACCGTGCCGTCGACGGTGTACCGCTCGAGGCACTCGATGGATGGACTGGAGTCCCGCCCCGTGACCGGGACCCCGTGCCGGAGGGACGCCCATTGGCCGTTGATCGCGATGCTGGTGCTCACCCAATGGGGGGGCGGAATCCTCGCCGCAGTGGCCCTGGGGACGGGGATGTCCGGGCGGATCCCCACGGGGAGGGACGCCGCGGTGGCCGCGCTGGGTTGCCTGTGGGTCCACGCCGGATTGATCGCATCGGTGTTCCACCTCGGGCAACCGCTCAAGGCCTGGCGCATCTGGATGGGCTGGAAGACCAGTTGGTTGAGTCGCGAGGCGCTGGCCCTGGGCGCGTTCTCGTCGGTCTCGCTGATCTTCACCGGGTGGATCGCGGGGCTGGCCTGGGTGCCGGCATTCCCGGCTCCGCTGCGGGGGTTCCAAGGTGCCGCCTCTGGTCTGCTGGTGCTCCTGGTCCTGACGACGGTGGCGCAGATCCAGGTCTACGTTGTCACCGGTCGCGCCAGGTGGCGCTCACGGCGCACCGGTCCGCGGTTCGCCGGAACCGTCCTGATGGGGTGGGGTGTGGGCTGGGGCCTGATGGTCGGGCCTTCGTGGGTATCGATCCTCGCCCTGCTGCTCCTGACCGGGTTGTCGATGTTCGAGCGCTGGCGGTTCTTCACCGGGGGATTCACGGCCGATGTCGATTCCCGCGACCAAGAGAGACCATGAATCTTCCGCGAATCCCCTGGAGGGCCTGGGATGGGCCGTTGACCGCCGACCTGGCCCGGGTGCCGGGCGGGTTCGGATTGGGCCAGGTGCCCGCCCGCCTGAAGCCCGACGGAACCACGGGAATTGTCTGTGGGTACTGCGCCACCGGGTGTGGCCTCACGGCCCACTTGGTCAATGGCGAGGCGGTCAACCTCAGCCCGGATCCGCGCTTTCCCGTGAACCAAGGCATGGCGTGCCCGAAGGGGTGGGAGGCCTTGGCCGCCTTGGATGCCCCCGACCGGGCCACGACGCCCCTGCTTCGGAATCCCGCCACCGGTGCGATGGAACCGGTGGGCTGGTCCCAGGCTCTTCAGGCCTTCGTGTCGCGGATGAAATCGGTGCAACAGAACTGGGGGCCGCAATCCATCGCCTTCCTGAGCACCGGCCAGATCTGCACCGAGGAGATGGCGCTGCTGGGCGCCCTCTTCAAGTTCGGCATGCGCGGTTTGCATTGCGACTCCAACACGCGCCAGTGCATGGCGACGGCGCATGTCGCCTACAAGCAGAGTCTGGGCTTCGATGCCCCACCCTACACCTACGCCGATTTCGAGGAGTCGGATTGCCTCGTGTTCGTGGGCTCCAATCCCGCGGTCGCGCACCCGATCCTGTGGCAACGGGTGCTTCAGAACCGGCGCCATCCGGAGATCCTCGTGCTTGATCCGCGACGGACGGAGACCGCCATGGCCGCGACCCTCCACGTCCCGCTGGCCCCGAAGTCCGACCTCGTCCTGCTCTACGGGGTGGCCTCGGCCCTGATCCGGCGGGGGGCGGTGGATCGCGCGTTCATTGAGGCGCATACCCGGGGCTTCGAGGCGTTCGCGGCCGCGGTCAGCGGGTTCACCCCGGAAAAGGTATGCGCCGAGGCGAGGATTCCGCTCGAGCTGTTCGAGACCCTGGTGGAGCGCATCGCGACGCGGCCCCGGGTCTCGTACTGGTGGACCATGGGGGTGAACCAGGGGCACGAGTCGACCCGCACCGCCCAGGCGATCATCAACCTGGCGTTGATGACCGGGCAGATCGGCAAGCCCGGGACCGGGGCCAATTCCATCACCGGCCAATGCAATGCCATGGGGTCTCGCCTCTTCTCCAACGTGACCAACCTTTTCGGCGGGCGCGACTTCGCCGATCCGGCCGCCCGGCTCGAGGTGGAATCGCTCCTGGGTCTGCCGGCGGGTACCGTGCCCTCGGAGAACTCCTGGGCCTATGACCGCATCGTCGACGGGATCGAGTCGGGGGCGATCCGTGGCCTTTGGATCATCGCCACGAACTCCTCGCATTCTTGGATCCAGCAGCGCCGGTTCAACGAGTTGCTGGGTCGCCTGGAGTTCCTGGTGGTCCAGGATCTGTACACCACCACCGAGACCGCCCAGCGTGCGGACCTGCTGTTGCCGGCGGCCGGTTGGGGGGAGAAGGAAGGCACGTTCATCAACAGCGAACGCCGTCTGGGGTTGGTGAAGCGAGTCCGTCGGCCACCCGGGCAGGCGTTGTCCGACTTCCACATCTTCCGCCTCATTGCCGAGGCGTGGGGATGCGCCGACCTGTTCGCGGAATGGCGAACACCCGAGGCGGTGTTCGGCCTCCTGAAACGTTTGAGTCGAGGTCGGCCGTGCGACATCACGGGCATCGACGGGTACCGCGCCATCGACGCCCTGGGCGGGATCCAATGGCCTTTTTCACAGGCGATGCGCGATCGCGTCCTGGGCGCGGCATCCGACGCCTCGCTCGAGACCCTGCCCGAGAGCCGGGTGGCCGAGATCCGGGAGCGACGGCTGTTCGCCGACGGGGGGTTCCATACCGCCGACGGACGCGCCGTCTTCCATCATTCGCCTCTGACGCCGTTGCCCGAGCCCACCGATGAGGCATACCCGTGGGTGCTCTTGACCGGGCGGGGAACGAGTTCCCAGTGGCACACCAACACCCGGACCTCCAAATC
>CAYLTF010000040.1:8994-13331 GCA_964386625.1 uncultured Akkermansia sp. | reverse complement strand
GGCAGGGTTCCCGACATCATGCCCCGTGTGTTGTCGTTGCTCCTGGTGGGTGGGTTTCTTTTGGCGGGAATCCCGTGGTCTCTCTCGGCCACCGAGGCCACCAAGGCCACCGATGCGTGGCAGCCTGTGCCCGTGCCCGGGCCGATTCCTGCCGGTGCGACCCCGGCAGCGTCGGCTTGGCGCTGGTACCGGGCCTGGTTCAGGCCCCATGACAGCTTCTTCACGCCGCATGAGCGCAACCTCTTCGCCGAGTCGGTGACCTTGAACCTGCGCGGATTCTCCGGGGCCCATGAGGTGTTCGTGAACGGGGTGTCGGTGGGTCGGGGTGGAACCTTTCCCCCGGAGTACCGGGATGGGGTCGCGGGAAACCACCGGCACAAGATCCGGCCGGGATTGCTGAAGCAAGGCCAGTGGAACGGCCTTCTGATCCGTGCCTATCACCCGGAAGGCCGGAGCGGATTCCAGGCAGAGGCACCGTTCGTGATGGACTATTTCAACGAGGCCGTCCTGGAGGGTGCCTGGGAATGGCGACCGGCGGATCCCTCGGAGACGCCGGAACCGCCAGTGACGCCGCGTTCCGACAAGCCGGTGCGGGCGGCCTTCGACCAGTACCACGAGTCGAGCCGTGTGTTGGGCGAGGCCCAGCAGTTCGTGCCCGGGCCCCGGAAGACTCCGGCCGAGACGATGGTGCTCATGAAACCGGCCGCCGATCTCCGCGTGGACCTGCTGCTGCATGAGCCGTTGGTGGCCCAGCCCACGCACTTCAGTTTCGACGCCCGGGGCCGTCTCTGGGTGGCCCAGTACCGCCAGTACCCGTACCCGGCCGGTGCGCGGATGCTCAGCCGCGACAAGTATTATCGGGCGCAGTACGACCGGGTGCCGGAGCCGCCGCCGCGCCACACGCCGGGTCGCGATCGGATCACCGTGCATGAGGACACCGACGGCGACGGATTGCCCGACCGGCACACGGTGTTCCTCGAGGGGCTCAACATGGCCAACGCGGTCTTGCCGGGGCGGGGCGGAGTCTGGGTCATGAACACGCCCTACCTGCTGTTCTTCCCGGATGCCAATGGCGACGACGTCCCGGATGGGCCTCCGGTGGTCCATCTCGCCGGCTTCGGGCTCGAGGACACCCATTCGGTGGCCAACGGACTGGTCTGGGGACCGGATGGTTGGATCTACGGCGGGCAGGGCAGCACCACCACCAGCCGCGTCCTCCGGCCGGGTCTTGATCCGGAGGGATCACCGGGCGTCCACTTCGAGGGCTGCATGGTCTGGCGCTACCACCCGGTGAGCCGGGAATACGAGCTCTTCGCCGAGGGCAGCGGGAATGTCTTTGGGCTGGAGCTGGATGGCGAGGGACGGCTCTTCAGCGGTCACAACGGATCGGAGACGCGCGGCTGGCACTACCAGCAGGGCGGCTACTACCTCAAGCAGGGGGCCGATCCGGGCAAGTTCGGGCCGCCACGCAACCCGTACACCTTCGGGCAATTGCCCTGGATGGCTCCGGCCGCGCCGTTCCAGCGCTTCACGCACCTCCTGTCGGTGGTGGAAGGGGCGGCCCTGCCACCGTCGCGGCAGGGGCAGTTGTTCTGGCTCGATCCGTTGCACAATGTCGTGCTGGCCACCGACCGGCACCCCATCGGTTCCACCTTCGGCACCCGCGATCTGGGCCCGGTGCTGCATTGCGGAGACGAGGCGTTTCGGCCGGTCTACCTGGCCAATGCGCCGGACGGTTCGATGGTCATCGCCGATTTCTACGAGCACTACATCGCCCATGGTCAGCACTACCAGAGCCAGATCGATCCGACGACCGGCCGGTTGTACCGCCTGCGGGGCGCGGATCAGCCGTTGGTCAAAGACGTGCGATTGGACGACAAGACGCCCGAGGCGCTCTTGGTGGCGCTGACACATTCGAACCGGTGGCATCGGCTGATGGCCGCCCGAGTGTTGGTCGAGAGGATCTCGGGTGATCCCGCCGGCCGTTCAGGTCCGTCCGGCTCGGATCTGCTGGCCCGGTTGAAGGTGCGTGTGGTGGCCGACGACGCGCCCATTGCCGCGTTGTGGGCGTTGCATCAGGCGGGCGGGCTCGACGAGGTGCTCGCCTTCAAGCTCATCGAGCATCCGTCGGCGCTGATCCGGGAATGGTCGGTGCGATTGATGGGCGATGCGCGCCGCATCGGGCGTCCGTTGCTCGAGGCGTGGCTGCACCGGATCCCGCGCGAGAACGACGTGCGGGTGCGGGCCCAGATGGCGGCCTCGGCCCGGCGGTTGCCCGCGGCCCAGGCACTGCCGCTGGTGACGGCGCTCCTGGCCCATGACGAGGATGTGTCCGACCCCTGTGTGCCGCTGCTGTGCTGGTGGGCGGTGGAATCGCATTGGCCTTCGGACCGCACGGCCATCCTGGACCTCTGGAAGACCGACGAGCTCTGGAAACGTCCTCTGGCGAGGGCCGCGGTGCTGCCCCGGTTGATGCGTCGCTGCGCCGTCCAAGGTCGCCGGCAGGATCTGCTGGATGCCGCGGCGCTGCTGGAGCGCGCGCCGGACGCGGAGTCGGTGGCCGCGCTCATGTCCGGGTTCGAGGAGGCCTTCCGTGGACGCGATGCGTCGGCATTGCCCGAGGAACTGGTGCGGGCCCTGGCCCGCCGTGGGAAGGCGTCGTTGGCTCTGCGACTGCGTCAGCGCGATCCGTCTGCCGTCCCGGAGGCACTGGACCGCCTGAAGGCGTCGGCGTCGGCGGTGCCCGAGAAGGTGGAATGGGTGAAGACGTTGGTGGAAGTCCGGGCGCCGGGCCTGCGGGGGGCTCTGCTCGGGTTGCTGCAGGATGCCAACGCGCCCGTTCCGGTCCGGCAGGCGGCCTTGTCGGGCCTGGGAATCGAGGAGGATCCGGCACTGGCGTCGGTGGCGCTGGGAATCCTGCCGGGGGCGTCTCCGGAACTGCGGAATTCGGCGCTGGAGTTCCTGGCGAGCCGACCGGCCTGGAGCCTGGCCTTGATGGAGGCGGTGGACCGGGGTGTGGATCGCGGCGGTGTCGACCGCCACTCGATCCCGGCGGAGTGGGTGGAGCGTCTACGACGATCGCCCGAGGCCTCGGTGCGCCGGAGGGTTTCGGCGGTGTGGCCCGAGGCGCCGCGGTCGGGTTCGCCTGCAGGTTCACCGACGGGTCCAGCCCCGGAAGTCGCCGCTCGGATCCGGCGGATCGAGGAGGTGCTGCGGAAGGCTCCGGGCAATCCGTACTCGGGCGAGGCCCACTTCCAGCAGCGGTGCGCCGGATGCCATCGGTTGTTCTTCAAGGGGGGCTCGGTGGGTCCGGACCTCACCTCGTATCAGCGGGATCACCTGGGCACGCTGCTGACGAGCATCCTGGATCCGAGCGCGGAGATACGGGAGGGGTACGCTTCGGTCGAGGTGGAGACGCGGGATGGGCGGATCCTGGCGGGATTCCTGACCGACCGGGATGCCCGGGTGACGAGCCTGCGCGGTCTGGATGGCCAGGATCAGGTGCTGCCGTCGGCGGAGGTGGTGGAGGTGCGTCCGACGGGGAGGAGTCTGATGCCGGAGGGGTTGTTGGAGGGACTGAGTGATGAGCAGTTGCGGGATTTCTTCGCGTACTTGCGCAGTTCTCAGCCGTTCACGCGGTAGCTCCGCGGGGTCAATCGGTCTGGGGTGATCCGGCATCGTTATCCCATCGTTGTATGAAACGGGTGTGCTCGGGTTTTCGGGTGCGGGTGGCTGACTTAGGCTGGTGCAGGGGGTGGGTTGCGTGGGCTCGGCGGGACCCGTCCGGTGCTCGCAGGGAAGCTCGAGGAGAGGTGGTGCATTCGCGCTGTGCGCGAGGGTAGGAGGGTGCTCGCTTCCAGAGCTCGCTCCAGACGGGTCCCGCCGCCGCTGGGGCGTGGCTGGATTCTACGCCCAAGGGGCCGCCCGTCCCTATTGACACACAATTCGGGGCGTTGCCGCGGGGACATGCGTGGGCTGGCGCAGGGGTTGGGTGGCGGGGGCTCCGCGGGACCGATCCTGCGCCCGCAGGGAAGCTCGGGAAGGTTCAGCCTTGGCGCTTTGCGCCAGGGATCAGGGTGTTCGCTTCCAGAGCGGGCTCCGGACCGATCCCGCTCCGCTTCGGCGATGGGTGAGCTCCGCGGGATCGGTCCTTCGCTCGCAGGGAACGTTGGGACAGGGGTCGCCATCGCGCTGACGCGCGAGGGGATCAGGATGTCGACGTTCCAGAGCTCGCTGCGGACCGATCCCGCTCCGCAGGGGTACCTCAAGTTGGGGATCGGATCTTCGCTCGCAGGGAACGTTGGGACAGGGGTCGCCATCGCGCTGACGCGCGAGGG
>CAYLTF010000040.1:6024-8894 GCA_964386625.1 uncultured Akkermansia sp. | reverse complement strand
CTTCGCTCGCAGGGAACGTTGGGACAGGGGTCGCCATCGCGCTGACGCGCGAGGGGATCAGGATGTCGACGTTCCAGAGCTCGCTGCGGACCGATCCCGCTCCGCAGGGGTACCTCAAGTTGGAGATCAGTCCCTCGCTCGCCGGCGTCGGCTCAGGGGCGGGTGGTGTTGATGAGGATGAGGAGGGGGATTCGGGAGGAGTCCCAGGTCTTCATGAGGAAGTCGGGGACTTCGGTGGGACCATGGGTGTAGGAGGCCAGCACGAGGTCGAGGTCGCCGTCGCCGTCGAGGTCACCCGAATCGAGAGCCATCCATCGGCCGGCGATGCACTCGCGGATGGTGGAAGGCTTGAAGTCCTTGGAGTTTCCCGGGTTCTGGAAATAGACGAACCCTTCGCGGGGGTTGGTGGCGTAGTCGGGGAAATACGAGATGGCGGCGATGTCGAGGTCGCCGTCGCCATCGAAGTCCCCGACGCGGGTGCCGTAGGCGCCGTTCAGGGGGTAGGACCAATGTTCGGTGAGGGTGCCTTGCCGGTCGGCCAAATAGAGGCGGACTCCATGGTAGGCCTTCGGCGGGCTGTTGAATTCGCCGTTGTCGCCGTTGCAGACCAGAACATCCGGGAAGCCGTCGCCGTTGAAGTCGGTCGTGGTGACATGGCTGAAACCCCACTGGGGCGGCTTCTGGATCAAGGTGCGACGCTCGAATCCGCCACGGCCATCGTTGCGGAACAGGAACAGGGATTCCGTCTCCTGGGCCACCAGGGCGAGGAGGTCGAGCCGGCCGTCGCGATCGAAGTCGGTGGTCTGGAGGGAGACGGTGCCCGGCAGGGAGAAGAGTTCCCTCCGCTCCCAGCGGTCGCTGCGGCGGCGGTGATGGCTGAGCGATCCAAGGTGGTTGCCGAATTCGGCGACGATCCACTCAGGTCCGCCGTCTCCGTCGAAGTCGGCCGAGATCGCGTCGACCGGTCGGCGCAGGGATCGCAGGATCGGTTGGGCCTTGGGCTCCGGGAGTTCCCGGTCGACACGGAAGACGGCCCCGGCCTCGAGGTCGTTCGGTGGCAGCAGGCCGATGCCGGTGACCTGAAGCCCGCCGCCGGGCTCGGGTCGCAGACGGGCCGGGGTGTTGGAGAGCGACAGGGTGCCGAGCAACGCTCCCGACGCGGACAATCGATGCAGGGCCTGCGCCTGGTCGTCCCCGATCCAGATCTCCCGCCGGGCCGGATCGATGGCCACGGCGCTGATCGACTGCGGACTCAGTCGCAGTTCCGGGATCAGCACACGGAAAGGGGTTCCGCCGAGCCCGATGGATTCATGCGGAGGTTGAGGGCGGGGTGTCTTGGGGGCTTCGGCGAAGTAGAACCGCGACAAGGTCATCCATTCGGCCTCGCTCATCACCGGTTGGAGGGGGATCCGGTGGTGTCGCCGCAGCAGGATGATGTTGGTGCTGCGGTCCAGTTCCGGGCTGCTGAAGCCCAGGCGGTACTTCATGCGAGGCAGGATCTCCTCGCGCCAGGTGCGCAGGTCGGCGGCGGCCGGGTCGGGGAAGAGGTGGCAGGTGACGCAGTGCTTCCGGGCCAGTTGGAGCCCGGCCAGGCGGTCCGTGAGATCACCCGTGCCATCCTGTGCCGCGATGGCGGCGAGGGAGGCCCAGAGGGCCAGAAGGATGCGGCGGACCGGGGACATGCCCCCTCAGCGTTGGTCGAGTCGTTCTCCCTGTGGAGCAAAAAACACGCCTGGTGGGACGGCGCGATCCATCGATCCGCCATCCGGGCGTGTCCCGGCAGCCCCTGTAAAAAAGGGGCCGGGCTTTCGCCCGGCCCCCGTGTCGTGAAACGAGTCTTCGAGTCGCGCGGCGCTCAGCGCTTGGCGCGGATGAACAGCGAGGCACCGTCCACCGTGATCTCATCCCCGCTCTTGATGACGGAGTCGGCGTAGGTGCCGTTGAGGGTGGTGGAGGTCTGCAGGGTGCCCGTGCCGTCGAAGGTGATCTTCACCTTGCCGTTGGCGCCCACGGTGGCCTTCAGGTTGCTGATGCCCGTGCTCTCGGTCACCGGATAGAAGATCAGGTAGTCGAGGTCGTGGTCTTCGCCGGAGCTGACGTTCTTCACGCGGACGGTGCTGTTGGCACCGAGGGTGAAGATCGCCACGCTGCCGTCGGCGTTGCGGTAGGGCAGGATGTCCAGGGAGCTCCAGCCGCCCGTGCCGTTGGCCCTGATGCTGCCGAGGACGGTGGTGGTCTGGCTCGTGGTGGTGACGCCCGCGGTCACCAGCTCGAGGTCGTTCTGGATGCGGTTGGCGTCGCTGACGTCGCGGGAAGCGGCGAGCACGGCGCTGTACTTGCCCGCCGGGAAGTTGCGGGTGTAGTTGTACCACTCGCCGGCGCTGTTCCAGCCGATCTTGTAGTTCACGGTGGCGGTGTAGCTGCCACGGCGGCGGTGGTTGGTGTTGCCGTCGTCACCGGCCACGTCCGGATTGCCGAGCTCCTCGGGGGCGGTCGGGAAGTCGATCGCGGTGCCCGAGGCGTCGTTGTAGCCGTTGCGGTAGCTGTTGCCGTTGGAGCCCGCGGCGGTGGTCGACTGGTTCTCGAGGTGGAAGTCGATGCCCGGGAGACCGTCGAGGCCCGCGTACAGGCTGGCGGCCACCGGCTGGGTGTTCGCCGCGGCGACGGTCTTGCCGCCACCGTGGTTGAAGTCCTCGGCCTCGACCACGAAGCCGCCCTTCATCAGGACGCGGCAGTTGTCGTCGGGCTGGGTGTTGACCGAGCCGTTCACGTTCTCGACCACCACGTAGTAGTCACCGATGGCGTCGACGCCGGCGTTGGCGATGGCCAGGGTGGTGTTGGTGGCGCCGGCGACGGCGACCTTGTTGCGG
>CAYLTF010000040.1:0-5924 GCA_964386625.1 uncultured Akkermansia sp. | reverse complement strand
GTCTTGGCCGGGACGATGTAGGTGGTCAGGCGGCCGAGGTAGTTGTCGGCGACGCCGGTCGGGGCCTGGAAGCGCGGCTCGACGCCGGAGACGTCGGGCTTGCGCACGTTCACCACGTTGGTGGCGTCGGCCCAGGCGCCGGTCACGTTGTTCCAGCGCTCGTACACCACGAGGCCGCTGCGGAACACGAAGGAGCGGAACTTGATGGTGTTGGCACCGGCGGCGATCTTGTTGCCGGCCAGGTCGGTCACGTTGTTGACCGTGAGGGTGTACTCCTGGTCGCCCGGCTGGCGGGAAGTGGTGAGGCGGACTTCGCGGTCGCTCAGCACATCCACCTTGCTCACGCTGACGCCACCGGAGATGGAGTAGTTGGCGGCCGTGCCCAGCGGACCCGCGGTCATGCCTTCATCGAAGGTCACGGTCACGGTGTCGAAGCTGGCCGAGCTGACGGCCTTGGCGAGCTGCGGGGCCACGGCGTCGGCGCTCACGGTGATGGTGGCCACGCGGCTGGTCGCCTTCTGGGCGCCATCGGTGAGCACCGCGTAGAACTTGGCCGAACCCGCGGCTGTCAGGATCGGCGAGGTCAGCTCGGGGCTGGTCGCGCCGTCGATGGCCTTGTCGTTCTGGAACCACTGGATCGTGGTCGCCGGGGCGATCTTGGTCGGGTCGGCGGCCAGGTTGTTGGCCGGGGTACCCAGGCCATAGGCGCTGAGCTGGGCCGGGCGGTTCTGCAGCACGGTGCCGTCCTTGGGCTCGATGCGGAAGGCCGGCGTGCTGGGGGCCATGGTGCCGATCACCGCGGCGTCCAGGATGGACACCTCGTCGTCGGTCGTGGCCGGGGTGGCTCCCTGGGTCCAACCCACGGAGAGGGCGTCACCGCCGCCGCCTTCCTTCACGATGGCCTCGATGTAGTACCGCTTGTTGGCGGTGAGCTGCACCGGCAGCGAGGTGTTGGGACGCACTTGCTTGGGGTCGAGGTTGGCGGACACCGGGCGACGGTCGCCCGTGGTCCAGCCCTTGAACCCGTTCCACTCCGGCTCGACAGCGATGAGCTTCTTGTTGGCCGGGCTGTCGTCGGTGGAGAGATAGAGGGCGCAGTTGTCGTCGCCCGACACGTAGAAGATGTACTGGCCGGTCGTCGGCGGAGTGACCAGACCCGACAGCACGAGGCCGTAGTTCTCGATGTTGGGATCTGCGGTTTGCGGGCTGCCCATCTCGGCGACGTAGTCGGTCCGATCGGGGGCGTCCGGGTAGCGGACGTTGTTGGTGACGTTGCGCCAGTCGTTGTTCAGACCGGGCAGGTTCCAGAAGCGTCGCATCATGACGCCCGGGACATAGACATCCGCAGCCTGGGCCACCGAGGCCGCGAGCGCGGACGAGCCCAGGATGCCCAAGAGCAGCTGGGATAGGGTTTGTTTTTTCATGGGGTGTTTTCTATTCCATGATCGTCCTGCTGACGCTCTTCGGGGGCCACACACGGAAAGGCACCCTCGGCATGGCATCGACACACGTCGACGCTCCGCCAGCTTGGATTTTCATGGGCTAGGAGTAGCAACGTAACGTCGATGTCACTCGGGGCTCAATGGAAAACCAGCGACTCACCCCCGGACGACGGCAGCTCGCCACAGTTTGAAATAGGCAACCTGGTGCCAAAAACCCAAGGTTTCCCGGCCGACCGACGAGACACGAGAGAACACAGGCTCGGCTTGGAAAAGCCCGGCAAGCCGGATTGACTGGGGAGGTGAATTCCCCGCGACGGATGCCCACCTTGATGACGGGTTTCGTGATGGCCGTGTTGCTCGGAGGCGGTCCCGGTTGCGACCGCCGAACCGGTGCCGATCCGGGCCACGCGTCTACGCCCGCATCCTCGGCGACGCAGCCGGGTCTGACTCCTCTCCCGAACGCCGCCAATGACGACGCCCAGTTGGCCCAAATCCAGAAAGCCGATGAACTGGCCGCTGCCGGTGATTGGGCCGGTGCGGCCGACCTGTTGCGCAAGGCCGGGGCCGCCGAGACGGGCGACGATGAGCTGCTGTTCAACCTGGCGTTCTACGAGGGGCGAGCCGGCCAGACCGATGCGGCTCTGACCCACTATCGAGCCGCATTGAAGGTCAACCCCAGGCACGTCGAGGCGAACAACAACCTCGGCAACCTGTTCCTGCGCCGCAACGACCTGACCAATGCCGCCGCCTGCTTCTCGGAGGCGATCCGGCTCAACCCCAAGCATCCCAGCGCCCACAACAATCTGGGGATCGTCCTGGCCCGACAGAACCGGGCGCCCGAGGCCATTCCCGAGTTCGAGGCGGCGGTCCGTCTCAAGCCCGACTACCTCGAGGCCTGGATCAACCTGGGCAATGCGGCCACCTCCCACGGGCGCTTCCAGCAGGCGGTCACCGCCTACGAGATGGCCCTCAAAATCCGCCCGGGCATGCCCCAGGCGGTGGAGGCCCTGAAGCGGGCCCGGGCCCGCATCGAGCCGACCGGGGGTTGACCCTGGGGCACCGGATCGCTCTCAATCCGGCCCGTACCCCATGAAGACACCCCTCGCGGTCTGGTTGCTGTGCATATCCGTGCCCTGCGCCGCCCAATGGACCTCCGGCCCTGGATTCCGTTGGAAATCGCTCACGGCCCCGGTCGGTCCCGGGGGACCCGGCTTTGTCCGGGAATCCGCCTCCGCCTTGGGCATCACCTTCACCAATGCGTTGTCGGCCGACCGGGTGATGCAGTTCCAGAACCTGATGAATGGATCGGGGCTGGCGGCGGCCGATGTGGATGGCGACGGCCTGGTGGACCTCTATCTGTGCCACAAGCAGGCCGGCAACCGTCTCTACCGCAACCGGGGGAACGGCCGGTTTGAAGACATCACCGCCTCGGCCGGGGTCGACTGCCTGAAACAGACGTCGGTGGGGGCGGTGTTCGGGGACCTGAACGGCGATGGATCCCCGGACCTGCTGGTCTCGGCCTTCGGGGGTCCCAACGCCTGCCTCATCAACGACGGGAAGGGGCGATTCCGGGATGCGACCGTGGAGTCGGGCCTGACGGGCAAGTCGGGGGCGACTTCGATGGCGCTGTCCGACATCGATGGCGACGGCGATCTCGACGTGTACGGCTGCAATTTCGCCGTCCAGGCCATCCTCCGCGATGGGGCCCTCATCACCACGCGCATGGTGGACGGGCAACCGGTGGTCACGGGCCGCCACGCCCACCGGGTGAAGGTGATCGACGGCATGATGGTGGAATTCGGCGACCCGGACGTGCTGTGGATCAACGACGGGAAAGGGCGTTTCCAGGCGGCCCCCTGGGAACAGACCTTCTCGGATGCCGACGGAAAACCGGTGCCCGCGCCGCAGGACTTCGGCCTGGCGGTCCAGATGCGCGACATCAACGGCGACGGGAACCCCGACATCTACGTCTGCAACGATTTCCAGACCCCGGATCGCCTGTGGCTGGGCGACGGGAAGGGGCGATTCCGGGCGGCCGACCCCTGGGCGTTGCGCTCGATGAGCTACGCGTCGATGGGGGTCGATTTTGCCGACCTCGACCGCGACGGCCATCTGGACTTCATCACCGTGGAGATGCTGGGGCGCGAGTTGCCACAGCACCTGCGCACCTCCAGCCCGATGTCCCCGGTGCAGCGTCTGCCGGGGGTCTTTCCCACACGGGAGGATGTCCCGCGCAACTGCCTCTACCGGAACCGGGGTGACGGCACCTGGGCGGAGATCGCGTTGGCGGCGGGGGTGGCGGCCAGCGGATGGTCGTGGACGCCGCTCTTCCTCGATGTGGATCTCGATGGCTGGGAAGACCTCCTGGTCTCCAATGGCCACCTGCATGACGTGAACAACCGCGATGTGGCCAGCCGCTCCAAGTCCTCGGCCCAGCAGGCCATCAAGGCCACCCGGGAGCTGCTCCTGCAGTATCCGCCGCTGACGCCCCCGAAGTACGCCTTCCGCAATCGCCGGGACTTCACCTTCGAGGAGACCGGCGCGGCCTGGGGCTTCGACGCCCCCGAACCGGCCCATGGGATGATCGCCGTGGACCTCGACCAGGACGGCGACCTGGATGTGGTGGCCAACGCCCTCACCGGTCCTCCGCTGGTGTTTCGCAACCGAGCCACCGCGCCCCGGGTCGCGGTGCGTCTCAAGGGGCGCGCGGGCAACCCGGACGGCGTGGGTGCCCGGATCCGTCTCGAAGGTGGGCCGGTGATCCAGACTCAGGAGATCGTGGCAGGCGGGCAGTACCTCTCGCACAGCGAGCCGATGCGGGTCTTCGCCGCCGGTGATGCTGCGATGAGCCTGGAGGTCCACTGGCGGTCGGGGCGCATCAGCCGGGTTGCCGAGGTGCGGGCGGGCCGGTTGTACGAGGTGGACGAGGCGGCAGCTTCTGAAACGCCGGCCCCTGTCGCCCGGGTTCCGGCGGCACCCCGGTTCACGGAGGCCACGGCGGCCTTGGCCCATCGGCATGTCGAGGAACCCTTCGATGACTTCGCCCGTCAACCGCTGCTGCACCGTCGCCTGGGTCAGGAAGGGCCGGCGGTCTTGATGGAGGACCTCAATGGCGACGGGTTCAAAGACTTGGCTGTCGGCGCGGGCCGGGGTGGACGGGTGGCGATCCGCCTGGGCGACGGGCGCGGGCATTTCCGCGAACTGGCTGTGCCGGGCGACGCGGCCCCGGATGACATCCTGGGCCTGGCCTTCGTGCGCCGCAAAGGCGGGGGGGAACTGCTGGCGGCGGTGTCGTCGTTCGAGTCGGCCACCTCGAAGGGGCCCTCGGTGCTGCGTTGGCGGATCGAGGGAGAGACGGTGACAGTGCTGTCCCCGCTCCCGTCCATCGGATCCAGTCCGTCGGCCCTCGTCGTGGGAGACTGGGACGGCGATGGCGATCCTGACCTCTTCGTCGGGTCGCGCTTGCAGCCGGGGCGTTGGCCGCATCCTGCCGTTTCGCGCATTTTCACCAATGAGGGCGGCGAGTGGGCGCCCGATCCCTCGCCTATTCCGGCATTCGGCTCTGCGGGGATGGTCACCGGCGCGGCGGCGGCCGACCTGGATGGCGACGGTCGGATGGAATTGATCACGTGCGCCGAATTCGGGTCGGTCCGGATCTATCGGCTTGGGAGCAAGGGGTGGGAGGACGCGACCACGGCGTCGGGCCTCGAGTCGGGCACGGGCCTCTGGAACGGTCTGGTCGTGACCGATGTGGATCGGGATGGGCGGTCGGATCTGATCGTGGGCAACGAGGGGTTCAACACGGCTTGGAATCTTTGGGGCGACGGGCAGCCGCAGGTGTTGGCCGACGCCCCGGCCGCCGATGCGGGGGTGGCCGTGGTGGAGGCCGTGCGGCTCGCGGGTCGCTTGTCGCCGGTCCGGGACCGTCAGTCGCTCGCGGCGGGTATCCCGGATCTGCCGGCGCGATTCGCCACGCATGAGGCCTTCTCGGCGGCGACGGCGGAGTCGGTGTTGGGATCGGCTCCGGCGCTCCGACTGGCGGTCACGGAGCGTCGCTCCATGGTCTTCCTGCAACGGGGTCAGCGTTTCGAGGGCAAGCCGCTGCCGCCGGCGGCGCAGTGGTCGCCGGTGACGGCCTTGGCGGCCGCAGACGTGGACGGTGACGGACGGATGGACTTGGCCTTGGCGCAGAACCGGTTTTGCGTGAGGCCGGAGGATATGCCGCAGGATGGCGGCATGGGGTGTGTGCTGCTGGGCGATGGCGCGGGGGGATTCAAGGCGTTGCCGGCTGCGGAACTGGGACTCCGGATCCCTGGTGAGCAGCGGGGAGTGGCCTTGGGAGACCTGGACGGCGACGGTCGCCCGGACCTGGTGGTGACGCAGAACGGGGCGCAGACGGTGCTGGGGTTGAGTCGGCGGCCTTGAGGCTCCGCGGGAGGGGTCCTTCGCCCGCAGGGAAGCTCTAGGGTCAAAAGCCATTCG
>CAYLTF010000039.1:0-26225 GCA_964386625.1 uncultured Akkermansia sp. | reverse complement strand
TATGCTCGTCGCTCGCGCCTAGCCCGAGCCCAAAATCCCTCGCCGCATGATGCAGCGAATTTCTCACTCAGGACACCAGTCCGCCCCCCCCGCAAGCAACCGTCGGTACAAGGCGTGATACTTGCCCCAGGCCACCGAGGCCGAGTAGTGCCGAGCGCTGTCGCGGATCTGCTCGGGCGTGGCCGTGGCTCCGTCGCCAGCGATCATGCCGGCGATCTGCCGGGCGAGGTCCTCCGGATCATCCGGCCGGAACAAGCGGCCGTTGTAGCCGTTCTTCAGGAGGTCCACCGAGCCCCCGCTGGCCGAGGCGATCGAGGGCTTGCCCAGCGCCAGGGCCTCGGTCAGGGCCACCGAGCACGGTTCGTTGGTCGAGGGAATGATGAAGACGTCGGCCCCCTCCACGGCCTCGCGGACGCGGGTGGTCGGACCGGCCAACCGCACATAGGGAGCCAGGCCGAGGGCCCCGACCATGCCTTTCAATTCACGGGCGAAGGCCTGGGAATCGGGATCGGACGGCGTCGGGCCCCACAGCGTGAAATGGACGCGCTGGCGCAAGGGCACCGGCAAACGGCCGAGGGCATCGAGCACCAGGTTCCATTTCTTCCAGCGGACCAGGTTGCCCACCCCGACCAGCGCCAGGCGCGACCGGGGACCGGGCGGCGTCACGAGCGGCCCGTCGAAGAACGAGTCCGAACAGCAATCGGGGATGATCTCCACCCGTCCCGGCTCGGGCGTGAGCCCGTAATGGGCGGCCATCGCCGGATTCAGGACCACCGTCGCCAGGCGTCGGCGGCCCGCAGCCCAACGGTACATCCCGGTACGTCGGGCGAAGGCGTGGTTGGTGAAGACCAGGGGGACGCTGGCGGGCAAGAACGACATCAGGACCGCGGCCGCGAATCCACCCCGGCTGTGGGCATGCACGATCCCCCAGCCCTCGTCCTGGCAACGGCGACGAGTCTCGATCACCACGCCCAGGGCCCGGGCGAAGAGCGACAGATGACGTGGGGATTCGGCCAGGAGCCAACGGCTTTCCCGCAGGTCCAACGGCGGCTGCCGCCTCGTCTCGAAACCCCGGTGGACCACCACCGAATGGTTGAACCCGCCCTCAGGATCCCGGGCATGCCGCAAGACCGTCAGGATGCCGCCATCATCCTGGGTGGAACCCACCAGATGCAGCACGCGGATCGGCTCTCCCTGGCGCGCAGCCCCCGGACGATCCCCGGGCCGCAACGACCGCATCGTGGCGCTCATGGGGCGGTCATCGAAGTGGGGGCGCGCTCAGGCCACCGATTGCCCGGAGGACTCGGAGGGAACGGTGGCCGCCGTGCGGTTGAAGATCTTGAAGAAGGTCTTCCCCTGCTGAGGCTCGTCTTTCTGGACCGTCCGGGTGCGATGCCAATGGGTGATGAGCACCAACCCGGACAACAGGCCGAAGGTCTGCATGAAGAAGCCGGCTTCGCCCGTGGTGGTCATGAAGGTGAGCAACTGCACCAGCCATAGCGAACTCACGTGACAGGTCAGGCGATCGAAATGGGTCTCGCATCCCAGGAGGTGGATGGATCTCAGGTTCCGGATCGCCACCACGGAGACCGCCCCCAGGAAAGTGAAGACTCCCGCCAATCCGGGCAGTCCCAAATTCACCAGCAGGCTGGGGATCCCGGCGTAGAAGATGCCCTGATCCAAGCTCTGCTCGAGCATGCCGTACTGATCGATCTCGTTGTGGGTGTAGAGGTGGCTGATGTCCGGCACAAAACCCAGGCCACGCCCCACCCAGAGGAAGTTGGGGGCGATGTCGAAGGCGATGCGGCGCATGGAGGCGCGACCGGTGGTCGAGTTCTCCGCGTCGACGCTGGCCAGCGGATCGATCTCGATGCCGGGCAGCACCGACAACATGCGTTGCGCCGCATGGGGCAATTGGCGGGCCGTCTGGTAGGTGACCAAGAGGGCCAACCCCAGCAGGATGGTCGAGACCACGACCTTGGCCATCGAGAGCGTCCGCTGCACGAGGCTGGAGAGCAGGATCACCGACGGGATGATGATCATCGACATGCGGTGGCCACCGAGGGCGCTGCCGCCCAGGAGCCCCAGGATCACCAATACCCGGGCCACCGAGGCCAAAGACAGGGCCCGGGTCGCCGGAATGAGCACCAGCATGAGGTAGATCAGGTCACGGGACACGAAGGCGACCGATTGGAATCGCCGCACGCCGCCCTCCAGCGATTGGACCTCGAAGGCGAGACTGTCGGTGGAGAGGCCGAAGAACGACAACAGCACCCAGAGAGGCCCGGTGCCGGCCGCCAGCGTGAAGTCCGAGACCAGGAACGTCATGCTCATGAGGCAGTGGGCGACATAGATGCGGACCAGCATCTGGGGCGTCGTGGGCACCGCCATGTAGAGAAGCGGGAAGAGCAACCCGAGGAACTGGGTCACATAGGCGCGCCCACCCACCTGTCCCTGCCCCAGCACGTTCAGACCGAATCCCCGGAATTTGATGAGGGACACCAGCACCAGGAAAAAGGCCCCCAACCCGAAGAACACCCACCGGTATTGGCGGAGCCGTTCGCCGAATTCCGGGGCGTTGCGCCGCATGGCGAACATGAGGGGCAGGCCGCTGATCGAAAGCATGAGGCTCGCCTCCCAGAAGAAGGGTCGACCGGAGACGAAGGGCACCAGCAACGACGAGTTGATCATCACCGAGCCCAGGACCAGGGCCAAGGTCCCGTGCTTGGGCAGTGTGAGCGCCCAGAGCACCGCGACAAAACCCATCAGCGCCAGGATCTGAACCGACCCCAGCAGGACCGCGAAGAGCAGCAATGCGGCGATGAGGAAGACCCCGAAGAGGGCTTTCTGGACTTGTTCCTGCGCGGCGACCATGTCCCTACAATAAAGCCCCCTTCAGACGTCGGCCATCAATGTCTTTTCAGGCACCGGGAACCTTCGCTTCCGCACAGACCTATTGCCGGTATTGCCGACGGGCCCACTCGGGATCGAGGGAGGGCTCTCCGTCTTTCCAGCGGATCCAGGGGGGATTCCCCTGCCCCACGGGCGGTTGGGTGACCAGGAAGGCGAAGCAATTGGTCTGCGACGGAATCAGTTTGCCCAGCACCGTGGCCACCGGGATCGCCAGGCGGAGACCCCACCGGATCCAGGGGTTGCTCCGGCTGGCCGCCCCGGATGGCGGGCGCGTGGCGTGGAAATACCGGAAACCACACACCATCCAAGGCGTCGCACTGCGGATCGTCTTCTCGATCTCGCGCTCGGTCCATCGATACACGTAGTTGGGCACCGGTCCGTTGCGCCACCCCCCGCTCACCCGGTCGGCGCTCAAGGCCACGGCGGCGGCCTCGTAGTCCTGACCCAGGCCGAGGCGCACCCCCAGCCGGGACACGAGCGAATCCCGGGGCTCGAAGACCAGCACCCCCTTGCGCGCCACCCGGTGCATCTCGAGCAATCCGCGGTGGGGCGACGCGCAATGGTGGAGCCCGTTGTGGGCGATCACGAAATCGAAGGATTTGTCGGGGAAGGTCAGGTTCTCAACATCCCCGTAGGCGACCTTGTGGGTGCCCGGGTTCTCGAGTTCCCAGCGCGTTTCCAGATTGGTCAGCGTGACGTTCGGAAACCCCGCCTCCTTCAGCGTCCGGTGATCCCGCTCCCCGGCGCAGACGCAGAGCAGGCTCGACGCGGGATCCATCACCCCTTCGCGGACCAGTCGCCGCAGGGTGTCCAGGTAGAACGGGTCGAGGTCGGACGCCATGAATGCCCAAGGAAGCCCCAGCGGGCGGATCCTTTCAAGAACTCGACACGGCGATGGGCCAGCCGCCGCCAAAGCCGCGGGCTGTCGGCTTGTTCCCGGGAGCGTCGGGGATATGCTTCGGCTCCCGTGACCTCCGCATCGGAACCCCGCAATCGCCTGGCCGCAGAGAAATCGCCCTACTTGCTGCAGCATGCCGGCAACCCGGTGGACTGGTTTCCCTGGGGCGACGAGGCCTTCGCGAAGGCCCGATCCGAGGACAAGCCTGTCTTCGTGAGCATCGGCTACTCCACCTGCCACTGGTGCCACGTGATGGAGCGGGAGACCTTCCAGAGCGACGCCGTGGGGGCCTACCTCCGTGAGCATTTCGTGAGCATCAAGGTGGACCGCGAGGAACGCCCGGACGTGGACAAGATCCACATGAGCTTCGTGCAGATGACCACCGGGGGCGGCGGATGGCCCCTCAACGTCTTCCTGACCCCGGAGCTGCAGCCCTTCTATGGCGGCACCTATTTCCCGCCGGAGGCCAAGCACGGTCGCCCGAGCTTCCTGACCCTGCTGGAGCGCATCGTCGACCTCTGGAAGACCCGCCGCGACGACCTCATCGCCTCCGCCGTCGATCTCACCTCGCGATTGCGCGAGATGGTCGTCCACGACCCGGACAACGCCTTCCCGACGGGGCCCCGAGAACTGCACGGCGGCGGCCAGACGCTCCTCGGCGAATTCGACCCCGTGAACGGAGGTTTCGGGAGCGCACCGAAATTCCCGCGACCGAGCCAACCGCTCTACCTGCTGCGCTATGCCCGACGCTTCGGTGACGCCGAGGCTGTGCAGGCCGTGCTCCAGACCTGCGACCGGATGGCGGCCGGGGGCATCCGCGACCACCTCGGCGGAGGCTTCGCCCGCTACAGCGTCGATGAGCGCTGGCTCGTGCCGCACTTCGAGAAGATGCTCTGCGACAACGCCCAGCTAACCGTGCTCTACCTCGAGGCCTTCCTGGTCTCCGGCGAGGCGCGCCACGCCGAGGTCGCCCGTGACATCCTGCGGTACGTCGCCACCGACATGACCCACCCCGACGGCGGGTTCTACTCGGCCGAGGACGCCGACAGCGAGGGCAAGGAGGGCAAGTTCTACTGCTGGACCCACTCCGAGTTGTCGTCACTGCTGTCCCCGGAGGCCTTCAACGTCGTGGCCGCGCGGTTCGGCATCACGCGCGAGGGCCATTTCGTCGACCACAGCGACCCGGAGCCCCTGACGGGACTCAACGTGCTGTCCCTGGCCCAGGCCGAGGTGCCCGAGGCGGACCGGCCCTTGCTCGAGGAATCCTTGGCCACGATGCGGGCGGCCCGGGCCCAGCGGATCCGCCCCCACCGCGACGACAAGGTGCTCGCCTCGTGGAACGGCATGATGCTCGGGGCCTGCGCGCGGGCCTACGCCATCCTCGGCGACGAAGAGTTCCGCACGATGGCCGAGCACAACCTCGCCTTCCTGCAGGAACACCTCTGGGTGCCCCCGAGTCCCGACCGCCCGGAGATCCCGGGCACGCTCCACCACCGGTGGCGCGAGGGCGAACGCGACTCGGTCCAACTGCTCGACGCCTACGCCCACCTGCTGGCGGGCACGATCGAACTCTACGAGGCCACGCTCGACCCGGCCCATCTGGCGTTCGCCGTCTCGCTGGCCGAGGCCATGGTGAGCCGTTTCTTCGACCCCGAGGGCGGCGGGTTCTGGCAGAGCGGCGCCGACACGCCCCACCTGCTGATGCGCGTGAAGGAAGACTACGATGGAGCCGAGCCCTCCGGGAACGCCGTCGCCAGCCTCGCCCTGTTGCGACTGTCGGCCCTCTGCGCGCGTCCCGACTGGCGCGAAGCCGCCGAGAAGACCCTGCGCCTCTTCGCCCAGAAGCTCCACCAGACCCCGCAGGTCGTGCCCTTCCTGCTCTGCGCCCTCGACTTCGCGCTGCAGGAACCCAAGCGCGTCGTCATCGTGGGCGACTGGCTGTGCGGCTCGACCCGGGCCCTGCTGAACCACGCGCACTCGGTCTTCGAGCCGCACCGCGTGATCCTCGGCAACCACGGCCCGGTCGATCCGTTCGCGCGCACATTGCCCGGCGACGAAGAACGCTCGCTGGCCTACCTCTGCACCGGCCAGGCCTGCCAACCGCCGACCCGCGAGGGTTCGGCGGTCCGGGAATTCCTTCGGCAGGCCCCGCCTCCCGAGTCGCCCTGGTGATCACCACCGGTCCCGCGAGATCGGTCAGCGCCGGAGATCGAGGGTCACCGGGAAGTCCCCGTTGACCGGCTCGGGTGTCGGCATGAACCGTCCCTGGGTCGCTCCGGTGACGAAGAACCTCGCCAGGCGCCGGCTCTCGGCCTCGTAGGCATTCACCGGGAAGGTCTCGTAGTTGCGCCCTCCCGGATGCGCCACGTGGTAGGTGCATCCGCCGATGGAGCGTTCGTTCCAGGTGTCGAAGAGGTCGAAAGTCAACGGCGCATGGACCCCGATGGTCGGCTGCAGGCACTGCGGAGGCTGCCACGCCCGATAGCGGACCCCGGCCACGGCCTCACCCTGGGTCCCGGTGGGGTGCAGCGGCAGGCGCCGCCCGTTCACCGTGAGGGCGAAGCGGTCGCCGACCAGTCCCTGGGCCTTGACCTGCACTCGCTCCAGCGAGCTGTCCACATAGCGCACCGTGCCGCCGCCACCGGGTTCCTCGCCCAGCACATGCCACGGCTCGAGGGCGGAGCGGATCTCCACCCGGACATCGCGTTGGGCGAATTCGCCGATGCGAGGAAACCGGAACTCGAAGTGCGGGGCGAACCACTCCATCTCGAACGCATGGCCCGCTTCTCGGAGGTCCCGGATCACCTCGCGGAAATCGGTCTCGCAGAAATGCGGCAGCATCCACCGGTCGTGAAGGTCGGTCCCCCAGCGCACCAGCCCCCGGGAATACGGCCTCTTCCAGAAGGTGGAGACCAGGCCGCGCAGCAGCAGGTGCTGGGCAAGGCTCATCCGGGGATGGGGCGGCATCTCGAAGGCACGCATCTCCACCAGGCCCAACCGACCGGTCGAGCTTTCCGGGGCGAAGAGCTTGTCGATGCTGAACTCCGACCGGTGCGTGTTCCCGCTCGAGTCGATGAGCAGGTTGCGGAAGAGTCGATCCACCAGCCACGGCGGCACAGAAGAGCCATGGGAGGCCACCTGGCGATCGAGCTCCCGGAAGGCGATCTCGAGTTCGTACAACGAATCGTTGCGGGCCTCGTCCACGCGCGGGGCTTGGCTGGTGGGCCCGACGAACAGTCCGCTGAAGAGCCAGCTCAGCGACGGGTGATTCTGCCAATAGGCCAGGAGCGACCGCAGCAAATCGGGCCGGCGCAGGATCGGCGAATCTCCCGGTGTCTCGCCCCCGAGGATGATGTGGTTGCCGCCGCCGGTGCCGCTGTGGCGACCGTCGAGCATGAACTTCTCGGCCCGCAGGCGGGTCTGCCGGGCCTCCTCGTACAGCACGGTGGTGCGGTCGACCAGTTCCTCCCAGGTCCGGCTGGGGTGCAGGTTGACCTCGATCACCCCCGGATCGGGGGTCACCGACAGCTTGTTGATCCGCGGGTCGCGCGGCGGGGCCTCGCCTTCCAGGATGACCGGCACCCCCATGGCCGAGACGGTCGACTCGAGGGTCGAAACCAGGTCGAGGTAGGCCTCGGTGGTGGCGACGGGCGGCAAGAAGACATGCAACCGTCCGTCCCGAGGCTCGACACAGAGGGCCGTGCGGACGATCCAGGGGGCGCTCTGTCCCGGGGCCGGAGCCTGCCCGTCCCGCGGATCGCGGGCCGTCGTCAGGGCCTGGGCCCGCAGGCCCGGGCCGGTTCCAGCGGGCCTCGCCGAGAGAGCCCCCGCCACAAAGGCCTGCCCGGACGACGGCACCGGGGGCCGACCCGGAGATTTCCCGGGCAACGGCGGCAACGGTGCCGAAGGGTCTTGAGGCCAAACCCAAGGATACTCCCGTTCGGCCACCCAGGGGATGGAGTCCAACGGCAACCGGAGTCCCATGGCCGAGTCACCGGGGATCAGCCACAAAGTCTCGTCGTCCCGGAGGAACCAGGCACCGCTCCGCCAGCGGATGTCCCCACCTGGGCCACCGGCGACCTCGAGCGGCAACGCGTAACCCACCACCTCTCCCAGACCCCGCTGGAAGACGCGGGCCAACCGCTCGCGTTCCTGGGGATCCTTCCAATTCGACGAGGTGGGCGACACGTTGGAGGGCAGGCGTCGCTCCTTCCACGTGTAGTAGAACAGATCCTCATAGGCGGGGAGCACATGCCCCGGATCGACACCCAGCTCACGGGCCAGGCGCCGGATCAACTCCGCGGCCTCGGCCGTGCCGTGGCCGTAATCCTTGGATTCGTCCGCGATGAGCGAGTCGTCCTTCCACAGCGGCACCCCGTCCTTGCGCCAGTAGGCCGAGAGGGCCCAGCGCGGCAGGGGTTCGCCCGGATACCACTTGCCCTGGCCGTAATGCAGCAGGGATCCCGGAGCCATCCGGGCCCGGAGTCGCTTCAGCAACGTGGCGGACAACACCCGCTTGGCCGGCGAGACCGCCGTGAAATTCCATTCGGCACCCTCCGGGTCGTCGATGGACACGAATGTCGGTTCGCCGCCCATGGTCAGGCGGACATCCCCGGTCCGCAGCTCCTCGTCGATCCGGTGACCCAACGATTGGATCCGGGCCCACTGTTCCTCCGTATAGGGCCGGGTGACCCGGGGTGACTCGTGGATCCGCGTCACCTGCATCTCATGATGCAGCTTGGATTCGCATTTCCCGATGCCTCCGGTCACGGGGGCCGCGGAAGCGGGCTCGGGCGTGCAGCTCAAGGGGATGTGCCCCTCGCCGGCCAGCAGGCCCGAGGTCGGATCGAGACCGATCCACCCCGCCCCTGGCAGATAGACCTCGCACCAGGCGTGGAGATCGGTGAAGTCCACCTCGGTCCCGCTCGGTCCATCCAGCGACTTCTGGTCGGGCGCCAACTGGATGAGGTACCCGCTCACGAAACGGGCGGCCACCCCCATCGAGCGGAAGAGCTGGACCAGCAACCAGGCCGAATCGCGGCAGGAACCGCTGCCCAAGGTCAACGTCTCCTCGGGCGATTGGACTCCGGGCTCGAGCCGGATCAGGTACCGGATGGACCTCTGCAGGTGTTGGTTCAGCCCCACGACGAAATCGATGGTCCGAACCGCGCGTCCGGAGCCGCCGCACCCGGGGCCTCCCCAACGGGCCTTCAGATCGGCCACCAACGCGTCGAAGCGGGGGCCGGATGCGGGACGGATGAGGAAGGGTTCCAGGTCCTTGGCCAGCGCCGCCCCATATTCGAAGGGGTGGTGGATGGCCGAGTCCTCGAGGAAGAAGTCGAAGGGGTTGTAGACGGCCATCTCCGCGACCAACTCGATCTCGATCTTGAGCTCGCGCATCGGTTCCGGGAACACGACGCGGGCATTCCAGTTCGAGAAGGGGTCCTGCTGCCAATGCAGGAAATGCTCGCCACCGGTGATCCTCTGGGAATAGCTGAGGATCGGAGTCCGGCAATGCGGGGCCGGCCGCAGTCGGATCACATGGGGTCCGTGGGAGACGGCCTGGTCGTAGGAATAGTGCGTGACATGCCGCAAGGCGACGTGAATGGCCATGGGTAGGATGGTTGTTGGGCGCCGGGTCAGAGCGCGCCGCAAACCTGCTCCATCCGCCGAGGATGTCCATTCAACAATGCGGGAGCCAAAGAGGTCGGAGATGCTTCAACAGGGCCCGGTCCGCAGTCGATTGCCGGCCGGGTTGGCGCGCCGAATCGAACCCAGTGGAATGGAACCCAGCGGAACAACTCGGCCATCGCCCGAACCCAATGGAGGTGCTCTGGGAGGAAAGCGCGGCCAGATCGAGGAAACCCTGATCCAGGAAACACCGGGGGATACCGGCAAACAGCGGAAAAACGGGGGGGGGGAAATCGAAGGGCCCGGGGCCGAACGGCCCAGTTGGTGGCTGGGGGCGGGATCGAACCGCCGACACTGCGATTTTCAGTCGCATGCTCTACCAACTGAGCTACCCAGCCGCACCGAAGAGCGCGAATAGAACTCGGAGAACCCCTGCTTTGGCAAGTCGGTTTTCCGGGAATTTTCTGAACCCGGGCCGGTGGATGACAGGTTCCACCATCATCCACCCGAGCCCGGGCCCGTTGCTGCGGTCACTTGGGATCGAGATTGGCCCGCAATTCCTCGGGCGTGACCGCGGAGGCGACACCACCCTCCGGGATCTCGACCTTGGCGATCCAGAGCAGGGCATTCAGGAAGACCTTGCGAAAATTCTCATCACCCCAGTTCTTGTGGTAGTGCCCGCCGGTGAACCCGAAACCGCGGCCTCCGTTCGGACGGTCGTACGTCCACATCAGCGGTTGTGGTTCCCCCTTGGCCACCGAGGCCCGGACGAAAGGGTTGCCGCTGTGGGGACCGTTGCCGCGGTCCAGCGTGCTCGCGGGGGGCACCACACTGAGGATCGGGGTGACCCCCTTGCGCTCCGGAGCGAAGCGCATGTGGTAGTACCACTCATCGTGGATGGTGAAGGGTTTGACGCCGCGGGTCACCGGATGCACCGGGAGCGTCTCGAATTTCGCCGTCCAGGTCGGGTTGACGCTCCAGAACATCTCGAAGTAGCCACCGGTCCAATCGAGCATGGCGAAGCCCGGATCGCCGGCCGGCACCTCGACCCCGTAGTGCGCCGCACCGATCCCCACTCCCTTGGCCGACAGTTCGTTCATGAGCTTCAGTCGCTCGGGCTTGATCGCCGGATGAGCGGTGCCGCCGTTGGCGAAGATCACCACGGCGTCGGCCGACTTGAGGATCGCCGTGTCGGCGGGCCACCCGTTGCTGACCACCGTCGCGTGTATGCCCGGAAGCCGGTTGAGGCACCCCGCCAGCAGGATGCTGCCGGCCCGGAATTCATGATCGCCCGGGGCATGGCTCGGCGTGCCCGCGATGAGGACGATTTCTTTGTCGGCCGCCGCCATCGACAACGACGACACGAGGGCCACCAGGGAAAGGAACAGGCGATTCATTGGATCGTCGCGATGCTGCGGAAAGCCCGGATCGCCCGCCAGACAATCTTGGGTCCTGTCCCCCGGAGAGCGCCTTGATCCAGCGGCTGCCGGTCATCCCACCGGTTGGTTTGGACCGAGAGCGAGCGATGGTGTCCGAATTTCGGCGGTGGCTGCCTGTTTTTGACCAGCCGAAACGGTTTTCACCAACCGTCGGACGTCTTGCGGCCCGATCCTCAGTTTGGCAAGCCGCCTGCTCATCTGGTTCTGCCCAAACAACCGGCCGCGCCGTTCGGCAACGAACCGCGCGGCGATGATGGAAACGATCATCAACCACGGTCGCCCCAGAGATGGGGCGGCCGTGTGTCCGTTGTGGCGGCAGCGTCCATCAAGACCGACCGGTCGATCCTTCAACGCCCGGGCCGCTCGCGGTTCTCCGGCGGGACCAACAAGGCCCGTTCATTGGCGTGGGTCAGCAGAGCCGAAGCCTCTTCCTCCGTGACCCATCGCAGGTCGGCGACTTCACGGGTGTCTTGGACCGGCCCCTGCTCCAGCAATTCCATGTGCCAGTACAGCACGACCTTCGGCATCCCGTTGACCGCATACACGCTGCCGCCGGCGAAGCGGTTCACGGTCGCCCGACAACCGGTCTCCTCCTCGACCTCGCGCAACGCCGCCTGAAGCCACCCTTCTCCCGGGTCCAGCTTCCCCTTGGGCAGGGCCCATTCGGGGCCATACCGAGTCCTGTGGATGAGGATGAGTTCACGACCCCGAGGGGAGGATCGCCAGACCAGGCCACCGGCTGCCTGGATCACTTCTTGGGAGACGGCATCGTTCAAGCGCGGAGAAGGGAAACCGACCGCACCGCCGAGGGCAATCCGCACCTGAGTGAAAAGAGGTCGCCCCATCCGCCGGGAGGCAATGGTCCGCAGACGCCCAAGCCCGAGTCGGAGGCCCCGCCTCAAGACTTCAGATCCAACCGCGCCACCAATACCACACGCCTCCCAATTCCTCGTGGAACCATCGCTCGAAGCGGATCAGGCCCTCGCTGCGCGGCACCACCCACCAGCGCTCCGGGCGATCCAGGGCGTCCAGACCCTGATAATCGCATCCCACGGGCAGCACATCCAATCCCTCCTTGCGACAGGCGGCCGCCCCTCGAGCCAAATGGAAGGCCGAACTGACCAGGATGACCCGCTTCCATCCGCGCTTGCGCGCCATGTCCCCGATCGCGACCGCCTCCTCATGGGTGTCTTTGCATGCCGGCAACCGCTGGAGATCGCCCGCGGGCAAGCGCCAGCCCCGGATCCAGGAGACCAGCAGGTCGCCTTCCGAACGAGCGGTGCCAAGCCATTGGAAGGAGGCCCCGCTGACCACCAGCGTCCGGGCCTTGCCCTGCCGCATCGCCTCCAACCCGGTCAAGGTCCGCTCGAATGACGAGCCCGTGCTGAACCAGAGCAGTTCCCGCCCCGAGAATTCGATGTCTCCGGACAGCACCACCACGGCGTCGGCCACCGGCAGCGTCACCGGATGGATCCGGTCGTAGGGCCGCTCGAGGCGCGCAAGGAGCAGCGCCGAGAAGGGCGTGCCGCCCACCAACCACAGCCCACCGGCCAGGCAGAGCGCGGTGAAGCCGGCCAGCCATGCCCTGCGCCGGAACGCCAGGCCGCTGACCAGCAACGCTCCCGCCCAAGCCGCTCCGAGCGGCTGAACCAGTGCTTCGACAGGCCCCATGATCCGGGGAGCCTATCCAACCCACCGGCCTCAAGGCCAGCCCCGCCCGCGCCTGCGGCCGATCCCGGTCGCAGCCCCAACTACTCCGGCAGCACCAGGAATCCGCTTCGGGAATCCCCGAGCACCTGGCTCTTCAGGCCCCGATGCCGCCAATGATGGAGAGCGATCAGCGCGCAGAAGAACGCATCGAGTCGATCCTCCGCCTCCTTGGAATAATCGGCCTGCAAGAGCCCCGCCCCGACCGGTCCCGGATCCAGTTCCGGAAACCGGACTTCGATGGCGCTGCAGAGCAGCGACTGGTAGCGACGGAACTCACGGCGGCGCTCCGCCACCGTCCCCCGCTTGTATTTGAGGATCCGCTGCAACCCGAACCAACGGACCATGGCCGGATGCGGATAGACCTCCATGGCCAGGCGCGGGGCCACTCCTTCAACGACGGGAGCAGAGCCCGCCCCGGCCCCTGCCATCCCCAGATCCCACCCCAGCTCGAAGCCCTCGGCCTGGAGGCCCCGGGCGATCCTCAGGGGGCGGGCGCAGAGCCGCGCGTTGGAAGGGTGACATCCGGCATGTTCACGGCCGAAGAGCCGATGGGTCAGGCGATCCACCGGCCGCGAGCCCGTCCGGTTCGGGCAGACCAACGGGGCATCGACGGCCATCACGCAAGGTCCCTGACCGACGCGATCCCGCAGCCAGTCCCGGAGAGACTCGTCGCCGAGGGTCCAGCGCGATTCCAGGACCGAAGCCGATCGGCCCGAATCCAGGGATGGGCCCGCCGGATTCCGGGCCTCGATCAGGCACAGGCCGTCCCGATTGCGTTCGCCCCAGGCCAGATCGATCCCCACCAGCAGCATGGGCACAACCTCGCAGGGGAATCCCTCGGCGCAAGAGGAGGGCTCGCGCGGTGAACTATCCCAACAGGCTCCTTCCCTTTTTGACGGACGAATCTAGGTTGGTGTGGCGCAGCAATGCGTCGGAATCGCCGAGATGAACCCACGCCTGATCTACTCCCTCTTCATCGCCGCCCTCGTGGCCTATGTCGGCCTCGGGGCCAGGCTCTTCCAGCTCAGTGCCGCGGACGAGCGCGACGACCCCTACCAGCAGCTCGAACTCTTCACCCGGGTGCTGGAACGGGTGCGCAAAGACTACGTCGATGGGGAGAACCTGACCTACAAGGACCTCATCCACGGGGCCATGAAGGGCATGCTCTCGACCCTCGACCCGCACAGCGAGTTCATGACGGTGTCGAAGTTCAACGAGCTGAAGGAGGACACCGAGGGCACTTATGGCGGGGTCGGTCTGCAGGTCCACGTGAAGGAAGGGGTGCTCACCGTGATCGCCCCGATGGAAGACACCCCGGCCTTCGAGGCGGGCATCCTGCCCGGCGACCAGATCCTGAAGATCAACGGCAAGGCCACCGATCGGCTCGTGATGGGTGAGGCCGTGAAACTCCTGCGGGGAGAGCCCAAATCCAAGGTGACCCTTTCGGTGATCCGTCCGTCCCTTTCCGAACCCAAGGAGATCTCGCTGACCCGGGAAGACATCCGCGTGTATTCGGTCAAGGACCAGAACAACCGCCGGGAATTCCCCGTCACCTCCGATCGGCTGGGCTATGTGCGCATCACCCAATTCGTCGAGAAGACCGACGAAGAACTGGAGGCCGCCCTCGCGAAACTGGAGAAACAGGGCCTCGAGGGTCTGGTGATCGACCTCCGTGGCAACCCAGGAGGCCTGCTGGACCAGGCCGTGGCGGTCTGCGAGAAGTTCCTGCCCAAGGGCAAACCCATCGTCTCCACCGAGGGCCGCAACCGCGCCGCCGACCAGCAGCGCAAGGCCTCCGGCAAAGGCAAGGTGCGCAACTTCCCCCTCGTGGTGCTCATCAATGGCGGCAGCGCCAGCGCGTCGGAGATCGTGGCAGGATGCCTCCAGGACCTCGAACGGGCCGTCGTCATCGGCGAGCAATCCTTCGGAAAGGGATCCGTGCAGAACATCCTGCCGCTCAATGACGGGTCGGCCCTGCGGCTCACCACCGCCAAGTACTACACCCCGAGCCACAAAGTGATCCATGAGCGGGGCATCGCACCCAACATCGTCGTGCCCATCACCGACGAAGACGAGGCGGCCATCCAACTGCGCCGCATGCCCGGAGGCACCAACAGCCTCGAGGACACGCTCCGTCTCTATCCGGTGTCCCAGCAGGCCCGGCTGCGCGAACTCGTCCTGGCCGACGCCGACCCTCAACTCGAGCGGGCGATGGACCTGCTCAAGGGAGTGCGCCTCCTGGCCAAGCGCCCCGGCGGCAAGGCTCCCCGGGCCGAGGCGACGCCCCAGGAATCCAAGCCTGCCGCACCGTCCACACCGACCGCACGATAGCCTTCGGCCTTCCCGATCCGGCCCAACCGGGGTGCCGGGTCCTCGCCCCCCATGGTCCTCGCCATCGAATCCTCCTGCGACGAAACCAGTGCCGCCGTGATCCATGACGGCCGGGTGCTCTCCAACATCGTGGCCTCGCAGATCCGCCTGCATGCCGAGTACGGCGGGGTGGTTCCCGAACTGGCGACGCGGGAACACCTGCGCAATCTGATCCCGGTGGTCCGCCAGTCACTGCAGGCGGCCGGGATCTCGATGGACGACCTGACCGCCGTCGCCGCCACACGGGGTCCCGGCCTGCCCGCAGCCCTGATGGCCGGCTGGACCGCCGCCCAGTCCCTCTCCATGGCGCGCGGATTGCCCCTGATCGGCATCCACCACCACGAGGCCCATCTCTACTCGCCCTGGATCTCTGGCCAGCCTGCACGGTTCCACGCGGCGGCGATCCCCCCCCACGTCTCGCTGATCGCCTCGGGCGGGCACACCCTGCTGGTGCATGTCCGCGGCGAACTCGACCAGGTCATCCTCGGGGGCACCCTCGACGACGCGGCCGGCGAGTGCTTCGACAAGGCCGCCAAACTGCTCGGGCTCCCCTACCCTGGCGGTCCCGTGCTCGACCGGTTGGCCGAGGAAGGGCGGGCCGACCGCTTCGAATTCCCGCGCCCGTTGCGCAACGAGCCCAACCACCTCTTCAGCTTCAGCGGCCTCAAGACCAGCGTCCGGGTTTTCCTCGAGAAGCACCCCGGGCTCGCCGACTCCGGACCGGACCTCCGCGATCTGTGCGCCGGGATCCGCGCCGCGATCGTCGACACCCTGGTGACCAAGCTCGTCGCCGCCGCCACCAAGACCGGCGTCCGCTGCATCACCGCCAGCGGGGGCGTCGCCTGCAACCGCGGTCTGCGACGGGAGCTGCAATCGGCCGCGCAGAGACGTCGATTCGAACTGCGGATCGCCGAACCGGCGTTCTGCACCGACAACGCCGCCATGATCGGCCTCCTGGCCGAGCGCCGACTCGCCCGTGGTGAATCGACCGCCCTGGACACCGAGACGGGGCCCGGCTGGGAGCTGGAGGCGCTGGCCGCGGTCCCCACCGCCCACCGCCCTTCATGACGCTCTCCATCATCCTGCCCGCCTTCAACGAGGCGCGGCTCCTGCCCACCACGCTGGCGGCCGTCCACGAGGCCCGCCGCGCCCTGGACTCCGTGGGTTGGGCCTCCGAGGTCATCGTCTGCGACAACAACTCGACCGACGACACGGGGAGGATCGCCCGCGAGCACGGGGCCCGGGTCGTGTTCGAGCCCGTGAACATGATCGCCCGGGCCCGGAACGCCGGGGCCTCGGTGGCCACCGGTGATTGGCTGGTGTTCATCGACGCCGATTCGCAGCCCTCGGGAGAACTCTTCGCGGCCATGGCCGATGCGATCCGATCCGGTCGGGTGCTGGCCGGGGGTGCCACCGTCCGAATGGACAGCGACGACCTGCGTGTGCGCCTCGGTGCCGCGTTCTGGAACACGGCCAGCAGGCTTCGTCGCCTCATGGCCGGCTCCTTCATCTTCGTCGAGGCGGCGGCATTCCGGCAGATCGGCGGATTCAGCGCCCGGTTCTACGCCGCCGAGGAGATCGACCTGACCCACCGCTTGAGGCCGCTGGCCCGCGCCTCGGGTCGGCGCATCGTCATCCTCTCCAAGACACCGCTGCTGACCTCCGCCCGCAAGGTACGCCTCTACACGCCGCTTGAGATCGGGCGCCTGATCCTGTCGGCCGCACTGCGCCCCCAGGCCACTCTCACCAGCAAGGAAGCCTGCCACCTGTGGTACGACGGCCGACGCTGAGCCGAGGGCTTCCGCCAACGCTGCTCGAGGAGGCCGGAGGCTGGGGCATCGGTCTCATGGCCGGTCCGGCACCGGTCGAAAACCATCAAAAACCCGCCCGAAACGCCCCTGCGACACACTGATCTTCTTGTCTCGCAGCGAAAATTGCCCATAGTCGGCGCTTCGATCTCGCATTTATGGCTAAAGTGTACACCGACAAGGACGCCGACCTGAGCGTCTTCAAAGGCAAAACCCTCGCTGTGCTCGGCTTCGGCTCCCAAGGCCACGCCCACGCGCTCAACCTCAAGGAATCCGGATGCAACGTCATCATCGGCCTCTACGAGGGATCCAAGTCGATCAAGGTAGCCCGTGAGAAGGGCTTCGAGGTGGTCGCCAGCGCCGAGGCCGTCAAGCGCGCCGATGTCATCATGATCGCGCTGCCCGACACCAAGCAGGCCGCCGCCTACGAGAAGGACATCGCGCCGAACCTGACCGCCGGCAAGACGCTGCTCTTCAGCCACGGCTTCGCGATCCATTTCAAGACCATCGTCCCGCCGAAGGACGTGAACGTGATCCTCGTCGCCCCGAAGGGCCCGGGACACATCGTCCGCCGCCAGTACACCGAGGGCAAGGGCGTGCCCAGCCTCATCGCCATCTACCAGAACCCTGGTCGCAACGCGAAGAAGATCGCGCTGGCCTGGGCCAAGGGCATCGGCGGCACCCGCGCCGGCGTCATCGAGACCACCTTCAAGGAAGAGACCGAGACCGACCTGTTCGGTGAGCAGACCGTCCTTTGCGGCGGCGCCAGCGCCCTCGTCCAGGCCGGTTTCGAGGTGCTCGTCGAGGCGGGTTATTCGCCTGAGATGGCCTACTTCGAGTGTCTCCATGAGCTGAAGCTCATCGTCGACCTGATGAACGAGTCCGGCATCGCCGGCATGCGCTTCTCGATCTCCGAGACCGCCAAGTGGGGCGACGTGACCGTCGGCCCGAAGATCATCGACGCCTCGGTCAAGAAGCGCATGAAGGCCGCGCTCAAGGACATCCAGACCGGCAAGTTCGCCAAGGACTGGGTCGCCGAGTACAAGGGCGGCTACAAGAAGTACAACGCCCTGCTCGCCGCCGGTGAGAAGCACCCGATCGAGAAGACCGGTGCCAAGCTCCGCGCGATGATGCCCTGGATGCAGAAGCGCCAGATCAAGGGCGCCCAGGCCGCCTACTGATCCGCGGTCCCCGCTGGACACACCGCCGGCCCATCCCCTCCGGATGGCCGGCGGTTTCTCTTTGCCCGCCCCCTCCCAACACCCTCCGCCCGCCCACCATGGCCCGCAGCGTGATCCTCGCCGGAACAATCCGTTGCGACGGGTGCTGCTTGCCTCCCCGCTGGTGCCTCTGCGAAGCGTTGCAGCCCGTCGTGAGTCCGGTCGCGGTCGACGTGTTGATCCATCGCCGCGAGAACTGGCGCCCCACCAGCACCGGGAAGCTGGTGGCCCGCACCCTCGAAGGGGCACGCACCCACGTCTATCAACGGGTCGACCCGCCCACGAGGGAATCCATCGTCCGCCCCGGACGGGAACTCTGGATCCTTCACCCGCAAGGAGAACCGGTCGAAAGCCTTGTCCCTCGCCCTGCCGACCACCCCGCCCCGCAGGTCCTGCTGCTCGACGGCAACTGGGGCCAGGCCGGCGAGATGCTTCGGGCGGTCCAGGGCTGGGGACGGCCCGTGCGGCTCAGCCAGACCGGTGCCAGCCGCTTCTGGCTGCGGTCGCAGGAGCGCCTCGACCAGTTCTCCACCGCCGAGGCCCTCATCGCCGTCCTCCGCGCCCTGGGCGACACCGAGGCGGCCACCCGCTTCGGACTGCTGTTCGAACTGCACGTGTATGCCACGCTGCGCGCCCGCGGCCACAAGGAGGCCGCCGAGGAATACCTGAAGGACTCGGCATTGAAGGAAGCCTTTCCTGCGGTCCTGGCCCGACTGCACGAACGGCGTCCCAATCCGTCCGAGCCAAGTCCGGCGCGACTGGGCCCCCATCCGCAGCCCGAGCGACGCAGCTGAATCCCGGACAATTCCGGATTGGGATTTCAAGCGCGCGGGCCTTTCAATCGGGACGTGGCGCGCGAGTACCAATTGAACCCCTTCCGTCCGCCGGCCGACCTGCGGATCGACTATGCGCAGGAACTCAACGCCCAGCAGTACGAGGCGGTCACGGCGGCACCGGGACCATGCCTGGTCCTCGCCGGCGCGGGCGCGGGCAAGACACGCACCCTGACCTACCGCGTCGCCTGGCTCATCGAGCACGGCATCCCGGCCGACCGCATCCTCCTGTTGACCTTCACCAACAAGTCGGCCCGGGAGATGATGGAACGCGTCGGGGACCTGCTCGGCGGAGGCGTGGCCGACCTGTGGGGCGGCACCTTCCATTCCATCGGGGTCCGCATCCTCCGCCTGCACGCCGACCGCCTCGGCTACCGCCGCGACTTCACCATCGCCGACCGCGAGGACGCCAAGGACCTGCTCAATGCCTGCATCACCGACGCGGGCATCGACGTGAAGGCCGTGCGGTTCCCCAAGGCCGAGGCGCTGGCCGACCTGTTCTCCATGCAGGTCAACACGGGCCAGACCCTGGAGGAGGTGACCGGTGGCGATGAAGGCCCCTTCGCCGGCGTGATGGACTCCATCCGGCTCGTGCAACGCAAGTACGCCGAGCGGAAACGCCAAGCCGGCCTGATGGACTTCGACGACCTGCTGGTGCTCTGGCTGCGGCTGTTGCAGGACTTCCCCGACATTGCCGAGACCTACCAGCGCCGCTTCCAGTTCGTCCTGGTCGACGAATATCAGGACACGAACGTCTTGCAGGCAACGCTGCTCGATTGCCTGACCCTGCGACACCGGAACCTCATGGCCGTGGGCGACGACGCCCAGAGCATCTACTCGTGGCGCGGGGCCAACTTCGCCAACATCCTGAAATTCCCGGAGCGCCATGCCGGCGCGAAGGTCTTCAAGATCGAGACCAACTACCGCAGCACGCCGGAGATCCTGGCCCTGGCCAACGCTGCCATCGCGGCCAACCTGCGGCAGTTTCCCAAGGCCCTGCAGGCCGCCCGGCCCGCGGGCCAGAAGCCGGCGCTCATCGTGGCCACCGACGCACGCGAGCAGGCCGCCTTCATCGCCCAGCGCGCCCTCGAATTGCGCGACGAGGGCATCCCGCTCGATGAGATCTGCGTGCTCTACCGCTCCCACTTCCACGCGCTCGAGCTGCAGATGGAACTGACCCGTCGCAACATCCCCTTCGTCATCACCAGCGGCATCCGCTTCTTCGAGCAGGCGCACATCAAGGACGTGGCGGCCTACCTGAAGCTGATCGCCAACCCGGCCGACGAACTGGCCTTCAAGCGCCTGGCCCGCATGCTGCCCGGGGTGGGTGGCAAGAGTGCGGAGACGCTGTGGGCGGCGTTCAGCGCGCGCTTCCTCCCGTCGTCCGATTCCACGCCGGAGTTCGAGGTCTCCGACAACGATGGAGCCCTGCCCGAGGCCCGGCCCATCGCGCCGGAACTCAGCGCCATCAGCCGCAGCGTGCCGAAGAAGGCCGCCGCGGCCTGGGCCCAGTTCACGGCCACCATCGCCCAGTGCGAACACCCCGACCGCCGGGGGCAGCCCGGCCGTCTGATCCGCTGGGTGCTGGAGGCCGACTACGAAGACTATCTCCGCAAGACCTACGAGAACGCGCGCAACCGCCTGGAAGACCTGGCCCAGCTCGCCGCCTACGCCGACTCCTTCGCCGACACCACGCTGTTCCTCTCGGAACTGGCCCTCCAGTCGAACCTCGAGGCCGAGCAGAACCAGCCGCGAGAAGGCGACGAGGAGGAACGCCTGCGGCTGTCGACCATCCACCAGGCCAAAGGCCTCGAGTTCCGGGCGGTCTTCGTGATGATGCTCTGCGACGGATTGTTCCCCAGCGGACGCTCCACCGAGACGGCCGACGGCGAGGAGGAGGAGCGCCGCCTGTTCTATGTCGCGCTGACCCGGGCCAAGGACGAGCTGTACCTCTGCCGTCCCCTGCTCCGATTCATCGCGGGGGCTGGCGAGGCCTTCCAACCGGCGTCGCGGTTCCTGGGGGAATTCCCTGAGACGCTCGTCGAGGAATGGAAGATCCACGCACCGACCCCGTCGCTTCACTCCCGGTCCCAACGCGAGACCCCCGCCCGAGGCCGCGGTCTGGAAGCCTTGGACGAACCGCGCACCCCAGACCCCGATCCGGATCCCGTCGACGACGGCGACATCCCGTTCTGACCGTCCGTCCCGCCCCATCTGAACCCTTCCCCCGGTCCATTCCGGCACAACCCCAACGGTCCCCACCCATGCGCCCCGCCCTGACTGTCGCCCCCGCCACCGATCCCACAGCCCTCTACCGCTATCGGGACGGCCTCTATGCCGAAGATCTGCTGATCCTCGCGCTCGTGCGCCTCGACTTCTTCACCGCGCTGGCCGCTGAACCGACAGACCTTGCCGGGTTGTGCCGCCGACACCAGATCCACGCCAGGCCGGCCGACGTCATGGTCACGCTCTTCCGCGCCATGGGACTCATCGAACCACGCGAGGGGCTCCTCCGCGTGACCGATTCGGCCCGGGAACACCTGGTGTCCAGCTCGCCGTGGTTTCTCGGCCCCTACTACGAATCCCTGGTCGATCGCCCCGTGGTGAAGGATCTGCTGCGGGTCCTGCAGACCGACCGTCCCGCCAACTGGGGCAGCCAGGCTTCGCAACCCGACTGGCACAAGGCCATGGAGAAGCCCGACTTCGCCCGGCAATTCACCCAGGCCATGGATTGCCGGGGGGTCTTCTTGGCGCGGGCGCTGGCCGCGCACCTGCCGATCGAAGGATCGCGCTCGCTGTTGGACATCGCAGGAGGCTCAGGCATCTACTCCTGCTCGCTCTGCGCCCATTTTCCGGGCCTGCAGGCCACCGTGCTCGAAAAGGCTCCGGTGGATGCGATCTGCGCCCAGGCCATCGCTGACCGGGGATTCGGCGACCGCATCCGGGTGATCGCGGGCGACATGCTCGCCGAACCCCTGCCCCGCGGGCACGACCTGCACCTGTACTCCAACGTGCTGCACGACTGGGATGTGCCCATCGTCCAAGAGCTGCTCGGCCGCTCGTTCGAAGCGCTGCCCTCCGGTGGCCGGTTGCTCATCCACGATGCGTTCCTCAATCGTGAGAAGAGCGGCCCGCTCCATGTGGCCGAATACTCCGTGATGCTCATGCACGCCACGCAGGGCCGCTGCTACGGCGTCGGCGAAATGGAAGACTGGCTGCGGGCGACCGGATTCACCGATTGCCTGGAGTTGCCGGGCGGGGCCGCTCGCGGAGGGATTCTCGCCCGCAAGCCCTGAGACCCTGGCGGCAGGAAGCCTCCGCCCCGAAGACGGAGCGCCGATGCCGACGATGCGCAACCCGCACCCCGATCACCACCCCACCGACGAGCGCTTGCCTTGCTTGGTGATGGTCTTCTCCTCCTCCCAGACGGCGAGGCCGTCACGGGTCGCGAGGGCCAACTGGAACACGAAGGTGGACTCGCGCTGGTTTCCCTGTCGGGTGCGGTTCTCGATGATCTTGCCGGAAAGCGTGTAATCGGCGCGCGGGGCCACTTTCTGAGTCCCGAGGAACTGCTGCTCGCGCTTGGCCTCCGCCGCGAGGGGATCCTCGGGCCCACCGAGGCCTGCGGTGATGTCGGCCACCACCTTGCCCGTGCCGAGCAGGGCCACCCGGATCTTCTTCACCAGCATGTCGGTGTCGATCTGGACGCTGGTGTTGTTGACGATCCGGCTGATGGCCAAGACAGCACGGCCGTCGGGACCGTTGCCCTTGAGGTTCCCCGTGTTGATGTGCTTGGCGATCAGCGAATTGATCATCGCCTCGGAGGCGATGTTCCAATCCTGGAGGTTGATCTCCCCCACGTTGCTGAGAGTGCGGGTGCTGCCCGGATCGACGTAGGTGGCCTGGCTGGAAGCGCATCCACCCAGCAAGGCGGCGGTGACGACAGCGAGGGCGGTGGCGACGACGGAGCGGTTCATGGGCATCATGGACGGAGAAACGGTTCGGAAGAGGTTCAGGGAAAGGTTGGAGGACGGACGGTCGCGCTCAGCGGGCGTTTTCGTAGAGCTTCAGGCGGAAATCGCGCACCGAGGCGTTCGGGGCGACCCCGTTGATGAACAGGGATTCCTTGCCCTCGACCTGGCGGAGGATGGCCACCGATGACGGGCCCTCGACCAGGTTTCCATCCTTGTCGAACCACTCCCACTTGTAGGCGAAACGCTGGTAGCGGCGGGTGGTGTTCAGGACCTCCGCCTGGACCTTCAGGAATCCGCCCGGGCCATCGGAGACGTTCACACCGAGGATCTGGACCTTGCGGGCCAGGGACGCGTCGGTGATGACGCGCTTCTCCGACACCATGTTGCGCTGGAAGGCCGGTTGCGCGGTCTCGGTGGTGTTGACGGTCTCACACCCCGTGCCGATCGCGGCCATCAGGGTTGCGGTGGCGAGGACTCGGACCAGGGAGGCGTTCATTTGAGGCGGATCGGGGTGACCACAAGCGGGGAATACGGGCTCACGGACCGCACGAGGATGAGATTAATCGATTTGGGGTCGACGGCAACTTCGGCCTGCTGGGTGTTCGGGGCCGAGATCCGGAGCTTTCCATCAGCCGGGGTGGGCAATGAACAGAACTGGTATTCCTTGGGCAGCGTCGTCCAGGTGCGGGTGTCGGAGATGTTCACGGCGGCCTGGGTGGCCGCCGTTGCCAACATGGTCAACAACCCCGCCACCGCCCCCCCCTGCTCTTCAGCGGTCTTGTTCACGAAGTAGGCGGCGGTGGCCTTGATGGTGGTGGACATCAACGTCTTGGTGACGACGCCGGGCAATTCATCGCGGAAGGCCTGGCCTATCACGCTGTCCATGCTGGCCAACTGCACGGTCGATTCGGTGCCGGCCGAGGACCCCACCGTCAGCGGAGACACGTAGACCGGATTGAATTCGAGCTTGGGCAACGCCACGCCGACATAGGGCACCCGGTTGGCCCCGACGATGAAGAGCGGGATGTCGAGTCGGAACTGGTCGCGATGCGGGGCCAAGCCGGTCTCGAAGACGACGAAGGTGCGCGGGGGCATCGGTTCACCGTTGGCCGTCTTCTCGGCCAGTGCGAGGTCGGCATCGATGTACTTGTTGGCTCCGGACATGCCCCGGACCCGTTCGAACGACTTCCGGGCCCGCTCCAGATCGCTCGGACCCGCGGAAAGAGCCAGGAAGTACACCCCGTCCAGATAGACCGGGAACGGATTGGCATAGTCGGCGTAGGCCTTCAATTGATCGAGGGCCCCATAATTCTGCTTCATCAGGCCCTTGACCTGCGGGTCGGACTGGGCCTTCAGGGCGCTCTGGTGTTCGCCAGACTTTCCATCGGCCGCGGCGGCCTGGATCTCCTGCTGTTCCTTCTCGATCCGCTTGCGGTTGTTGGCCACGGCGTCCTGCTGGCGCTGGTAGGCCCGCATCAATTCAGGGCGAGCCTGCTCGAGTTGCCCCAGCTGCAGGTAATTCAGCGCCTTGTAGGTGCTGACGAGCACCTTGTCGTAATCGCGGCCCGTGTACGGCAGGTTGGCCTGGTTCGACAGCAGCGCCCCCGTCTCCCGCGAAACGCTGGTCTTGGCCTTCTCCTCGAACCGGTTGATGAGATCGTCGGCCTGCTGGAACGCCTCCTGGCTCTCGGAAATCTTCCCGGCCGCCCGCAGCGCCATCGCCTGTTCGAGCCGGTACACCAGGGCATCCTTGCCCCCTTCCGCCTTCTCGGCCTTGCGGGTGTAATCGGCCGCCGCAGCCTGGAGGTTGCCACTGGTCCAGAGACTCTTGGTCTCGGCCGTCTTCTGCTCGTAGGTCTGGCAACCGGACATCAGCAGGGCCAGCACCACCAAGATGAAGGCCATCCGGGCCGGTCGGCGATCGGAGCGCATGGGTTCGAGAGGCATGAGGCGGTGTGGGGAACCTTGGAAATCGGACATACGGGGGATCGGATCCGCGCGGCCTGAGACGAGGCCGACCGGGCGATCACTTTCTCAACACCGCTCCCTCGGCGATCCCACGATCCTCCAGCACGGTGGCGCGGGAGAACCTGGGCAGCACATCGGTGATGCGGACCTTGCCGATCTCGACCTCTTCCTTGCCAAGCACTTCCTTGGTGTCCGGATCGACAAGTTCCTTGCCCACGGCGAATACCCGCCAGACCTGGTCCGCGGCCAAACCGGAACCCTCGCCCCGGTTGACGGTCACGGATTTGTCGGTCTTCGCGATCACTTTGACCGGGAAGATCACGTCCACGACCTGGGTCGCAGCCCAGTCGGCCGACTCCTTGACCGCAGTGCGGACCAGCGAATCGGTGATCTCGGCATCGTTGCTCGCTTCATTCAGCGTCTGCTGGGCATCGGTCGAGGTGATCGACTTGGAGGTTGACTCCAGGAGCTTGCCCGAGGACGTCTCGTAGATCTTGGCGATCAGTGACAGGCGGACGGTGCGCTTGGTGAGCGTGGTGTTGGAGATCTTCTGCTCCAGTCGCTGGGTCTGGTCCTCGTAATCGTCCACCGTGAGCACCGTCAGATACTTCGTCTCGGCCAAATTGAACCCCTTCTGCTTGTCGGGATTCAGCGTCCGGGCCTTCTCATCGTCGGCGATGAGATCCTTGAGATCGCTGCGCGCCACCACCTGGAACTTGCGGGTGGCGTTGATGCTGTTGATGAACTGCTCCATCAACGACTGGGACATCTGCTCTGCGGAAAGAGTCTTCCGGGCATTCGAGAGCTTGGTCGCGACGGCCGGGGTCAGCTTGACCGCGCCCACGGCGAGGGTTTCACGCTGGGCTTGGATGGTGACCGCGGCGGCACACCAGCAGACCAGCGAGAGGATTCGGAACAGGGAGTTCATGGTCGGAAGAGAGAGGCGGGATCGGCGGATCATCGATTGCGGTTCTGGATCTGGAGCGTGGCACCGTCATACAGCGACTTGCCGTTGACCTGGATCTTGTTGTCCTCCCGGACATCGATGCGGTAGCCGCTCTGCTCCAGCATCTTGGCGAACCCTTCGGCAGCCTTCACCTGGGCGTCGGTCAGCTTGCGGTTCACCTCGATGCCTTGGAGGAAGGCGATGTTCTCCTTCCATCGTGCGAACCCGGCCTCGCTCATCTGGAGCGCGGGCCGAAGCTTCAGGCCAGCCACAGGATTGATCACCTGCTCCACGGTCCGGAAGCCCGGGCGAGTGAGGCGCAATTTGTGGAACCCCGGGGCCAAGCGCAGTGTGGCCGGCGTCGTTCCGACGAGGACTCCGTCGACCTCGATGCTGACGTCGGCCAGGACCACCTCCGCGAGGCCAGCGTTCCCCTTGGAAACCGAGCCATCGGCCCCGATCCGCAGGTCGGGAAGCTGGAGCGGATTCTGGGTCAGATCCACCGGCACGGCGGC
>CAYLTF010000038.1:0-26256 GCA_964386625.1 uncultured Akkermansia sp. | reverse complement strand
GAGCGGCGGGCCGATCCGGCCTCCGCCCAAGACGTTCAAAAAAACGTTCCAAAAAGACGTTCCCAATTTCGTTGCCAATCTCGGTCCAGTCCGGCGTAGGTCGGCCGTCCACCGGAAGGTTCCTGTACCTGTCATGTTTGAAAAGATCCTGATCGCCAACCGCGGTGAAATCGCCATGCGCATCATCCGCGCCTGCCGCGAGATGAACATCAAGACGGTGGCCGTCTATTCGAAGGCCGACGCCAATTCGATGCATGTCCAGGTCGCCGACGAAGCCATCTGCATCGGAGATGGCCCCTCGACCGACAGCTACCTGCGGATCGACCGCCTGATCTCGGCCGCCGAGATCACGGACGTGGACGCCATCCATCCAGGTTACGGATTTCTGAGCGAGAACGCCCACTTTGCGGACGTCTGCGAGAGCTGCAACATCCGCTTCATCGGCCCGCGTTCCGCGGCCATGAACGCGTTGCATGACAAGTCCAGCAGCCGCGACCTGGCCAAGCGGGCCAAGGTGCCGACCCCCCCGGGATCCGACGGCCTGGTCGGCACCGAGCAGGAGGCCCTGGCGGTGGCCAAGCGCATCGGATACCCGGTGATGATCAAAGCCATCGCCGGTGGCGGTGGGCGCGGCATGCGGGCCGCCCACAACGACATCTCGTTGATCAAGGGCTACCATACGGCACGCACCGAGGCCGAGAAGGCCTTCGGCAACTCCGGGGTCTACATCGAGAAGTTCATCGAGAACCCGCACCACATCGAGTTCCAGATCCTCGGCGACACCCGCGGCAACATCATCCATCTGGGCGAGCGGGATTGCTCCATCCAGCGCCGCAACCAGAAGGTCATCGAAGAGACCCCCTCTCCGCTTCTCGATCGCAAAGACCTCAAGGATCTCCGCAAGAAGATGGGCAAGGCGGCGCTGGCGATCGCCGAGATGGCGGGATATTCGAATGCCGGCACCGTGGAATTCATCGCCGACGATTCCGGCAACTTCTACTTCCTGGAGGTCAACAAGCGGATCCAGGTCGAGCACCCCATCACCGAGGAGGTCACCGGGGTGGACCTGGTCAAGCAGCAGATCCTCATCGCCGCCGGCGAGAAGCTCTCCATCAGCCAGAGCGACGTGACCCTCAAGGGTCACGCCATCGAGTGCCGGATCAACGCCGAGGACCCCTTCAACGACTTCCGCCCCAGCCCGGGACGTATCGAGATGTACTACCCGCCCGGCGGCCCGGGCATCCGTCTCGATTCCCACGCCTATGCGGGCTACACCATCCCTCCGTACTACGACTCGATGATCGGCAAACTCATCGCCATCGGGAAGGACCGCACCGACGCGCTCAACAAGATGACCCGCGCGCTGAGCGAGTTCATGGTGACCGGGGTCAAGACCACCATCCCCTTCGAACTGGCCATCCTGCAGGATCCCGACTTCCGCCGCGGCCACTACACCACGAACTTCGTGGAACGATTCCTCGGCGGCGCTCGCCGCGAGTTGATCCAGGACAAGGCCTGAGGCAGGCGACACCCCGCCGGCTCCAAGAGCCGGACCCGACCCGCGCACACAGCGACGAGGCATCGGTAAAAATCGTTCTCCTCGCCCACTCGCTGCTTGGTCTTGCGGGGGGCGTTGGATAAACCGGGTGCGTGTCATCCGCCCATCCCACGGCTCCGACCCGGTCTGCAACGGACGATTCGTTCCCGCCGCAGATCAAGTACATCATCAGCAATGAAGCTTGCGAGCGGTTCAGTTTCTACGGGATGCGCAGCATCCTGACCCTCTACATCGCCAAGCACCTTGGCCAGGGATCTTCGAAGGCCTCCGAGATCGTCCACCTTTTCGTCTTCGGGGTGTACTTCATGCCCCTCTTCGGGGCTTGGCTCTCGGACCGTGTCCTCGGCCGCTACAAGACCATCCTGTACATCTCTCTGTTCTACTGCCTGGGGCACGGGGTGCTGGCGCTGGCGGACCTGGTGCAAGGTCAGGAGCAGAAACTCTGGCTCCTCTACGCAGGTCTGGCGCTGATCTCCTTCGGCGGGGGTGGGATCAAGCCCTGTGTCTCGGCCTTTGTCGGTGATCAATTCCACGCCGGTCAGGGGCATTTGCTGCAACGCGCCTACGGTCTGTTCTACTGGAGCATCAACTTCGGATCGTTCTTCGCGTTCCTGGTGATCCCGCGCATCGCCAAGGACCATGGCTACGGATGGGCTTTCGGCGTCCCGGGCATCTTCATGGGTCTGGCCACGCTCTTCTTCTGGATGGGCCGCAGGCATTACGTCCATGTCCCGCCCGCCGGACCTCAGGGCGGCAGTTTCTGGGAGATGCTGTGGCATGCGCTCACCCACCCCGCCGACCGCCGACAGGGCGGTGGTTTCTGGAGCGCCTGCGAGCATCGCTACTCGCGCGACCAGGTGGAGGCCGCCAAATCCGCCACGAAGGTGGCCGGAGTGTTCGCCCTGATCCCGTTCTTCTGGGCGCTCTGGGACCAGAACAGCACGACCTGGGTCCTGCAAGGAGACAAGATGACGCCCTACGTGATCGGCGAGGGAATCCTGAACCTGCCGCTCGTGGGTCCGGCGGTGCGGTTCATCATCGGCGACCGGATCGGGGCCGAGCAGATGCAGTCGATGAACGCCCTGCTGGTGATGGTGATGGTGCCGATCTTCACCTACCTGCTCTTCCCGGTGACCGAGAAGTCGGGTCTTCGGGTCACGACGTTGCGCCGGATGAGCACCGGACTCTTCCTGACAGCGGTGTCCTTCGTCATGGTGGCCCTGATCGAGCAGCGGGTGGCCGGCGGCGAGAAACTGAGCGTCCTGTGGCAGACCCTGCCCTACATCGTCCTGACCGCGGGCGAGGTCCTGGTCTCCAACACCGGGCTGGAGTTCGCCTTCCGGGAAGCCCCCGCCTCGATGCGCAGCACCATGATGAGCTTCTGGTTGCTGACCACGGCCCTCGGCAACCTGGCCATCGCCAAGGTCTTCGGCCTCAACGTCAAGGAGCGACTGGCCGATGGCACCGAGGTGCTCCATGTCTCGGGGGTGGGTTTCTTCAATCTCTGCGCCGCCATGCTGGCGGTGGTGGCCGTCGGATTCGTCTTCGTGGCCCTCCGATACCAGTACCGGGATGCGTCCCGGACGGGCCGGCAGACTTCCTCCCATTGAACTGAAGAGCCGCCCTCGCCATTCTCCCCACCGACCAACGGAAACCCCGACCTCCGCCATGTACTACATCCAAGGTGCCGACCAGAAGGAATACGGACCGGTCTCCGCCGACCAACTCCGCCAATGGATCGCCGAAAACCGCCTGAACCGGTTCTCGGCGGCACGTGCCGAGGGCGAGGCGACCTGGAAGACCCTGGGCGACTTCCCCGAGTTCGCCGGGGCGCTGGGGATCTCCGCTCCCGTCACGCCGTCCCAACCCATTCCACCGACTCCACCGACTGCGTCGACCCGACCACCGGCCGCTTACTTCATCCAGGGGGCCGACCAGAAGGAGTACGGCCCCATCGCGGCCGACCAACTCCGACAGTGGATCTCCGAGAACCGGCTCAACCGGTTCTCCCCGGCCCGGGCCGAGGGCGAGACACTCTGGAAGACCCTGGGCGATTTCCCTGAATTCGCCGAGGCCCTGGGTGTGCCACCGCCGTCACCCGTCGTTCCGACCTCCGCCGGCACTGCGGGTGCACCGAGTCAGTCCTATGCGGGCCCGAGCGGCGGCTCGTCCCACGGCGGGGGCGGATTTCGCCCATCGGCACCTGGAATCTCCGAGTCGGTGGTCGACAGCAAGCTCCGGGTGCCGGCCATCGGCATCCTGATCACCGGAGTGCTGGGCACCGGAGTCTCGCTCTACGGAGTGATCGCCAGCCTGGTGGGATCGGGAAACAAGACCGACATTCCTCCCGGGATGCCCGCGGAGGCCGAGCGTCTCCTGAAAAGCTACATGAGCACCATGGAGGCCTTCACCCTGCCTCTCAACCTGTTGGCGTTGATCCTGAGCGTGGTGACCCTGCTGGCCGGCATCCGGATGCTCCAGCGCAGGTCGTACACCTTGGTGATGACCGGCGTGATCCTCGGCATGCTTCCCTGCCTCAGCGCCTGCTGCTGCGTGGGCCTGCCCTTCGGCATCTGGGCACTGGTCGTCCTGAGCGATCCGGAGGTTCGGAACTCCTTCCGCTGAGTCGGATCCATCCGGCCCATGACAGCGCCCCCCGTGCTGCCCGGCGGTCCGCCTGACCGACCGAATCCCTTGCCAGCGATGGACGCGGGCACCGGTCCAGGGCCCGCATCCTGCAGGGTGCCATGGGCTTCGGTCTTGGCGTTGGGTGGCCTCGCCGGCCTGATCGGGCTGACCCTCCTCTGGAATCACAAACCGGCGGGTCAGTTCTTTTTCCCGCGCTGCACCTTCTACGCCTGGACCGGATTGCAGTGCCCCGGGTGCGGCGGACTCCGGGCGACCCACGAACTCCTCCACGGCAACGTGGCCGAGGCGTGGCGGCTCAATGCCCTGTTCGTGACCTCGCTTCCCGTGGCTGCCTGGACGGCCGTGGCGCTCCTGATCGAACGCTGGACCCGGTTGAGACCACCGCACCCGCTCCGGTTCCGACACCTGTGGGTGGCAGTCCTGATCCTGGTCCTAGGCTTCGGTCTCTTCCGGAATCTCTGAGCCTGTCCCGTGCGTTGTCCCACGAGGCGGATCGGGGGGACCCGTCGCCGGCCATGCCTTGGTCCTCAACCCCGCTGAGTCCCGCGGTGCCGCTCGTAGGCGTGAACGATACGCTGCACCAGCGGATGGCGGACCACGTCCTTCTTCTCGAAGCGGATCAGCGCCACGCCCTCGACGCCCTGCAAGGCCGTCTCGGCCTCGACCAGGCCACTGCGCTTGCTGTTCGGGAGGTCGATCTGCGACGGATCCCCGGTGATGACCGCCTTGGACCCGAATCCGAGCCGGGTCAGGAACATGAGCATCTGCTCGGCGGTCGTGTTCTGGGCCTCGTCGAGGACGATGAAGGATTGGTTGAGGGTGCGCCCACGCATGTAGGCCAAGGGCGCGATCTCGATGATCCCACGCTCCATGTTCTTCTGGATCTCCTCGGCGGGCATCATGTCCTGGAGAGCGTCGTGCAACGGGCGCAGGTAGGGGTCGAGTTTCTGGTACAGGTCGCCCGGGAGGAATCCCAGGGCCTCTCCCGCCTCGACCGCCGGCCGTGTCAGGATGATCCGACCCACGCGGGACTCCTTCAGGGCGTTCACCGCCATGGCCATGGCGAGATAGGTCTTGCCCGTGCCCGCAGGACCGATGCCGAAGGTCACGTCATGATCCCGGATCGCCGCCACGTAGCGCTGCTGGCCCACGGTCTTGGGCGTGATCGAGGCCTTCTTGGGCGAGGTGCTGATCTTCTGGTGGAACAAGGCCTGCAGAGCCTCGGCACCGTCATGCTTCACCACGTGCAGGGCGTGGGTGAAATCGCGGGACTTCACCGGAGCCCCGTCTTTCTGGGCGGCTTCGAGCAACCGGAACAATTTCACTCCGCGGGCCACCGCGTCGGCCTCCCCCTCCAGGCGGATCCACCCATCGCGTGCCGCCGCCTTGAGTCCCAACTCCTTCTCCAGCGCGTGCAGATTGCGCTCGTCGCCGCCCAGCAGCTGGAGGGCCGCCCGGGCGTTCTCAAAATGGAGAGTCTCGGTGGTGATGGTGGTGGTGGTGCTCGGGTGGTTGGCCATGTCTGCTCGGTTTGTGGAATATCGGCGCGCTGCGGACTTTCGCCACGGAAAAGAGGAAGAAGGCGGGCGGAAGGATCGAAACGGTCAGGGATGGGACCGATCGGCCTCGGCCAGAGTCCGGATATGCTGAAGCACCCGGGAGTGGATGCGGTGGAGGATGGCGTCCGACCAGACCCTCCAGTAGGCATCGGGCGACAGGCCGTGCTGATACCAGGTGGTTCCCACCAGTCGGGTGCCACCGGACGGCATCGGGAACAGCTCGAACTGACCGCGGCGGGACACGAGGAACCCATCGAGGTGCGGGGGATGGATATGACGGTAGGGGGTCCACTCCTCCATCGGAGCCGGGTACGAGGTCACCGAGAAAGCCAGTCGCCGCGGCTCATCCCAGACCTCGATCGGCTCCACGAAGGGGCCCGTCGAGAATTCGCAGTAGCGCACCGCCCCGACGCCCCGGCCCTCGAGACGCGCCCGGATCGGGTAGGCGATGCCGGTGCGGAACACCCAGTCGGTCGGCGGCGGCAGGTCCGAAAACGAGACGACATGACGCCATACCACCTCGGGAGGGGCGGCGATGGTCACCTCGGTGCTCACCGGTCGGACATCCGGGGGCGGCCGCACGGCCAACTCGACCGCCGTCGCCAGCGGCAAGAGCAGGATGCCGGCGCTCAATACCCGCCCCTCTTGGAGCCGTCGCGCCCAACGCTGCGAAAGAAGCATCTGGGCGAGGGCGCTCCCGACCAGGGCCTCGACCAGGGCGATGGGTGAAGCCATCAGCAGGCAGAGGATCCCCTCGATGGCCATCGCCAGCAGCAGCCCGCCGAGCAGGGCCAGCGCGGACAGCACGGCGAGGAACGACTCGACGCAGGTCCGTGGGCCGTGGTGGTTGTGGATGAGGGTGGTCAGGAACCCGAGCAGGAGCGGCAACGCGACGAAGAGAGTCCACCCGTAGGCTTCGAGATAGTTGGCGATCAGGAAGACGGCCAAGGCTCCGAGCAGCGCCGAGAGTCCCGCTCCCATCGCGGCCGAGGCCCATCGTCCGCGAGGGATCCAGGAGAGCCATCGGGAATTCCGTCGAGGCGGCTCCGGGGGTGCCGTGCCCGTCCGCGCGCCTGCATCCGGCGCGACGATCAACACCAGGGCCATCAGGAACTTCAGGACCGGAACAAAGAACAGCAGAGCCCAGGCGACGGAGCGCCCCATGGCGCGCAGCCGTGCCGCGGTCAGCGCAAGCCCAACCCACAGGAAAGGGAGCGAGGCCGCCAAGAGAGGCCATCCCCACGAGAGATCCTCCCGTGTCGGCAACTCGATCCCCAACAGGATGGCCCACAACCGCCCGGAGTGGGGCACCCCGAGGAGGCTCAGCACCGCTTGGTCGACTCCCTGCTTGAGGACGAGGCAAGACCCGAGACCCAGGGCGAACCCGAGCCTCCCGACGGATCCGCGGAAGCGCAGGAGCCCCCCCATGAACCGAAGTCGGTTCATGGGCTTCATGGGGTTTCCAGGAACGTGGTGGCGGCGAGGTGCCGACGGCGTCCATCGGGGATGGACGGCAGCTCGCACACATCGCCGAGGCAATAGCGGTTGCGGGCGACCCAGCGGTACACCCAGCGGGTCACCGCATGGAGCCCCGGCACCACCATGAACACCCCGATGGGCCAGAGCCAGGAGACGCGCCGGCACATCCAGGCGATGGCGACCGGCCCGCCGAGGATCCGCCCGTCGGGCGTCAGCAGCTTCATCTCGTCGGGCAGCTCGCCCTGGGCCAAACCCAACCGCTCCCGTACCCAGGGAGACTGGAGGGCCGCGAATTCGATGCGGCGCGCCTCGAAGACCCGCCTCCAGCGTCCGATGGTCGCGCGGCACACCGGGCATCGGTGGTCGTAGAACGCCCACGCCCCGGGCGGGGTCTGGAACCTGTCGTCTTGTTCGGTCATGGCAGAAACCCTCCGATCATGGTGGACCGCGTCATTCCGAGGTCAGGCCGAGCGCTTTGCGCGCCTTGTCCCCCATGCTGAAGAAGCGTTTCAGCACCGAGGTCGGCCAGCCTCGGAACGTGGCATACCACCCTGCGGTGGTCGCCAGGAAATGGTGCATCTCGCGCAGCCGATCCTCGCTGTAGCGATCGGTGCCCGAGCCGGCCTCGGCCTCGGCGATGCATTCCCGGAGCACCGCCATGGTGGGGTCGAACTCCCGGCGTTTCCGCTCGTCGAGCACGATCCGGAACATCTCCCAGACATCCTTGAGGCTCTCGAAATGGTCGCGCCGGTCGCCCGGCAGATGCACCAGGCGCACGATCCCCCAACCCTGCAGTTCCTTGAGGCTGGTGCTGACGTTCGAGCGGGCCACCTCGAGCACCTCCTGGATCTGCTCGGCGTTCAGGGGCTCGGGCGCCAGGTACAGCAGCGCATGCACCTGCGCCACGGTCCGGTTGATCCCCCACTTGGTGCCCATCTCGCCCCAATGCAGGATGAAGCGCCGTTCGGCGTTCGAGAGCTGGTTCAGCGCCTTCATTTCTGTCGATACAGAAATGTCAGACAGCATCAAAGTCAAGCCACCTCCCCGGCTGGGCACCTCGGCGCGCATCCCGGGGGATCGCGGGGGATTCACGGGCCGTGATTTCTTCATTGCAGCGCCAGCCTTCCTGCCTGTTCTTTGGAACTCGGCAGCGCGCCGACTCGAGACATCCCGACGTGAAACTCACCGACCTGCGGGGCATCCTCCGCTACATCCCTCGATTCCGGGAGAAAGTGTTCGTCCTGGCCATCGACGGTTCGATCGTCACCGACGACAACTTCCCCAACCTCCTGCTCGACATCGCGCTCCTGCGCTCGCTGAACATCCGCATCCTGCTCGTCCACGGGGCGGCCAAGCAGATCGCGGCCCTCGCCGTGGAACGCGGCGTGAAGGCGTCGAACCTCGACGGCACCGGCATCACCGACGCCGAGACGCTCCAACTGTCGCTCAACGCGGCCAACCGGTTGACCCACGAGATCCTGGAGGGCCTTTCCGCCAACGATCTGCGCGCGGTTTCCACCAATGCGGTGATCGCGCACCCGCTGGGGATCGTGGGCGGCGTCGATCACCAGTTCACCGGGAAGGTCGAGCGCATCGATGTGGAGATGCTCCAGACCCTGTTGGCCCAGGGCATCGTGCCGGTGGTCCCTCCTCTCGGTTTCGACGGCGACGGAAAGACCTACCGGGTCAACTCCGACACCATCGCCTTCGCCCTGGCCGACCAACTCAAGGCCGCCAAGCTGATTTTCCTGACCACCGTGGACGGCCTGACCCGGGGTGGCACCTTGATCCGGCAGATCATCGTCGGCGAACTCAAGCAGATGCTGACTCCGGTGCCGTCGGATTGGCCGATCAACCTGATCTCCAAGGCGCGACAGGCGGTGGCGGCCTGCGAGGCCGGCGTGCCCCGGGTGCACATCATCAACGGCGAGGTCGACGAGGGACTGCTCGCCGAGGTCTTCAGCAACGAAGGCATCGGCACCCTGGTTTACGCCAACGAGTACACCCAGATCCGCCGGGCCCTGAAGAAGGACATCCGCGCCCTGCTCAACCTGACCAAGGACTCGGTGGCCTCGGCGGAGCTCGTGAAACGCACCCGGACCTCGATCGAAAAACAGGTCGGCGACTACTACTTGTACGAGATCGACAAGAACCCGGTGGCCTGTGTCGCCCTCCACCAGTACCCGGAGCAGAACAAGGGCGAACTGGCCTTCCTCTACGTGGCTCCGAGCCATGAGAACATGGGCATCGGCTCGAAGCTCATCCAGTTCGTCGAGGCCCGGGCCCGGGAACAGGGTTTGGCGGAGCTGATCACCCTCAGCACCCAGGCCTTCACCTACTTCATCTCCAAGGGTGGCTTCGTGGAGGGAAGCCCGAACGATCTGCCGCCCGCCCGGCGGGAGCGCTACGACGCCAGCGGACGCAAATCGAAGGTGCTCATCAAGCGCCTGCGCCCCGTGGCATGAGGACCGGCCTCCGCCGTCGTTCCCGGGGTCCCCGGGCCTGGCCGCAGGGCATGATCGCCTTCCTCAGCCTGTGCCTCTGGGCGAGCGGCGCGGCGAACCCGGAGCCCTACCCCTCGGCCGCCTCCAAGAAAGGCCTGCAGGTGCAGATGGTGGACGACGCCCTCGCCCTGGGCATCCGCCACGCCGCGCTCAATTTCAACCTCGCCCAACTGGTCGATCCCCGGGGCGACACCAACAATCCCGGCTTCGCCCACGGGGGGAAGACCCACCGCTTCCAGAGGGGCTACCTGGAGGCCATGGATCACCAGATCCGCACCCTTTCTGAGCGCGGCATCATCGTCTCGCTGATCCTGCTCAACTACGAGAGCGCCGACCCCGAGGTGCGCCGGATCCTGTTGCACCCCGCCTACAGCACGAATTGCCCGAACCATCTGTCGGCCTTCAACACGGTGACCCCGGAGGGCCGGGCCTGGTACGAGGCGTCGATCGGGTTCCTGGCGGAACGCTGGAGCCGGCCCGATGGCCGGCACGGCCGCGTGTGGAACTGGATCGTCGGCAACGAGGTCAACTCGCACTGGTTCTGGTCCAACCTCGGACCGAGCACTTCCGAGGCGTTCGCGGCCGACTACGAGCGGACCGTGCGCCTGACGCATCGGGCGGTGCGGCAGCACTCCGCCAACGGCCGTGTGTTCCTCTCGCTCGAACACCACTGGAACATCGCCTACCCGGGCGGGAAAGAAGGCCAAGTCTTCCCGGGGCGCCCGTTCCTGGAGCACTTCGCGCGTCTGGCCCGATCCGGCGGCGATTACGACTGGCACCTGGCGTTCCACCCGTATCCCGAGGACCTCTTCAACCCTCGCTCCTGGCGCGACGCCAGCGCCCAACCCGACTGGAGGACCACCCCGCGCATCACCTTCCGGAACCTGCGGGCCCTTGGCCAATTCCTCGACCAACCGGCCTTGCAGCACCGCGGACGCACCCGACGGGTGATCCTGAGCGAGCAGGGTTTCCACACCCCGGACGGGCCCGAGGGCGAGACCCTGCAGGCCGCCGCCTACTGCTATGCCTGGCATCAGGTGGTCGCGGAACCGGGCATCGACGCCTTCATCCTGCACCGACATGTCGATCACGCCCACGAAGGGGGCCTCCGCCTCGGGCTCTGGACCCGCGCGCCGGGATCTGTGGCCACGCCCGACCGCCGCAAGCCGATCTACGAGGTGTTCCGCAAGGCCGACACCCCGGGACGCGACGAGGCCTTCGCCTTCGCCCTACCCCTCCTGGGGATCGGTTCCTGGGACGATCGCGCCCACGCCCGCTGAAGCGCCACCGGTGCGGGGAGTCCGCGACTCGGGAGGCGGGGCGAACGGGTCCTCGAACCAGGGGACTTCGCGTCCGGCGGCGAAGTCGAGGAACCAGGGCTCGGGTCGTGCGACGAATCCGACTTCCGAGCCCTTCCACGGAAACCACAAGCGCTCGGCATGGAGGGCGTGGAACGGGACTTGGAGGAACCCGCGCTGTGCTTCCGACAGGTGTCCCCCGACGAAATCCAGGTAGATCCTTTCGTCGCCCCCGTAGAGCTTGTCACCCACGATCGGATGGCCCAGGTGGGCCAGATGGATGCGGATCTGGTGCTTGCGCCCGGTATCCAACCAGACGCGGACCTGGGAATAGGCGTCGCCCCCGCGGTCGAAGTGCCGCTCACAACGCCAGCGGGTTCGAGCCGAGGCCCCGTCCGGACGCACGCAGTCCTTGATGGCCACCGCGCTGGAAACCTCCTTCCCCAGGGGTTCATCGATGAACCCGTCACCTCGCATGCGTCCCTGGACCAGCGCGACATATTCCTTGGTCACCAGGCCGGCCGCCCAGAGCGCCCTCAGTTCGGCTCCAGCCTCGTCGGTCTTGGCGAAGGCCATCACGCCCCCGGTCTCGCGGTCGAGGCGATGGATCATGTGGGGCTCGAACCCCAGGTGGATCCGGACCCGGCTGACCAGGCTGGAATACTCGTCGCCCTTGGTCGGGTGGCAGACCAGGCCCGCCGGCTTGCGCAGGATCAGCAGGTCGGCGTCCTCATGGAGGATCTCGAAGAGGCTCACCATCCGGGATGGCCGCCGGTCATGGCGCGGTCGAGGTGGGTGTAGCCGCCATCGACATGGATCCACTGGCCCGTGATGTGGCCCGCGCGCGGCGAGGCCAGGAAGACGAGCGTCGCGGCGATCTCGGCCGGCGAGGTCAACCGACGCCCCAGGGGCACCATCCGCTCGATGGTGTCGCGGGCCGCCTCCGGATCGGGCTGCGAAGCGAACCACTTCTGGTACTGCTCGGTGTCGCACTCGGCCGGGATCACCGCATTGACACGGACCCCGTGCGGAGCCAAGGCCACGGCCCATTCCCGGGTGAGCGCATTCACCGCCCCCTTGGCGGCGGCATAGCCCGAGGTGCCTCCCTGCCCCGTTTCTGCGACCTTGGAACTGAGGTTCAGGATGCATCCGCGCGACCGGCACAAGGCCTCCTGCGCATGATGGGCCAGGGCGAAGACATGCAGCAGGTTGCGCCGCAGCGACGCCATGAAGTCGGCCGGGGAACCGGCCAGGGAAACGCCGTCGTTGACGCCCGCGTTGTTGACGAGGACATCCAGCCGACCGGTCTCCCGGAGCAGCGAAGAGATCCACTCCGAGCAGAACATCGGGTCGGAGAGGTCGCCCTCGGCGAAGACCGACCTCGGCACCTCGGCGGCCAGGGCCCGGCCTCGCTCGGCATTGCGGTCGGCGAACCAGACGATGGCGCCTTCGGCGGCGAAGGCGCGGACGGCGGCCTCACCGATGCCCGCCGCGCCACCGGTGATCATCACGACGCGGTCTTGGAGTTCGAGATTCATGGGATGGGGTCAGGATCGGAGACGGAACGACCGACGCAGGCACCGACCGCTCGAGCATAGGCCCCACGCGGGATCCCGCGACCGAGGTCGGCCCACCGCCCGGGGAGATTCATACCGCGACAGGAGCCTTGATCGCCGGATGCGGGTCGTAACCCGACAGCGCGAAATCCTCGTAGACGAATTCGCGGAGTTCCTTCCGCTCCGGATTCAGCGCCAAGGTCGGCAGCGGGCGCGGCTCGCGGGCCAACTGCTCCTTCACCTGCTCGAGGTGGTTGGAATAGAGGTGCAGGTCGCCGAAGGTGTGCACGAAATCGCCGGGTTTCAGACCCGTGACCTGGGCCACCATGTGGGTCAGCAGGGCGTAGCTGGCGATGTTGAAGGGCACCCCCAGGAACAGGTCGGCGCTGCGCTGATACAACTGGCAGCTCAGCTTTCCCTCGCTGACGTAGAACTGGAAAAGCGTGTGGCACGGCGGCAGCGCCATGGCATCCACCTCGGAGGGATTCCAGGCACTGACGATGAGCCGGCGGCTGTCGGGATTCCGGCGGATCTGCGCCACGACCTGGTCGATCTGGTGGATAGACCGGCCATCGGCCCCGCGCCAGTCGGTCCACTGCGCCCCGTACACCCGCCCCAGGTTCCCCTCCTTGTCGGCCCACTCGTTCCAGATGCTCACCCCGTGTTCCTGCAGCCAGCGGACATTGGTGTCGCCACGGAGGAACCAGAGCAGTTCGTAGGCGACGCTCTTGAAGTGGACCTTCTTGGTGGTGACCAGCGGGAACCCGTCGGACAAGCGGAAGCGCGTCTGCGCCCCGAAGATCGAGTAGGTGCCCGTGCCGGTGCGGTCGGGCTTGAAGGTCCCCTGATCGAGGACCAACCGGAGCAGATCGTGGTAGGCGCGCATCGGGGCGATGAAGGCGGAGAGGGGCCGGGCCCGGCGCAAGGCGACGGGCCCGGCCCCTGGGAATCAGTCCTTGAGGTTCACCAGTTCCAGGGCCCCGACGCCACCCGGGTTCCAGGCGGTGAAGAGGATGTACACCTTGGCGCTGCGGCCCTTGCCCACGACGTACCAGCAGGCGTCGTGCATGTGCTGGGCGTAGCCGTAGCCGAGCTCTTCCTTGGGCTTGATGGTGCTGACCACGGCCTTGGTCTTGAGGTTGATGATGTAGATCGGGCCCGGGGTGTTGTTCGGTCCGGTGAGGCAGGGCACCAGCAGGTAGTCGCCCCAGAGATCGGTGTCGCAGGCCGCGCTGCCCTTGGGCAACTGGTGGACCGCCAGCGTCTTGCGGGTCTTGGGCGACCACTCGTGCACCTGGGCCTCGGGACGGGCCGAGACGTAAAGCTCGTTGCGCTTCGGATCGAAGGTGATGCCGTGCGGCGTCTGGCTCATGCTGTCGCCCCCGTAGAAGTTGCCCCGGTACTTCATGGGCTTGGCGTCGGCATCCATGAACCAATGGCGACCGTATCCGTCGGTCACCCAGAGGGTCTTGTCACCCGCGAAGCTCGCATCGGTCGGCGCCCAACCCTTCTTGTCGGCGTACGGGCCGCCATCCGGGATCTTGAGCTTCTCCACGGTGCGGAAGGTCGTGTCGGAGAGCAGGATCTCGCCCTCGACGTTGTCGGCGGCGACGACCAGCGGCAGCTGGCCCTTGCGAGGCAGGATGTCCGCGCCGTGCAGGTTGCCCGAGGCGATGGAAGGGTCGCCCTTCACCACCCAGGAGGTCTTGAGGCGGTCGCTGAAGCCGATCCAGCCGACCTTCTCGAGGCCCCAGTAGACGACGTCGCGCTCGCTGTCGACGATCAGTGTGCCATGGGCGCCCTTCACGTAGGGCTGCGCCTCGGCCGGCACCGGCATGGCCGTGGTGACCGGGGCGAACTTCCAGAACCCCTGGCCGCTGACCTGCGGGACGGCCGACTTGTCCTGCGCCGCGGGCGCCTTCACGGGGCCCTTCTTCTCGACCTGGAAGGTCACGGGCACGGCCGACGGACCGTGGTCATGGGGAGCGGATCCCGTGTCGTGGGCCAGGAGAACGGGGGCGGAAGCCAGGGCGGCACACGCCAAGGCCATATTCAGGGAGGTCTTCATAGGCAACTGAGACAGATTCAACGGACAATCGAGTCCTGTCGAGGCCCACTGTCGGTGCTGCGAGCGGGTGACACCCAGGGGCGACAGCACTCCGATGCCCTCCGAGTCTCGGGACGGGCTCTCAGAACGGATCCCTCAGCGAACCATACCCCTTGGACCTCACCCAACTGCCGCCCGAGCGGGAAAGGTCGAGCGGGTTTTTGCCGGAACGACGCATCAGGAACCCGATCGGAACCACGGCCAACACGTACACCCCGAGCAGCAGCCCGAAGACCAACCGTCGCCCCAGCCAGGCCTGCCCGCGCGAAACCCGCCGATGCCATGGCTCGAAGACCTGCGGGAGGAGCATGCCCACCGCCAGCACCGGCGGCATGCACGTCAGGAAGACCCAGGCCGGGACCGGCACCCACCCCCAACGGGCCGCCAGCATCAGGAGGGCCAACGGTGGCAGCAGCGAGGCCCCGATGGTCAACCGGTTGCGGAAGCCTGTGGCGGCACGGGGAGCGCTCATGGTCAGTCGGGGAGAGCCTCGAAGCTGCGAGGCAACGAGGCATGGGGCTGCCGATCGCGTTCCAGGAAGCACGGTCCCACGACCAGGACATCGATCCGGGAATTGATGAAGCAACGGTAGGCGTCGTCAGTGGAACCCACCACGGGTTCGCCCCGGACATTGAACGACGTGTTGATGAGCACCGGGCAACCCGTGGCCTGCTCGAAGCGGCGGAGCAGCGCATGGAAGAGCGGGTTGCGGTCCCGATCGACGGTCTGGACGCGCGCCGATCCATCCACATGGGTCACCGCCGGCAGCGTCGAGCGCACCTGCTTCAACCGATCCAGCCCCGCGGCTTCCCGACCCACCGGGACGCGTTGCGATTCGGCCACCGGGGCCACCAACAGCATGTAGGGCGACTCGGTCTCCAGCCCGAAGAATTCCCCGCATCGCTCCGCCAGCACGGCCGGGGCGAATGGTCGGAAGGATTCCCGGAATTTGACCTTCAGGTTCATCCGGGACTGCATGTCCGGACTGCGGGGATCCCCCAGGATCGACCGGTGTCCCAACGCTCGCGGGCCGAATTCCATGCGACCTTGCACCCACCCCACCACCTGACCCGCGACCAAGGCACGGACCACCCGGTCCAGCAGCGCCTCGGATTCCATCCGCTCCCAGACGGCCTCCCAGCGCTTCAGACACGACTCGACGGCCTCGGGCGACTCCTCCGGCCCGAGGAATCCGCCCTGCATGGCATCGCCGGGCGACGGGCTGCGGGGCGCGGCCAAGCCTCCGCGCTCGAGGGGGCCGTGCCACGCGGCCAACGCCGCCCCCAGGGCGGCACCGGCATCGCCGGCCGCGGGCTGGATCCACAACTCCTCGAAAGGGCCCTCCCGCAGCAACCGGCCATTGGCCACGCAATTCAACGCCACGCCCCCGGCCAGGCACAGGCGACGGGACCCGGTGCGCTCGTGGGCTCGCCGGGCCAGACCGAGCATGGCCCGCTCGGTCACTGCCTGGATCGATCGGGCCAGGTCGAGGTGGCGTTTCTCCAGGGGATCCTCGGGCCGGCGGGGAGGCCCCCCGAATCGCTCATGGAAACGGTCCTGGGTCAGATGGTCCTCGGCCAGCGGGTCCAGGTATTCGAGATTCAGCCGGAAGGAACCGTCATCATTCAGGCTGACCAGTTCATCGAGGATCGTCTCGACCCAGCTCGGTTCGCCATACGGGGCCAGGCCCATCAGCTTGTACTCGCCGGAGTTGACCCGGAATCCGCAATACGCGGTGAACGCCGAGTACAGGAGGCCCAGGGAGTGCGGGAACTGGATCTCCTCGACCGGCTCGATCCCGCCACCTGTTCCGTGGGCGATGGCGGTCGTGGCCCATTCCCCGACCCCGTCCACGGTCAGGATGGCCGCCTCCGAGAAGGGCGATGGCAGGAAGGCGCTGGCCGCATGCGCCTCGTGATGGGTGGTGAAGAGGATGGGGCGATCGGCCGGGAACCCCGGCAACGCCGACCGGATGCGCCCGCGGATGTCCAGACGCCCGCCCAGCCACTCGGGAATGGTGCGGGCGAAGGCCCGTCCCCCGCGAGGGGCCCACCCGAGGAACACCTCGAGAGTGCGGCTGAATTTGAGGATGGGCTTCTCGTAGAAGGCCACGGCCGCGAGGTCGGCGGCGCCGATGCCCGCCTGTTCGAGGCACGAGGCGATGGCCCGCAGGGGAAACCGGGCGTCATTCTTGCGACGCGACAACCGCTCCTCCTGGACGGCCGCCAGGATCCGGCCGTCCCCGAGAAGGGCGGCGGCCGAGTCGTGGTACAGACCGGAGATGCCCAGGACGTATCGCATGGTCGGCCTCGCGGCGGTGGATCAGAGAAAGGGGTAGAGAAAGGGCGCCACCGCCGAGCTCGACGAGAAGACCACCACCGCCCCCAGCAGCAGCAGGATCAGGATCAGCGGCGCCAGCCACCATTTCTTCTCACGCCCCAGGAACCGGGCGAAGTCTCGGATCAGGGACCACATCAGCGTTTTCGGTTGGGGGATTGCGGTGCGGTGGAAAGCATGGCCCGGGCACGCTCCAGGTAGGTGCGGGCCGACGCATTGCCCGGTTGGGCCCGCAGGGCGGCCTCGAACTCGACGATGGCGTCGGCGAACCGGGTTTGTCGCGCCAAGGCGACCCCGAGGTCGACCCGGACCGATGCGTTCTGCGGGTCGACCTGGGCCGCGCGCCTCAGCACGGCCTCCGCCTGGGCCGGACGATCCGCACGGCCGAGCTCACCAGCCAATCGTTGGAGGATCACCAGGTTGGAAGGGTCGCGCCGGGCGGCCTCCTCGAAGGCCGCGACAGCCGCCGGGTATTCTTTGCGGCTCGAGAGCAATTCCCCCAGGCGAATGCATGGGAGCGTGGATTGAGGGTGCTCGGTCATGGCGCGCGAAAGCAGAGGCACCGATTCGTCGCGTCGGCCCATCGCCTCGAGTGTGACCGCCTTGTTGATCAGGGCCTCGAGATTGCGGGGATCGCGCTTGAGGCTCTGGTCGAAGACCTCGACCGATTCCTGGAAGCGCCCCGATTCCCCGTAGAGTTGCCCCAATGCGAGCGAGGCCTCCACGAAATCGGGCCGCAGCGACAAGGCCCGGGCTTGCGACTCGATCGCCGCGCGCCGATCACCGGCCTGGGCCTGGGCCTCGCCGAGGAAGTGCCAGGCGACCACATGGTCCGGAGCGCCTTCGACCACACGCTTCCAAGTCTCGACCGCATTCGTCCAACGACGCCCCTGGCGGTGAAGCCGGGCCGACTGCTCGGCCAGTTGCCAATCGGCCGGGTACCGTGCGAGCAGCGGCTCCAACCCCTGGATCGAGCCCGTCAGGCCCACCTTGCGGGCCGCCGCATTGGCCTCGGCCAACCGGTCGTCCAGGAAGCGGTTCCGAGCCTCCTGATGGCTCTGGAACGAGAACGGGGGCTTCTGGCACAGCGAACGGATCTGGGTCCACAGGCGCACCTCGGCATGAGGGTTCCACCCGAGCCGCGTGCGGCAGGCCGCCTCGGTGGCCCAGGTCGCCGGAGACTTCCCGGCCTCGGGCAGAAGGCCCGTCAAGGCGCGGGCGAACAATCGGGCCAGTCGATCATTGCCCTCCGGTCGCAGGTGCACGTGTTCGAAGAAGAGGTCGGCGCCAGGCGGCCGCGTCGGATCCTCACCCTTCAGTTCCTTGGCCGCATCGACCAGCACCACTCGCGGCGAGGCGGCCGCGGCCACGACCTCCCGGGTGATGGCCAAGATGCGCGAGTCGGCCCGGAACCGGAGGGTGTCGAGGTCGCGGGCGGCCTCGAGGTCGGACGTGCCCCGGGCCATGTCCCCCGCGTTGAGACGGGCAGATCCCAATTGGAACCGGCTCTCGGCATGGCGCGGCACCAGGGCGACGGCCTTGGACCAATTCTCGACGGCACCGTTCCAGTCGCCGGCGACATCCTGTGCACGCGCCCGCTCGGAGAGCGATTTCCACTCCGACAGGACCTGCGCGGACCCCTCGATGGGCACCGAGGCGAACGGGGGGCAATCCGGCAGGTTCACCGCCATGGTTCCCACCACCACGGCAGCGCCGGATTCCACGCCGAAGCGCACCAAGTCGGCCAGGTTGCGCCGGTAGGCCTCGCGCACGGCCTCCAACCGAGGATCATCGGCGGCGATGTGGTTCTTGGAAAAGGTCTCAAGGCCGGCCCAGCGCGGTGCCAGGGACAGCGCGTCGCCCTGCCCCTCGCGGACCCGGAAGATCCACTGACCGATGGCCGTGCTCCGGAGGAGCAATCCAGCGCGCACGACCGCCAGGGACGGAGCCTTGCCCAACGGATTGCTGGCCGGACCGAACGGTCCATGGACCTCGTTGTTGCCGGGATAGACGACCCACGCATCGGCACCCAGGCCGGTGGAGTCGGCGGCGATCCGTCGGAGCGCGTGGGAATTCAGGGCGGTGATCGCCACATTGAGCACCTCGATCTTGCGACCGGGAAACCGCGCCTCCAACTGGGCTTGGAGGAACCGTGGCATGCCGAAGGCGGGCTCCGGATCGCCCAGGGCTGCCGATTCGCCCAGCACCAGCACCCGCAAGGAGCCGGGTTCCTTGGCGGCACGGATCTTCAGCGGGCGGGGCATCCGGGCCTGGGTCTCGCCGACATAGGCCGCGCCGAAGGCCGGATTGGCCCGGAGCATCCCGTCTCCCGCCTCCAACCAGAAAGCGGTGGGCCGATGGTTTCCGGAAAGCCTCAGCCCGAACTCGACGCCCAGCAAAACGAGCACTGGGGCGACGAGCGCCAGTCCGCGGAAGAGCCTGAGCCGCCGGGAATCCGGGGAGGCATGGGTTTCCGCGGAGGCTGGAGAACCTTCGGAGGACATGGATCCAGAGGATTCTGGAGCCGCCCCGCCCGCTGCAAGCCTACTCGTAGGATTTGAGCTTCAGGAACGGGATCAGCCTTTTTTCCAGCGTGGGCAGATCCCACTGGAGAATCTCCGACAGCGGGGCCGCATCGGCCACGTCGAACCGGCCGCTGGTGACCCGGCGCAGGCGGGTGAGATGGGCGCCGCACCCGAGCTTCTGGCCGAGATCATGCGCCAGGCTCCGGATGTAGGTGCCTTTGGTGCAGCTCACACGGAAATAGGCGAAGGGTTCCTCGTAGTCGTCGAAGCGGTAGGTGTAGACATGGATCGGCCGAGGCTCACGGGCGACCTCCTGTCCCTTGCGGGCGAGCTTGTAGAGAGGGGTGCCACCGATCTTGACCGCGCTCACCATCGGCGGCGTCTGGAGCAGATCCCCGGTGAAGGCCGCAGCCGCTTCGTTCAGGTCGTCCACCGACAGCGGGGGCACCGGCAGGGAATCCACCAGTTCACCGTCCGCATCGTAGGAATCGGTGGTCTCCCCGAGGCGCATCACGCCTTCGTAGACCTTGTCGGAAGACATCAACCGCTCGGAATACTTGGTCGCCTTGCCGAGCACGAGGATCAGCAGCCCCGTGGCCATCGGGTCGAGGGTACCGCAGTGGCCCACCTTGGGCAGACGGAAGTGGTTGCGCACCTTGGCGACCACATCGTGGGAGGTCCAGGTCGCGGGCTTGTCGACGAGCAGTGCGCCGTCCAGGGGCGATAGGGTGGGTATGGCCATCGGAAACTCGGGAATGGAATGCGGGACAGGAACGGATCGGAGGCGGGCGAAAGAAGAACGGAACCCAGGGTTCGCCCACTCAGGCCGATGCCTTGAGCGACCTGCGGACCTCGTTGAGGACCCGCCTTTGGACACCCAGTGGCCGCCCCTCGATGCGGGCTCCGGCCGCGGCCTTGTGGCCCCCGCCACCGAATTTCTGGGCGATGGCGGCGACATCGATCCGGGCCGACTTCGAACGCCAACTGACCCGGGTGACCTCTTCGCTGACTTCCTCGAAGACCATCGCGACGACCACCCCATCGATGGCCCGGATGTGGTCGATGAGCCCCTCGCTCTCCTCGGTGGAGGCCCCGGCACGAGCGTAGTCGCGCTTCTTGAGCCAGAAATAGGCCGTCTGACCGCCGTCGGACAGTCGGAAATGGGTGTAGACATGACGCAGGAGGCGGACCCGTGTCATGGGGTAGCTCTGGTAGACCTCCTGGCAGATGCGCCCCAGTCCGGCGCCACGTTCCACCAGTTCGGCGGCGGTGCGGAGCGTGTCCGGGGTGGTGCTGGGGTACTGGAAGCTGCCGGTGTCGGTGCTGACCGCGGTGAAGAGGCAGTCGGCCATCGGCTGGGTGACCTTCCAGCCGGCCCACTTGCAAAGGTCGAAAATCAACTCGCCCGTGCTCGGCTCCCGTGGCGAAACCCAGTTGAGCTTTCCGTAGCGGGTGTTGGAGGCGTGGTGATCGATGTTCACCAGAGTCACCCCCTCGGGCAGGCACTCGGTGATCCGCCCCATCCGGTCGAGGGCGGCACAGTCGGTGGCGATCACCAGATCGAATTGCCGACCGGGACTGGGTTTGCGCACCCGCTTGTCCGGATCCAGGAACCGAAGCTTGTCGGGCACGGGATCCTGGTTCCAGACGGTCACCTCCTTGCCAGCCGCCTCGAGGGCCATGGCCAAACCGACCTGACTGCCGATGCAGTCTCCGTCGGGCCGGATGTGCCCGACCACCAGGATCGACTTGGCCTCGTCGATCGCGGCCAGGATGTTCTCCACGGCCTTGGGCATTTCGGAGGATGGCATGGCTGGCGAAAGAGGTCGCTTCGGGGGGCTCAGGCTCCCGGCTTCTGGTCCTTCTCGAGGCTCTCGAGGATGGCCAGCACGCGGTTGCCCTTCTCCACCGATTCATCGAGCAGGAAGTTGAGAACCGGAGTCCACTTCATGCTCAGTTGGGAGCCCAGCATCATCTGGATGTGCTTGGCCTTCTGGGCCAGCTTGTCAGGAGCGGCGGAGCGCTGCTGGCGATTGCCGACGAAGCCGACGAAGACCGTCGCGGTCTTGAGGTCCGGGGACACCTTGACCTCGTTCACCGACAGCAGTCCGACCTCTTCGACGCTCAACTCGCGGCGCAGCAGTTCGCTGACCTCCCGCTTGAGGAGTTCGGCCACGCGCTGCAGACGCCGGCTCGGGGCCGGTGGGACGGGTGAGGGCACGGCGGGATGCGTTATTCGAGTTTGGCGGCGATCTTCTCGACGGAGTAGCACTCGATGATGTCGCCTTCCTGGTAGTCGTCGAAACCGTCCAGACGGACACCGCACTCCATGCCGGAGCGGACCTCGTTGACCTCGTCTTGGAAGCGCTTGAGCGTGAGCGAGACTCCCTCGTAAACCAGGTTGCCACGGCGACGCAACCGCATCTTGCCGCGGACCAGCCGCCCGGTGGTGACCGCGCAACCGGCGACGCGACCGCCCTTGGAAAGATCGAAGATCTTGCGGACCTCGGCCTGGCCGACGACGACGTCCTTGAGCAACGGATCGAGGAGGCCCGCCATGGCGTCCTTCACCTGGTCGATGAGCTCGTAGATGATCGCGTAAAGACGGATCTCGACGGCATGGTGCTTGGCCTCCTCGGCGGCGTTGTTGTCGACGCGGGTGTGGAACGCAAGGATGACCGCCTTGGAACCACGGGCGAGGTTGACGTCCGACACGTTGATGGCGCCGACGGCGCTGTGGACCACCTCGAGGGAGACCTTCTGTGATTTGATCTCGCGGAGGGCACCGACGATGGCCTCCACCGAACCCTGGGTGTCGGCCTTGACGATGACCTTGAGCACCTTGGCCGAAAGGTCGCCGATGCGTCCGAAGAGGTCGGACAGCGAGGCCCGGGTCTTGCGACGGTCGCCTTCCATCTCGGACTTGCGACGGGCGTCGGAACGCTCCTCGGCCAGGTCGCGGGCGGCCCGCTCGTTCTCGACCGCGCTGAACTCGCTGCCGGCGTCGGGAACGCCGTTGAGACCGAGCACGCGGACAGCCACCGAGGGGGTCGCCTCCTTCAGGCGCACGCCCTCTTCATTCATCATGGCGCGCACCTTTCCGTAGTGCTCACCGCAGATGATGACATCACCGATGCGCAGGGTGCCCTTGCGGACGAGGACCGTGGCGACCGAGCCACCGGCTTCGACACCCGACTCGATGACGTTGCCCTTCGCGTTGCGGTCCGGGTTGGCCTTCAACTCGAGCAATTCCGCCTGCAGCAGGATGGAGTCGATCAGCGTGTCGATGCCCTTCTTGGTGAGCGCGGAGCACTCGACGAAGAGCGTGTCGCCACCCCAGTCGTCAGGCACCAGGCCTTTGTCCTGGAGTTGCTGACGCACCTTCATCGGGTTGGAGTTCGGGTGGTCGCACTTGTTGACCGCGACGATGATCGGAACCTTGGCCGCCTTGGCATGGGCCAGGGCCTCGAGGGTCTGGGGCATCACGCCGTCGTTGGCCGCGACCACCAGGACGACGATGTCGGTCACGTTGGCGCCACGGGCGCGCATCGCCGAGAAGGCGGCATGGCCCGGGGTGTCGAGGAAGGTCAGGCTCTCCAGCTTGCCGGTGTTCGGGTGCGGATACTGGATGGTATAGGCACCGATGTGCTGGGTGATGCCACCCGCCTCGCCCGAGGCGACGTTGGCCTTGCGGATGACGTCGAGGAGCGAGGTCTTGCCGTGATCGACATGCCCCATGATCGTGATCACGGGCGGGCGGGGTTTCAGCGTCTCGGGCTTGTCCTCGGTGTCGAGCTCGAGCTTCTCCTCCTTGGGGACGTTGACGACATGGGCGGCCTTGTCGCGCTTCTCGGTCTCGAAACGGATGCCGTGCTTGGCGCAGATCTTGATGGCCGCCTCGGTGTCGATGGTCTGGGTCACCGTGGCGAAGACCCCCATCTGCATCAGGTCGCCGATGATCTGGAAGGGCTTCTTGCCCATCTGCTCGGCCAACTCGCGCACCACGATCGGCGGGCGCATGATGATCGTGGGAGCGTCGGCCGCGATCTGGGGCCGGGCCGGCGCCGGAGCGGGACGAGGGCCAGGTCCGGCGGCGACACCGGGACGACCTCCGGGCTGACCGGGGCGGCCGAACTGGCCAGGACGCTGGGGCTGACCGGGGCGTGGCGCCCCCTGGTAGGACGGACCACCCGGACGGGACTGCTGCGGCGGCAGCGGACCGCGACGATCATCACGCCCGGCAGGCCCCGCCGGACGAGCGGGAGGCGGTGTGCTGACACCCCGGGTGGTACGGCCACCGTAGCCGAACTGACTGAGATCGATGCGTCCGACCAACTGGCCGGTCTGGACGGGCGGCGGCACCGGAGGCGCAGGAGGAGCGGCCGGCGATGCTTCAGCGGCGGGAGCAGGAGGAGCCGGAGTGGGCACCACCGGCACGGGGGTCGCCGGCGCAGCGGACGGCGCGGCACCGACGGCCGAGGGCGGCGGAGCACTCGTAGCCGAGGGGGCGATCACCGTCGGAGCCGATCCAGGGCGGGCTTCGACCGCCGCGGCGGCGGCGATGGATTGGCCATCGGCGACGATCGCCGGGGCCGGAACTGGAGCCGGGGCCTCGACCGCGGACGGAGCGGAAGGCTGGGCTGGCGCAGCGGCTTTCTTTTCCGCTTCCGGGGCGACGATCGGCGCCGGGGCGGACGGAGTCGCCGCAGCCTTGGGGGGCTCAGCCTGCTCGTGGGCCACCTCGGGAGAGGGTGCGGAGGGGGCGACTGGCGGCGGCACGGGCGTCGGCTCCGGCTCGACCGGCGGAGGCGGCGGCGCGTGGATGATGGCCACAGGCACCACCTCGACCGGCTTGGTGGGTTCGAGCGGCTTGGCCAACGGGGCCAACTGTTCCTCGAGGAACTCGGCGGTGATCTTGTCGAGGGTGCTCGACGGGACCTTGGCGGCGGCAATGCCCAGTTCCTTAGCCTTGTTGAGCACAAACTTGCTCTCAAGGTTCAGCTTCTTGGCGATCTCGTAAATGCGAACGGGCATACTGCTTTTTGTTTCACCGCCGACGTTCCCCGAACCGCGCCCGGCGCGGCTGCCTGGATCGTCGGCGATCCAAGCCTTGAAACCAACCCTGATGAAGGATCAGTGGGCTTCGGGGCCAGCACCACTGGCTGCTCGGCGCGTCAATTCGCCGCGGATGGCTTCCAGGATCGATTCGGCATCGGATCCGATTCCCTCCATCGCTTGCAAATCCTCGATACCGATCTGCTGGATGACATCTTCCAGGCTATGGAATCCGGTGGTCACCAGGATTCGGGCCTGCTCCTCGGTGATTCCCGGCACGGAGGCGAAATCCCGGACGGCATCGGCCACTTTCTGATCAAAACCGGGCAGCACGGACGCCTCAGCCTCGATTTCGATGTTCCAACCCGTGAGGCGGGAGGTCAATCGGGCGTTTTGGCCGCGCTTTCCGATGGCCAACGAAAGCTGATCGGCGGAGGTGTGCACCAAAACCCGCTTGCGCTGCTCGTCGACCTCGAACGTCTTCAGTTTGGCCGGCGCCAAGGCGTTCTCGACGTACTTCCGGATGTCCGGGGACCACGGAATGATATCGACCTTCTCGTTGTTGAGCTCGCGGACGATATTCTTGACCCGCTGCCCCCGAAGACCCACGCAGGCACCCACGGGATCCACCTTGGGATCGCGGGAGAACACGGCCAACTTGGTGCGAAAACCCGGCTCCCGGGCGATCCCCTTGATCTCGATGGTGCCATCGCCGATCTCGGAAACCTCCACTTTGAAGAGCTTGATGACGAAATTGGGATCGGCGCGAGAGAGGACGATCTCGGGGCCGCGGGGAGTCTGCTCGACCGCCTTGACGTAGCAACGGATGCGCTCGCCGATCTGGTACTCCTCGGTCGGAACCCGCTCCCGGTTCGGCATGATCGCCTCGAACTTGCCGAGATCCAGGACCACATCCGAGCGTTCGAACCTGCGGACTGTTCCGTTGACCAGCTCACCGACACGATCTTTGAACTCGTCGTACACCATCGCCTTCTCCGCCCTGCGGAGTTGGGCCATCATGGCCTGCTTGGCGAATTGGGCCGCAATGCGGCCAAAACCGGCGGGAGTCACCTCCACCTCGATCTCATCGCCCACCTTGGCCTCGGGATGACCGGCACGGCGAGCATCGAACACGGTGATCTGGTCGTGCTTGGAAAGAACCTTTTCGGCGACCACCAGCTTGGCCCAGGCCTTGATGTCGCCGGATCGCCCATCGATGGAAACCCGGAGTTCACGGGCCGGCCCGACCGCCTTCTTGGCGGCCTGCATCAGGGATTCCTGAATGGCACCCAGGAGGACATCTTTGGGAATGCCCTTCTCTTTCTCCCAGAACTCAACAACCGCCAAAATCTCCGCGTTCATAGTCGTCAGCCAATCCCGAAAACCGGGGTAACAAAAAAGCCGGTTGTTCACCGACTCATGCATGTCGACACCCCGGCCGACAGAAAGTTCCTTACGGTCCGTAACCTTAGAGAACCCGCCCTCCCCCCGTCAAGGTCGGATTCCAGGAGGCTCCCTCCCTCCAAGGGACAGGCTCCTTCCTCCAAGGGACAGGCTCCACTCCAAGGGACAGGCTCCTTCCAAGGGACAGACTCCTTCCAAGGGACAGACTCCTTCCAAGGGACAGAC
>CAYLTF010000037.1:0-26843 GCA_964386625.1 uncultured Akkermansia sp. | reverse complement strand
GCGAACTCGGTGCCGAGGATCAAGGCGAGGCTGCGTTGAGTGCGATGCCATTCCGCCTCGATGCGTCCCCAGATCCGATCGCGGAGCTCCGGCTCCTCGACCAGGCTCGCGTATTCGCGCATGACCTCCAGGTCGCTGCTGGCCAGCGATGTCTCGATGTTGGTGATGAGGTAGCGGAGAAAGGGGACCACGCGGACCTGGTCGCGCAGCAAGGACAGCTCCGGCTCCGACACGGCCGCCAAGGCCGATCCTGCGCCGTACCAGCCGGTCAGGTAGAATCGGGCCTGCGTCCATGAGAACACCCAGGGGATGGCCCGCAGGTCGGTGAGGCTGGCCTGACCCGTGCGACGGGAGGGACGCGATCCGATGCGGGTGTTCTCCAGGGCGTCGAGCGGGGTGGCCTGCCGGTGGAAGGTCAGGAAACCCTCGGATTCCAGCAGGGATCGATACTCCCGGCTGGACTCCGCCGCGAGGCGATCCATCAGCGGCACCAGTTCGGCCGGGAACTCCCCCTTCCGCCGATGCCGCCAGGTGGTCGCCGTCACGCCGGCCAACAGGAGTTCCAGGTTGTAGCGCGCGGTGCCGGGATTGCCGTACTTCTGGGCGATCGTCTCGCCTTGTTCGGTCAGGCGGACCGCCCCGGTCAACGATCCCGGCGGCAGGGCCTCGAGGAAGCGGTGGGTCGGGCCGGCCCCGCGGCTGATGGTGCCTCCGCGGCCATGGAAAAACTGCACCTGGACACCCGCCTGCTCGCCGACCCTCGCCAGGCGGGCCTGACCCCGCTGCAGGGCCCATTGGCTGGCCATGATGCCCGCGTCCTTGTTGGAATCGGAGTAGCCGACCATCACCTGCTGGCGCAACCGACCCGGGCGGCCCGCGCGGATCGCGTGGTGGGCCAGGCTCGCCCGGGTGACCGGGAACTCCAGGAACGCCCGCAGCATCTCCGGACCCCGTTCCAGATCCTCCACCGTCTCGAGCAGGGGCACCACCGGCAACAGGCACACCATGCCCTCGGGAAACAGACGCAACAGTCCGGCCTCGCGGGCCAGGACGTATACGCCGAGCAGGTCCGAGAGACGCCGGGTCATGCTCACGATCAGCGCGCCGAGGCCGTCGATCCCGTGCGTCCTGAGGTGCTCGGCCAAGACCCGATAGGTGGCCAGCACCGCGTCGGCCTCAGGCCCGGCGGAGGCGGAGGGATGCAGGAAGGGTCGGGGTGAGCGGATCTCGCGCTCGAGCAGGCGCAACCGCTCGGTCTCGGTCCATTCCTCCCACTGCGAGGCGTCGATGCCGGCCGCGCACAGCAATTGGCGCAGCGCCCGGTCGTGGAACGCCGAGTTCTGGCGGATGTCGAGGTTCGCCAGGTGGAATCCGACCGCGGCCAACACCCGGCGGACCGGACCCACGTCGTGGTCGGCCAGGCGGCCCGCACCGGCCTCGCACAGCGAGGTTTGGAGGGTCTGCAGGTCGGCATCCAATTCGGCGGGCTGGCGGTATCGGCCCGGCTCGTCCAGCACCCGGGCCAACTGGCCGGGATGCACCTCGACAGGCAGGCGCGCGGCCATCAACTCGACGGTCTGCCGCCAGGGCTCCCCCGGGTGCATCCTCAGGATCGGGCGCGCCGCATCGCCCAGGGACTCCACGCTGCGGTCCCTCAGTGCGCAGAGGCTGGGCGGCGCCGGTTGGATCCACTCCGACAACGGCAGACGCTCGGCGAGGGAATTCAATTGCCGGTGGAGGACCACCAGTGCATTGGCACGGAGGCGCTCGAGAGTCTCGGCGGTCACTTCGGCGGTGACCCCGGGGTGCCCGTCGCGATCGCCTCCGACCCAGGTGCCGAAACGCAGGGACGGCACACCAGGCCCCGCCTCGAGGGCGGAAACGGGGAGCCCGGAGCGTGCCCAGGCCTCCCTGAGGCGGCGATCCAGCTCGGGCACCACCCCCGGCAGCACGTCGCGAAGATAGTTGAGCACGTTGCGGCGCTCATCGGCGACGGTGGGTTTCTCGATGAGGATCTCCCCCGTCCGCCACAGGCGCTCGAGGAGGGCGGTCAACTCGGCACGCCGGGAATGCCGGGCCCCGGGATGGGTCGCGGCCTGCAGGAGGTGCATGAGCATGCGGTGCTGCTCGAGCACCGACGATCGCTTGGCCTCGGTGGGATGGGCGGTGAAGACCGGTTCGACCTCCACGCCCCGGAGCGCCTCGAGGATCGATTCGGGCGTGGCCCCGGCGCGGACCAGTTCCGCCAGCTGGTCGGCCCAGAGCCCCCGCTCGGCCTCCGGAGAGCCGGACTCCTCGCGCCGGTCCCGCAGCGTCTCGGAGACCCGCTCCTCGACCGTGTTGAGGAGTTGGAAGGCCATGGCCAGCGCCAGCCCGAGGCGGGCGGGAGGCTCCGCGGGGCTGGACGACGTCGGCAGCGCTCCCGAGGTCCAGGGGATCCATCGGGCCAGCTCGGCCTCACCCAGGCCGGAGAGCACCTCCACCAAGGCGTCGGAAAGCCATCGGATATCCTGGTCGATCTGCCGGAATCCCCACTCGATGGAGTCGATGGTCTCGGGAGTCTCTGGGGGGGTCATGGCGGAGGGCGTGGGCATGGGCGAACGTCGGATCTCCGGGTGTCTGGGTGCCCCGGACCCCTGCCTACTGCCACCGGTCGGCCCTCCCGTCAAACAGAGCGGTGGCCGAAAGCGGGGCGGGAGCGGCCACTGAAGAAGATCCCGATGGTCGCCGCCGCGGGCTCCGGGTATCGCCTCCGCGGGATCGGGCCGCGGCATGCGGGGTCGACCGATCGTGGACGAGTCTCCCGGGATCGGCTCCCGGAATTGGTTTTCCCGATGTCCGCATCGGGTTTATCGATTGGGCTCACCGATCCCAGGCCGACACACACTCCCCTGCCATGAACTCCACGACCCGATTCCTCCTGCTCCTCCTGACATGGGTGTCGCTCCGGACCACGGCTTCGACCCAGGAGACCCGCACCATCCCCACGGCCCTCCAGGCATGGGAATCGTGGGCCACGTGGAACGACACGCACCGGTTCTGCCCGACACCGTACTCCGACCCGAAGGCCCACCGGTGCTTCTGGCCCACGAGCCTGGAACTCCAGGTGACCAACTCCGGCGCCCGTTTCTCGCTGGCGCTGACCGCCTTCCACGAGACCTGGGTGCCCCTGCCCGGCGGGGCGGACAACTGGCCGCAGGAGGTGGTGGCCGGAGGCCGACCGGTGGTGGTGATCGAGAGGGACGGGTCGCCATCGGTGCGCGTGACGGAGGGGGACTCCCGGATCGAGGGGGTCTACCGATGGCAGGAGACGCCGCAGAACCTGCGGATCCCCGGCTCGCTGGGAATCCTCTCGCTGGTCCGGGACGGCAAGCCCGTGGAGAACCCCGCCTGGGATGCCCAGGGATTGCTGTGGCTGCGCCGGGACGGGGCCACGGAGGCCGCCGAGCGCAATTTCCTCGGCGTGAAACTCTTTTCGCTCCTCGAGGACGGCATCCCGATGTGGTGGCGCCAGGAAGTGGAGCTGACCGTGGCTGGAAAGAGCCGCGAGGAGGAACTCGGCACGTTGCTGCCCGAAGGCTGGCGACTGGCGGCGATCCGTTCGCCCATTCCCGTGAGCGTGGATGATTCGGGCCGAGCCAAGGCCCAGGTGCGGGCCGGGACCTGGACCGTCCACCTGGACGCCTTCCGGCTCGACAACCCCCGGGAGATCCGGTTCGAACCCAAGGCCAGGAAGGCGACCGAGGAGGCGTTGGTGGCCTTCCGGGGTCGGCCCGGGTTCCGGGTGCTCGAATTCATCGGGCCTCCGGCCATCGATCCGTCGCAGAGCCAGTTCCCGAAGGCGTGGCAGGGCTTGCCGGTCCACCGCTGGGAGACCTCCACGCCGATCCGGCTGGTGGAGCGGATGCGGGGCATGGGCACGCAGAAACCCGCGGGCCTGAGCATCGAGCGGGTGCTATGGCTCGACGAGGGGGGCCGGGGCCTGACCTTCCAGGACCGGATCACGGGCCAGATGCAGCAGGTCTGGCGGCTCGACGCGGCCGACGGCCAGGAGCTCGGGTCGGTGCGCAGCGGCGGCGAGGGACAGCTCATCACCCGCAATCCGGAGACCAAGGCCATCGGCGTGGAATTGAGGTCGCGCAACCTCGACGTCGAGGCCACCGGGCGACTGTCGGAACCCACGTCGCTGCCGGCGACGGGATGGCGGTCCGACGCGGAGTCGGTCCGCGTGACGCTCCACCTGCCGCCGGGTTGGAGGCTCTTGGCCTTGTTCGGTGCCGACTGGGTCCATGGCGACTGGCTCACCGCCTGGACGCTGCTCGACCTGTTCCTGCTGCTGATCTTCACCCTGGCCGTGTTCCGGATCCGGGGTTGGGCCACCGCGCTGCTGGCCTTCGCGGCCTTCGGCCTGGCCTACCATGAGCCGGGGGCCCCCAGGTACGCTTGGCTCACGCTGCTCGTGCCCCTTGCGCTGGAACCCCACATCCCCGCGGGCCTGGGACGGAGGCTGCTCCAGGTCGGGCGGGCGGTGTCCATCGGCGCATGGCTCGTGTTCCTGGTGCCGTTCGTCACGCGCCAGGTGCAGCAGGCGCTGTACCCGCAGCTGGAGGCCGTCGAGGGAACCCCCATGCCCGTCGCCGTCGAGGCGGCGGAGGTCATGAATGCTCCGGTGGCCTCCCCAGCCATGCCTTCTTCACCCCGGTCGGTCGCAGGCCAGTCGGCGATGTCGAAAGAGCTGATGTCCCGCTATGGCCTGTCGGCGGCGAGCTCGGCCGTGGCGGCGGATGCCGCACAGAGCCAGGCCCTTTCCAAGGAGGCCCTCTCCAACCTGCGGCAGGACGTGAAGGCGCGGATCCAGACCGGCCCGGGGCTCCCGGAATGGACCTGGCGGGCGGTCAGCTTCGGATGGAACGGGCCGGTCCAGGCTTCCCAGCGATTGCGTCCCATCCTGATCTCCAGGCCCGTCGAGCGGGGGTTGACCGTCGTGCGGACGGTCCTGCTGCTGGCCTTGGGCGCGGCCTTGCTGCGCGACCGCATCCACCGCCCGCGGAGACCCGGTTCTCCGGCGACCCCGGGTGTTCCCGATCCCATGGCTCCCGTGACGGCGACGGCCACGATCTTCCTGCTCCTGGGTGGATTGCTGGGCACCGCGACACCGGCGCACGCCCAGGGACAGACCCCTCCTCCCGATCCGGCTTCCGTCCGGACCCCACCCCCGGTCCGGACCCCACTCCCGGCGACCGTGCGGGCTCCCGCACCGGTCTCTCCCCAAGGCGCACCCGAGCCCTCGGCACGACCGACGGCGACGACGCCCTCCGACCCGGCAACCATCCCCGACGCGGCCACCCTGGAGACCCTGCGGCAGCGACTGCTGGAGAAGTCGGACGCCTATCCGAACGCGGCGAGCATTTCTTGGGTGTTCGTGGGTATCCGTGGCCAGCAACTCAGGATGGAGGCCGAGATCCACTGCGCGGCGCAGACCGCCGTTCCGCTGCCCGGGCGGCTGCCGGCGTTCTCCCCGATCTCGGTCACCGTCAATGGTCGATGGAACGCCGTCCTGCGACGGGACGATGGCTACCTTTGGATCGTCCTGCCTCCGGGAGTCCACGCGGTGAGGATGGAGGCCCTGCTCTCCGGGACCGGCGACTGGGAATGGACCTATCTGCTGAAACCGCGGCAGGTGCGCATCGATGCACCCGACTGGTCCGTGGTCGGAGTCCGTCCGGACGGGGTTCCGGAACAGCAGGTGTTCTTCACGCCGAAACAGAAGGTCGCCGCCGCAGCCTCGTACGAGCGCCAGGATCTCCAGGCCATCGTGGCCGTCGAACGCCGTCTTGAACTGGGCCTGCAGTGGCGGATCCGCACCGTGGTCCACCGCCTCTCGCCCGCGGGCAAGGCCGTCTCGCTGCGCATCCCGCTCCTGAGCGGCGAGAACGTGCTGACTCAGGGCCCCGTCGTGAAGGACGGCGGCCTGGAGGTGCGGCTCGGGGCGCAGGACACCACGTTCTCATGGGAGAGCGGCCTCGCAGCGGTCGAGACGCTGACCCTCGCCACCCGGCCAACCGACACCTGGGTGGAACGGTGGCACCTGGTGGCTTCGCCGGTCTGGAACGTGTCGCTGTCGGGGCTGGCACCGGTGTTCGAGGCGGGCGATCCCGAGCTGGAACCGGTCTGGCAGCCGTGGCCCGGAGAGACCGTCAGCCTGAAGGTCCATCGGCCCGAGGCCATCGCCGGGGCCACGGTCACGATCCATCGGGCGGTCCATGAGGTGACCCTCGGCCAACGGCAACGCCTCTCGACCCTGCACCTGGGCATCCGCTGCAGCCTGGGCGAGGACTTCCTGCTGGACGTGCCGGCCGGCGCCGACATCACCCGTCTCACGCACCTGGGCCAGGAGATCCCCGTCCGTCGCGAGGGATCCCGTCTGGTGGTCCCTCTCCGGCCCGGCGAACAGATGCTGACCGTGGGCTGGAAAGAGAATCTGCCCCTGGGTTTCCGTGCCGACAACGGAGCCGTGCGCCTGCCGGTGGAGGGTGCGAACATCCGGAGCTCGGTGGGCGTGGGCCAGGACCGCTGGGTGCTGTGGGCCTCGGGCCCCCGCCGCGGCCCGGCCGTGCGCTTCTGGGGCATCCTCGCGACCTCGCTCCTGGCGGCGCTCGCCCTGGGGCGCGTTCCCGGATCCCCGCTCCGCCCGACCCAGTGGATGCTCCTGATGATCGGACTGACCCAGGTGCCGCTCCTGGCGGCCGCCACGGTGATCGTCTGGTTCTTCGTGCTGCGTTGGCGAGGACTTCCCCGGTTCCAGACCCTGCACTGGTTCGCCTACGACAGCGCCCAGGTCGCGCTGGTGGCCCTGACCGCCGCCACGGTGGGCATCCTGCTCTTCGCCGTCAGCGCGGGTCTCCTCGGCAATCCCAAGATGTTCATCCTGGGCAACGACTCCACGAGCACCCTGCTCCGGTGGTTCCAGGCCCGCAGCGACGGCAACGCACTGCCGGTCTGCGAGTGCTTCTCGGTGTCCATCTGGTGGTACCGCTTCGCCATGCTGCTGTGGGCCCTCTGGCTGGCGGTCTCGGTGCTGGGTTGGCTCGGTGCTGCTTGGAAGGGCTTCGCCAGCGGGGGCTTTTTCCGCCATTGGCCCGAGAGGAAGCACGCGAAACCCGAGGCCCCCGCAGCCGTGGTGGCCGTGCCCCCGGCGATTCCCCCGACGGCGCCCGGTTCCGGCCCGGCGGCGCCGAACCCGTGACCGGTTCCGGGGTCCGCGCCGTTGCCCCGACCCTGCCACGGCGGCGCCTCCCGGATCGACAGGGGCGTCGCCGGAGGCTACCCCGGTGAGCCGGGCCCGAGTCCATGATCTTCAACTCCAACGCATTCCTGGTCTTCCTGGCGGCGGTCAGCCTGCTGTACTGGCTGGTCCGCCACCGGGCCAGCCACCGGGACCGGCTGATCCTGGTGGCCAGCCTGGTGTTCTACGGATGGTGGGACTGGCGGTTCCTCGGCCTGCTGATGCTCACCGGGGGGATCGACTTCGCGTGCGCCCGGAAGATCGCCGCAGAAAGAGCACCCGCGATCCGGCGCCGGTGGCTGTGGCTGAGCGTGGTCACCAATCTCGGGACCCTGGGATTCTTCAAGTATGCCGGGTTCTTCGTCGAATCGGCCGCGACCGCACTGGGCCACCTCGGTCTTGCCGTGTCCCTGCCGACGCTGCAACTCGTCCTGCCGGCGGGCATCTCGTTCTACACCTTCCAGGCTCTCTCCTACACGGTGGACGTCTATCGCGGGCAGGTGGCCGCCGAAACAGGCCCGGTGCGCTACTTCGCCTTTCTCACCTTCTTTCCGCAACTGGTCGCGGGTCCCATCGAGCGGGCCTCGTTCCTGCTGCCGCAATTCCGCGAACCGCGGGCGGTGACGCAAGGCCTGATGGCCCAGGGTGTCTGGCTCATCGTGTGGGGTTTCTTCCTGAAAGTGGTGATCGCCGATTCGCTCGCCCCGCTGGCGGACCTGGCCTTCAGTTCGCCATCGGCCGGAGGGAGCGTCATCCCCTGGGGGACCCTGGCCTTCGGCGGCCAGATCTATGGCGACTTCGCGGGCTATTCGGCCATCGCGCGCGGGGTGGCCAACACGATGGGCTTCCAGCTCTCGCCCAATTTCGCCCAACCCTACCTGGCCGGGAACATCCAGGAGTTCTGGCGGCGCTGGCACCAGAGTCTCTCCACCTGGTTCCGCGATTACGTGTATGTCCCCCTGGGTGGGGATCGGAAGGGTGCGGCGCGGACCACCTGCAACCTCGTCCTCACGTTCCTCTTGGCCGGCCTCTGGCACGGGGCGAATTGGACATTCCTGCTGTGGGGGCTGTGCCACGGAACGGCGCTGGCGATATTCCGGGCATGGAAAGGCTCGGCGGTCGGCCGCAGCCTTCGGATCCCCGGCCCGGTGGCCTGGTTGCTGACCTTGTCGGTCGTGTCGCTGGGTTGGCTGTTCTTCCGGGCCACCTCGATCGGACAGGCGCTCGGACTGGTGCAGGCGATCTGGAACCGTCCCGCGCCCGTCTGGGCCCTCTCGTATGCCTGGGCGGTCGTTCCGGGACTGGCGGCCATCGGGGCCATGGACCTGTTCCACCGGCGGTTCCCTCCCGAGGTCGTGGCCGGCTGGCCCTGGGGTCGGCGGGCGGCCATCCAGGGAGCCCTGCTCATCGCCATCGTGGCCCAGTGGGGCAAGGTGCCCCCCGGGTTCCTCTACTTCCAGTTCTGAACCCGCCATGGACCCATCTCCAGGATCCCCCACCCGGCCGACGGATTTTCCGAGCCATGTCTACCGGTTCGACGGCCGGGACCTCGCCCGGAATCTCGCGATGACGGTGGGCCTCGTGCTGATGGCCGGGTTGGCGGCGCTGGGCCTCCTGCGCAGCGGCCTCGGCGGCAAGCCCGCCCTGCTGGGCGATGCCGACACGACCATCCTCGCCACCAAAGCCCGGATCGCCTCGGAACCATCGGAGGCCCGGGTCGCCTTCGTGGGGGATTCGTCGTGCCTCATCAATGTGGACATCCCGACCCTGCGCGCGGCCGGGATCGAGGCGGTGAACCTCGGCACCCTGAGCTACCTGGGCCTCGACGCCTTCGGACTGCTGGCGAGGCGGTTTTGCGAGGGCCGCAGCCGCGCCGAGGTCGTGCTGGTGGTGCACCCCGAATGCCTGCGCCTGGCCCAACCCTCGGCCGACCACCGGAGGATCCTCGAGGCGGCCCTGGGCCTCGGCGAAGCCGCCTGGAGCTTCCATTCGGGCTCCGTGGCGGAGGCGCTGGGGTTCGAGGAGTTGCGTGCGCGTTGGCTCGATCGCGCCTTGCCCACCCCGCTCCGTGGCGGGCTCGGGGCGCGCTACGGGTTCACCCGGGACCTCGGGCGCGAATTGCTCGACCACGGAGGCACCCTCGAGGAAACCGCGCAGTACGAACCGGGACGCTCGAGGGACTCTGCGGAGTACCGGATCGCTCCCCGCATCCGCCCCGAATGCGAGCGGTTCCGAAAACTGCTGCCTCCCGGGACGCGGCTGCGCCTGGTCATCTCGCCAGTCCCCCAATCGCATGCGCTTCGGCGTCATGAGACGACGGTCTCCGAGATGTCCACCACCGTCGCCGCCAGCCTGGGGGCCGAAGGGCTCCGGGACCCGATGCCTTCGATCCTCCCCGACGCGGACTTCGGGACCACCACCCACCTCCGGCCCGAGGCCGCGCGGCGCTACACGCAGCGGTTGGCCGAAGCCCTGAAGTGAGGCCCGGAGGGCGGCGCCGTTGTGCTCTGTCCAAAACCATCCGCTTGCCCCATCCTCCAGCCCTTCCCGTGAGAGGCACTCGATCCATGATGAGGAACGGAATCCGGAGACCGATCACCCTGGGCTGGGCCCTCTGGATCCTGACCCTCGGACTCCGGGCCGCCCCCCGTTCCGCCCAGGAGCCCGCCTCCTTCGAGCGGGAGGTCCGACCCTTCCTCGAGAAGTACTGCAACGACTGCCACGACGCGGCCACGCACAAGGCGGAACTGGACCTGGAACGATTCCGATCGGCGAGCCAGGTGAGCGGTGAATTCGCCGTCTGGGAGGGGGTCCTGGATCGCCTGCGCCTGGGCGACATGCCGCCGGCCAAGTCCAAGACCCAGCCCACGCCGGCGGAGCGCCGGGCGACAGTGGCCTGGATCGAGGCACTCCGGGATCGCGAGGCCCACCGGCTGGCGGGCGACCCGGGCCCGGTGCCCGCGCGCCGCCTCAACCACGCCGAGTACGATCACTCCATCGCCGAGCTCACCGGGGTGGACCTGCGCCCCGCGCGCAACTTCCCGGTCGACCCGGCCAACCAGGCGGGCTTCGACAACTCGGCCGAATCGCTCGCCCTGTCGCCGGCGCTGGTCAAGAAGCACCTCGAGGCGGCCCGCGAGGTGGCCGACCATCTGGTGCTCCGGCCCGAGGGATTCACCTTCGCGCCCCACCCGGTGGTGGCCGACACCGACCGCGACAAATGGGCGGTGTTCCGCATCGTGGAGTTCTACCGGCGGCAACCGACCGACCTGGCCGACTACTTCGAGGCCGCCTGGCGGTTCCGGCATCGCGCCCGGCTCGGGCTCGGAGACGCTTCGCTGGAACGGGTCGCCACCACCGCGAAGATCAGCCCCCGGTACCTCGTGCGGATCTGGAGCGCCCTGCAGCGCCCCGGCGAGACGGTCGGCCCCATGGCCTGGGTCCAGGCGGAATGGAACGCGCTGCCGGCACCCGGATCGGGATCGAAGGCCCTTCCTGGGCCGGACAAGGCGGTTCGGGCGGCCTGTGAACATCTTCGCGACCGGGTGAACTCGCTGCGTGGGCGCCTGGTGCCCGATGTCGCCAACCTCCGGGCCCCGCCCATCCACGACGGCTCGCAGACGCTGGTGCTCTGGAAGAACCGCCAGATGGCCGCCAATCGCCGCCGCTTCGACCCAGGAGCCCTGTGGTCCGCCGTGCCGGAGACCCGAGACGACGGCAAGGCATCGGCCCGGACCAACGCCGCGGCCAAAAGTCCGACCCACGCCCCCGCCCAGGCTCCCCGACGGAAACCCGGAGGTCATGTCCAGGCTCCGACGCCCAGCGTCGTGCAACGGGGCGGAGTCTCGATCGCGCCGACCCTGGTCACCCGCGAATCCTCGGCACTCTCACGCATGGTCGCCGCCAAGAAGCGCGAGCGGCTCCCGGAACTGGAGGTGCCCGCCGATCCGGTGGCCCGCGCCGAGCACGAGGCCGCCTTCGCCCGGTTCGCCGACCTCTTCCCGGACGCCTTCTACATCACCGAGCGGGGCCGTGTGTACCTCGATGCCGAGAAGGAGCAGGAGAACGCCGGGCGATTGCTCAGTGCCGGGCTGCACAGCATGACGGGGTACTTCCGGGACGACCAACCGCTCTGCGACCTCGTGCTCGACGACGCCGGGCGACGCGAGCTCGATCGGCTCTGGGACGAGTTCGAGTTCCTGGCCTCCGTGCCCCAGCGCATGCTCACCAGCCTGGTGTGGTTCGAGCGCACCGACTCGGCCTTCCTGAGGGATCCGGAGTTCGACCCGTTCCGACCCGAGGACCAGTCCATCCATTCGGCCGAGAAGATCCGCCGCCTCGGGGAGCTCTACGAGGCCAAGGCCGCACGGCATGAAGCCAGCGACGCTGCGCGACAGGCCATCCGCGACCACTTCGCCGGGACCGCACAGCAGATCGACCGGCTGCGGCAACTGCATGCGGCGGCCGAACCAAGCCACCTGGCAGCCCTCGAGGCCTTCGCCGAGCGGGCCTACCGGAGCCCCCTGCGCCCGCGCGATCGTGAAGACCTCCGCGCCTTCTACCAGGAATGTCGGCAGAAGAACGGCCTCGGCCACGAGGACGCGATGCGCGACGGCATCGTCCGGGTGCTGATGTCGCCGCGCTTCCTGTTCCGGATGGACCTCGTCGAGGCCGCCGGCGATGGCCGGGCCGGAACGTCAGGCTCCTCGGGTGCGACCGGCGCGTCGATCGCCTCGGTCCCGCTGTCCGACACGGCCCTGGCCAGCCGCCTGAGCTACTTCCTCTGGGCGGGTCCGCCCGACGCCGAATTGCTCTCGCTCGCGGCCGCCCGGCAACTCCACCAACCGCGGGTGCTCCGGGCGCAGGTCCGGCGCATGGTGCAGGACCCGCGTCTCGTCCACTTCGCCGAATCCTTCGCCGGCCGTTGGCTCGAGTTCGATCGCTTCCTGGAGCACAACGGCGTGGACCGGGAGCGCTTCCCGGCCTTCGACAGCGAGCTGCGCGCTGCGATGCACGAGGAACCGCTGCGGCTCGTGGTCGACGTGGTGCGCAAGGATCGCCCGGTGCTCGACCTGCTGGAGGCCCGGGACACCTTCGTGAACGGCCCCCTGGCCCGGCATTACGGGATCCGCCCGGAACCCCCGGGCACCGACCAGTGGGTGCACATCGCCGACGCGCGCCCCTATGGCCGCGGCGGTCTCCTGCCCATGGCGGTGTTCCTGACGGCCAACTCGCCGGGCCTGCGCACCAGCCCGGTGAAGCGTGGCTACTGGGTGGTCCGGCGGGTCCTCGGCGAACGGATCCCGCCGCCGCCGCCGATCGTGCCGGAGCTGCCGAAAGACGAACGCGCCCTCGGCACGCTCACGCTGCGCGAGGCATTGGCGGCCCACCGGGAACGCTCGGGCTGTTTCGAATGCCATGCCCGCTTCGATTCCATGGGCCTGGTCTTCGAGGGCTACGGGCCGGTGGGCGAACGGCGCTCCGTGGACCTCGCCGGGAACCCGGTCGATACCCGGGCCGAGTTCCCCGGGGGCTTCGCCGGCGAGGGCCTCGACGGTCTCGTGGGCTATGTGCGGGCCCACCGACGCGCGGACTTCATCGACACCCTCTGCCGCCGACTGCTGGCCTACGGGCTGGGACGGACGCTCATCCTGGGAGACGAGCCCCTGGTGGCCGAGATGCAGTCGCGGTTGGCGACCCGTGGCCACCGTTTCGGCAGCCTGCTGGAAAGCATTGTCACCAGCCGGCAGTTCCTCCACAAACGAGTGACGGATCCCGTGGCCCGAAACTGAGACTCCCATGGCCTTGCCCTCCCGAGAACACCGCCTGAACCGACGCACCTTCCTGCGGGGCGCGGGCGTCACCATGACCTTGCCCTGGCTGGAATCGGTCCGGGTCTGGGGTGCGGCCACGCCCGCGGCCGACGCACCGCCGACGGCCTATCCGCAACGCTTCGCCGCGCTCTTCGTCGGCAACGGCATCAACGGCGACCACTGGTGGGCCAAGGGCTCGGGCGAGCGGATGGAACTGGGCCGGACCCTCGAGCCGCTCGCGCCCTTCCGCAGCCGCCTCAACGTGATCCAGGGCCTCTTCAACCGGCCGGCCGTGGGCGTGGGCATCCATCCCGGGCAGACCGGCAACATCCTCTCGGGCATGCCCCTGATGAAGGGGGCCGTGCTGCGGGGCGGCATCAGCATGGACCAGGTGCTGGCCAACCGCATCGGACAGGAAACCGTCCAACCAAGCCTCGTGCTCGGGTGCGAACAGCCCGTCACCGGCTACCACGAGACCAATTTCTCGATGGCCTACAGCTCCCACATCTCCTGGCAGAGCGCCGACTCGCCGGTGCCCATGGAGGTGTACCCTTCGCTGGCCTTCGACGCCCTGTTCGAGAACCGGGGCAACCAGCGCACCCGGAGCATCCTCGACCGGGTCCGCGACGACCTGTCATCCCTGGGCCGCACCATCAGCGCCGACGACAAGCGCCGTCTCGATGAATACCTGACCAGCGTCCGCGAGGTGGAGAAGCGGGTGGACCCCATGCGCAGCGAGACGGCCAAGGCCGCCGATCGTGCCCGGGAGAAGGGTCGACCACTGCCGACCTTGAAGCGGCCCGACAACGGCCTGCCCGAGGACATCCGCGAGCACATGCGGCTGATGTGCGACATCGTCGCCCTGGCCTTCCAGACCGACAAGACGCGGGTGGCGACACTGGTGCTCTGCCGGGATCTCTCGGGGCTGTTCTACCCGTTCCTCGGCGTCCGCGATGCGCACCATTCGGCCTCGCACAACGACTTGTCCGAGGCCTACGAGCGCATCTGCCGCTACTACGTGGGCAACCTCGCCTACCTGGCAGGCCGTCTCGAGGCGATGCCCGAGGGCGACGGCACCGTGCTGGACAACACCTGCCTGCTCTACCTCTCCAACATGTGGTCGGGCGAACGGCACGACAACACCCGCCTGCCGGTGCTCACGGTGGGCCGGCTGGGCGGAGCCCTCGAGGCCGGGCGGGTGCTCGACTATTCGCAGGCGGGCGACGAGAACCGCCGACTCTGCGCGCTGCACCTCTCGCTGATGGGCAAGATGGGCGTCCAGCTTCCGAGGTTCGGCGACGCCGACGCGCCCTTGCGAGGAGTCTGACGGGTCGCCGCCAACGCCTCACTTCCGCGCCGCTTGTGACGCCTCACGGGCGGCCTTGAATTCGCTGCCGGGATTCCACTGCGGGGTGCGGCGGTCGTCGGCCAGGCGCCGGAGGATGTCGTGGTACAGGCGCAGGTCCTCGGCCGCCCCGCTCAGGTCCCAGTCGGGTTTCACCTGGTCGCTGACCTTGTGGTAGTCGCGCTCGATGTACTCGTTGACCTTCGCCTCGCCGTAGCCGGCGGGTTTGCCCAGGTACTCGTCGCCGGCCTTCAAGTAGAGGCCCGGCACACCGCCCTTCATGAACTCGAAATGGTCGCTGCGGTAGAAGCCGCCGCGTTCCGGATGGGCGTCGGGCAGCACCACCCGACCCCGGGCCTTGGCCACCGCATCGACCACGGCATCGACGGTGGAGGCGCCCCGGCCGATCTGACGGAGGTCGCGGGTACGTCCCCACTGGTTGGCCCCGTCCATGTTGAGGTTGGCCACCGTCTTGGCCAGGGGGTACACGGGCTGCGCCACGTAATGGGCCGCACCCAGGAGGCCTTGCTCCTCGGCCGTCACCGACAGGAAGAGCATGGAGCGCTTGGGCGCCTTGGGGGCTGTGCCGAACGCCTCGGCCAATTCGAGGAGGCCGGCCGTGCCGATGGCGTTGTCGGCGGCCCCGTTGAAGATCTGGTCCCCCTCGAGGGTGGTGTTGCGGCCCAGGTGGTCCCAGTGCGCGGTCACCACGACCCACTCGTCGCGGAGCTTCGGGTCGCGCCCCCGCACCACCCCGAGCACGTTCTTGGACTTCACCGTGCGGGACTCGTTGCGCGCCGTGAACGCGGCCTTCTGCTTCAGAGTGACCGGCCGGAATCCGGGCTTCCGCGCGGCCTCCTTCATGGCCTCGTAGGTGGTGCCGTTGGCGGCGAAGAGCTGCTGCGCCCGCTCCAGGCTGATCCACCCGGCGATGTCGCTGCGCGGCGACCGGTTGGACTCCAGATCGAAGCGCTCCCGGCCCCAGGAGTTGATGACCACGAACCAGGGGTACGCCGCCGGGGCGGTCTCGTGGATGATGAGGGCCGCGGCCGCGCCCCGTCGCCCGGCCTCCTCGAACTTGTAGGTCCAGCGGCCGTAGTAGGTCATGGCCTTGCCCCCGAACCACTTCGGATCGAGCTGGTCGGGATGGGCCGGGTCGGGGATCGGCGGGTCGTTGATGAGGATGACGATGGTCTTGCCCCGCACGTCCACGTCCCGGAAATCGTTCCAGCCGTATTCCGGGGCGTCGATGCCGTAGCCCACGAAGACCACGTCGGTCTCCGGCACGGTCACCGTGCCCCCGGTGCGCGGACTCCAGGCCACGTAATCCTGCGGCCCCGTCAGGGCCTCGCCGCCGAGGGTGAACCCGACCGAGGACTTCACGCCGACGATGGGGACATCCTGCGTCCACGACCCGTCGGGCATCCCCGGCTTCAGGCCCGCACGGCGGAAGTGGTGGATGAGATAATCGACGGTCTTGGCCTCGCCCGGGGTGCCCGGACCACGCCCCTCGAACTCGTCGCTGGCCAGCACCCGGGTGTGCTCGAGGATGTCCTCCGGCCGGATCGAGGCGATCCCACGGGGGTCGGCGGCGAAGGCGAGGAGCGGCATCGCGGCCGCGGCGATCCGGATCATCCATCGAGTCATGCGCATGGTGAGGTCATTGAATCCCATTCCCTCCCGCAAGCAACCCTTCGACCGTCCTGGCCGCGAAGCCGGGGCCGCCCGCGATCCGCGCCGCCATCCGGCTTCGCCTCAGGGAGATCGACGGATCCAGGATCTGGAGGTTTGACTTCCGCACCGTCGCCCCGCTCGTATTCAAAACAGCCGGCGGATCGCTCCGGGAACATCCGTGACGACCTGCCGCCCGATCCCCATGAACCCCTCCGAAGACCCGCTGTGGAACCGCTTGTCGGCCTTCGAGTTCGATATCGCCGGAGACGTTCTCCCCTTCACCCGACGGCTGGCCCGGGAGAACGGCTGGTCGCTCGGTGACGCAGGTCGGGTCGTGGAGGAGTATCGCCGTTTCTTGTACCTGGCGGTGCGGGCAGGCCATCCGGTCACCCCGTCCGACGCGGTCGACCAGGCCTGGCACCTGCACCTGGTCTACAGCCGTTCCTACTGGGATGACCTGTGCGCGCAGGTCCTGCAACAACCGCTCCATCACGGCCCCACCCGCGGCGGGCAGTCCGAGGACAGGCGCTTTCTCGGCGACTACGAGGCCACCCGGGTGAGCTACCGGCGCTGCTTCGGCACCGCGCCTCCGACGGATCTCTGGCCCGATCCCGCGGTGCGATTCGACCCGAGGGCCCGATGGCGACGGGTGGACCTGGCCTCCCACTGGTGCCTGCCCAAGCGCGCCTTGCGGCGGACGGGCCTCGGCCTGCTGGGGATCCTCGGGTTGTCCGGTGCGGCGGTCGGTTGCTCGATGGCCCAGTCCGATGAACTCATCGGCAACGGAGTCTGGATCATGGGGGCCATGGCCGTGGCGGCGGTCGGGTTGGGATGGCTGATCCTGCGGACGGCCCGTGGCTCCGGCTCTGGCAACGGTTCCTCGGCGCAGCGCGGCTCGGGCTGCGGTACCGGTGGCACCGTGGGCGGAGGCTGCTCGAGCGACACCGGTGGCGGGCACCACGGCCATTCGGACGGGTCTTCGGGTTGCGGATCCTCCGGGTGTGGCTCGTCGGGCTGTGGCGGCGGTGGGTGCGGCGGCAGTTGAACCGTGTTTCTCCGAATGAACCCGGATTCCCACGACGAACAACGCCTGCACGAACTCGGCTACCGCCAGGAACTGGCCCGGCGGATGAGCGGGTTCTCCAACTTCGCGATCTCGCTGGCCATCATCTGCATCCTGTCGGGCGGCATCACCTCGTTCCATGTCGGCTTCAATGGAGCCGGGGGGGCAGGCATCGGTCTCGGTTGGCCGCTGGTGAGCCTCTTCTCGCTGTGCGTGGCGGCCACCATGGCCCAGGTGGCCAGTGCCTTCCCCACGGCGGGTGGTCTGTACCACTGGGGCAGCCTGCTGGGCGGGCGGGCCTGCGGGTGGGTGACCGCCTGGTTCAACCTGGCGGGTCTCGTCACCGTGCTCGCGGCGATCAACACCGGCACCTACGACTTCGCCACGGCGGCCTTCGGGTGGACCCCGGCACCGGAGTCCGCCGGCCCGACCCGTGTCGTCATCGTGTCGCTGATGACACTGTCGCAGGCCCTGCTCAACCACCATGGCAATCGCTGGACCACCCGGCTCACCGACTTCAGCGGGTGGCTCATCCTGGCGGTGTCGGCGGTGATGACGGTCGCGCTGCTGGTGGCCACGCCGCACTGGGAGTGGTCGCGCCTGTGGACGTTCACCAACTTCAGCGGCCTGCCCGAGGGGGCGCCGGTGTTCCCTCGCCACGAATCGTTGCCGTGGCTCTTCTGCCTGGGGTTCCTCCTGCCCGCCTACACGCTCACGGGTTTCGACGCCTCGGCCCACACCTCGGAGGAGACCCTCGAGGCGACCCGCAATGTGCCCAAAGGGATCATCCGGTCGGTGGCCGTATCGGCGGGCTTCGGCTGGGTGATGATCGTGGCCCTGCTGCTGGCCATGCCCGACCTGAAGGCCGGGGCGGCCAAGGGCTTCGAGATCGTGCCCTGGATCCTGCGATCGACGCTGGGAGAACGCTTCGCGCAGGTGCTGCTGGCCGGGGTGGTGACGGCCCAATACCTCTGCGGACTGGCCGCGCTCACCTCGGCCTCGCGCATGACCTACGCCTTCGCCCGTGACGACGGCCTCCCGGGCTCCGGGTGGCTCAAGTCGGTCGACCCGGCGACGCAGTCGCCCTCGGCGGCCGTCTGGACCACCGCCCTGGCCTCGGTGGCCCTGGTGATCGCGCTCCGCTACGAGACCATCGCCGCGGTGTGCGCGGTGTTCCTGTACCTGAGCTACGTGCTGCCGGTCGCCGCCGGGGCCTGGGCCCATGGCCGGACCTGGACGCGCTTCGGGCCCTTCCAACTGGGAAGGGCCTTCAAGCCGCTGGCCGTGCTGGCGAGCCTCGGCTGCCTCTTCCTGCTGGTGATCGGCGTGCAACCGCCCAACCAGCAGGCGTTGCCCATCCTGCTGGGGAGCACGACCCTGCTGGTGGCGGTGTGGTTCGGTTTCGAGCGCCGCCGCTTCAAAGGCCCACCGGGCGGGCGGCTGTCCTGACCCGGACGGCTCACGCGATCTCCGGCGGTCTCTCAGCGCTTCTGCGCCTGGTCGAAGGCGTCGGCCAACGCATTCCAGCCGCCGGCACCGGGGTCGAGGCTGGCTCCCGAGGCCGGCCTGCCCGACGGACGGCCCTGCGGGCGGCCTGACGGATTGCCTCCGGGACGCCCGGGCCCAGGCTGGCCGGTCCGCGGAGCGTTGGGAGCCGTGCGCTGCTCGCGCTGCACGCCGATCTGCGGATTGGCCTTCATCGACAGGGCGATGCGTTTGCGGGCCAGGTCCACCTCGGTCACGGTCACCCGGACCTTCTGCCCCACCTTCACCACCTCGGCCGGATCCTTCACGAAGCGGTCGGCCAGCTGGCTGACATGGACCAGGCCGTCCTGGTGGACACCGATGTCCACGAACGCGCCGAAGGCGGTGACGTTGGTGACGATGCCCGGAAGCTTCATGCCGGGCTGGAGGTGCTCGATCTTCTCGACGCCCTCCTGGAAGGCGAAGGCCTCGAAGCGCTGGCGCGGATCACGGCCCGGCTTGGCCAACTCCTCCACGATGTCCTTGAGCGTGGGCAGGCCCACCTCGCCGGTGACGTATTTCTCCGGGCGGATCCGGGCGCGGAGGCCGCCGTCCCGGATGAGGTCGCTCACGCCACAGCCGAGGTCGCGGGCGATGGCGTCCACCAGCTCGTAGCGCTCCGGGTGGACGGCGCTGGCATCGAGCGGGTTCTCGGCCTCGCGGATGCGGAGGAATCCCGCGCACTGCTCGAAGGCCTTGGGTCCCAGACGCGGCACCTTCAACAGGTCGCGGCGCGAGCGGAAGGGCCCGTGTTCGTTGCGGTGGGCCACGATGTTCGCCGCCAACGACGGCCCCAGGCCGGAGACGTAGCCGAGCAATTGCTTGCTGGCGGTGTTGAGTTCGACGCCCACCCGGTTCACGCAGGAGACGACCACATCGTCGAGACCACGCTGGAGGGCGTTGGGATCGACATCGTGCTGGTACTGGCCCACGCCGATGGACTTCGGGTCGAGCTTCACCAGCTCGGCCAGGGGGTCCATGAGGCGGCGGCCGATGCTCACCGAACCGCGCACCGTGACGTCCTCGTCCGGGAACTCCTCGCGGGCCACCTCGCTGGCCGAGTAGATCGACGCGCCGCTCTCGTTGACCAGCACCACGGGGATGCCCGCCGGCAGGTGCAGGGATCGGATGAACTGCTCGGTCTCGCGGCTGGCCGTGCCGTTGCCGATGGCGATGGCCTCGATCGCGAAGCGGTCCACGAGGATCCGGACCTTCTCGCCGGCCTGGGCCACCTGCTGCGCCCCGCCCGCCGTGGCGTGGAGGACATCGTGGTGCAGCAGCTTGCCCTGGCGATCGAGCACGACCGTCTTGCAGCCCGTGCGGAAGCCGGGATCGATGGCCAGCACGTTCTTCTGGCCCAGGGCGGGTGCCAGCAGCAGCTCGCGGAGATTCTCGGAGAAGACGCGGATGGCCTCCTGGTCGGCCCGCTTCTTGGCCTCGATGCGCACCTCGGCCTCGATGGCGAAGCCCACCAGTCGCTTGAAGCTGTCGACGGCGGCCAGGCGCACCTGCTCGGCACCCGGGGTGCCCCGGGCCTGGACGAAGAGCCCCTCGAGGATGGCGACGGCCGATTCCTCGGGCGGCGTGATGCGCACCAGAAGCACGCCTTCCTCTTCGCCGCGGCGCATGGCCAGCATCCGGTGGCTGGGGATCTTGGAGACCGGTTCGGTCCAGTCGAAGTAGTCCTTGAATTTGGCCCCCTCGGCCTCCTTGCCCATCATCACCTTGGAGCGGACCTGGCCCGACTCCCAGTAGAGTTCGCGCAGGCGTGAGCGGGTGGTGGCGTCTTCGCTGAAGCGCTCGGCCAGGATGTCCCGGGCGCCGGCCAACGCCGCGGCGACGTCGGGCACCGACTTCTCGGCGCTCACAAAACCCGCCGCGACGGCCAGCGGATCGACCGTGGCCTGTTGGTTGAAGAGCAGGTCGGCCAGCGGTTCCAACCCGGCCTCCTTCGCGATGGTCGCCCGGGTCCGGCGCTTCGGCCGGAAGGGGGCGTACAGATCCTCCAGCGCGGAGAGGGTCTCGGCCCCCTCGACCGAAGCCTTCAGCGCCTCGGTCAACAACTGGCGCTCGGCGAGCGATTTGAGGATGGCCTCGCGGCGTTGCTCCAGTTCGGTCAACTGGGCGAGGCGGTCCCGGACGGAGGTGATGGCCACCTCGTCGAGACTGCCGGTCGCCTCCTTCCGGTACCGGGCGATGAAGGGCACGGTCGCGCCCTCGCCCAGCAGTCGGGCGGTGGCCGAGACCTTGTGGGCCGCGAGGTTCAATTCGGCGGCGATGCGGGCGATGAAGCGTTCGTGCAGGGCGTCCACGGGGGCCGCTGTTTAGAGCCTCGGCGGTTCGGAGGGAAGCTCCGTGTTCCCCGATTTTCTGGATTCCCCGGAGCCCGGTTGCTGCTCTTCTCCCAGGATGTCCATACCGCTGAGACCGTTCCTTCGCGTTGGCAGTTTCCGGGCAGTGACGATCGCGGCCCTCCTCTGCCTGTGGCCCACCCAGCGCGCGTCCGCCCTCGAGCGGGAGCGGCTCTTCGGGCCCGAGGTCAAGACCGGCGACTACAAGCATCCGGCCAGCTTCACCGCGCTGGGCAATGGCGACCTGTATCTGGTCTTCTTCAGCGGCCGGGGCGAATACAAGGACAACCAGGCGGCCGTCTTCGGTTCGCGACTGAAGGCCGGCGCACGGCGCTGGTCGAAGCCCGTCTCCATCGCCAGCAACCCGTTCCACGCCCTGGGCAACGCGGTGGTCTGGGAGGCACCGGACGGGGTGGTATGGCTCTTCTACGTCACGCGTTACGGAGAGCTCTGGAGCGACTCGCGCATCACGGCCAAGGTCTCCCGGGACGGAGCCAAGACCTGGTCGGAACCCTTCCAGGTGACCTTCGAGGCCGGGACCATGGTTCGCAATCGACCCGTGCTGCTGACGGGCGGCCAGTGGTTGCTGCCGGTGTACCACGAGATCGGCACCGACCCGGAGCTGGACGATCCCCGCAACCGCTCGTTCTTCCTGCGCTACGATCCGGCAAAGAAGGCCTGGGCCGAGAGCAACCGAGTGGGATCACGCCTGGGCAACATCCAACCGGCGCCCGCGGTCATCGACGGCGATCATCTGGTGGCGTTCTGCCGGCGTGGCGGCGATTACGAGGGCCGCCCGGACGGCTGGATGGTGCGCACCGAGTCTCGGGACGGCGGACGCACCTGGAGCGAGGGCACCGACAGCTCGCTGCCCAACCCGAACGCCGCCGTGGATTTCCTGAGGCTGAAGTCGGGCCACCACCTGCTCGTCTACAACCACAGCTTCACCAACCGGACCCCGCTGACGGCCGCCCTGTCGCTCGACGGGGCCAAGACCTTTTCCCGACGCCTCGACCTGGAAACCGATCCGAAAGGCGACTTCGGCTATCCGACCGCCCTCCAGACGCAGGATGGAAAAATCCACATTCTTTACACCAGCGACGAACGGACCGTGGTGCGTCGCATCGTGCTGACCGAGGCCGAGCTGAATTCGGGTGAGACGGCCCGCTGAGGATTCGGGCCGCAAGGAATTCGGCGCGCTGGGCATTGAGCCCGATGAGGGCCGGGTGCTCTGAGGGTCCGACGATCCGGGAGGGCACCATGCGGAGGCCGGCCGCGTCTGGCCGTTTCCGCCTGGGTTCGACACCGGCCCTCGGGGCCCCAGGGTGTTCAGGGCGACGGGGCGATGGTTGTTTCCGCCTGCGACTGCAGTGCCGACAACGCGATGATTCCGGCATCGGCCCAATCGGGCGGCTCCGGGGTCCCCACCCACCGCGCCAGGGCTTCTGCCGCCTCCGGATTGCGGATGCGCTCGATAGCCCAACCGAGCACAGCCTGGGTCGCCGGCGCCGGGGAAGCCTCCTGGTGAAGCCGGGCCAACCGCTCGACCGTGGACGAGCGGGCCCCGCGAGCCAAGGTCTCCACCAGGGCTTCGATGAGATCGACGTCATCGGTCTGACCGAGGCTGATGGCCAAGGCCTCCATTTCGGCTTCGGTGGAGAATCCCTTGAACGCCTCATGAAGCACCTCGGCCTCCTCGATGGATCTCCGGTGGAGACTGGCCCGGACCAGGGCCTCGACCGCGGCCGCCCCTCCCGACACGGCGATGCGGTCGGCCCAAGACGCCTGTTCCTCCAAGGTGAGGGCGGATTCGAGACCTCGCACCAGCGACGGCAGGTCGGGCATATCCGGGTCTCCGCCCGCCACTGCAGGCTGCGAGCCTCCAAGACCGGACTCGGCGGCGGAAAGGCCCGGGACCGCTGGATGCCCTGGCGGCATTTCCATGCGTCGATGTCGAAGGCCGATCCATGCGATTTCGGAGACCGGGCCCGCCACACCATGGACGCCCCAACTTCGAGCATCAGATCCCTGGATGGTGGGATCCGATGCGGTCGCAGGATGCGGGGAATCACCGTCGGTCTTCCCCGCGACACTCGCGGGATCCTGCGAGTTTGAAGGGTTCGGGGATTCGGCCGGGGACCGGGTGCAACGCAGGCCGAGGTTCATCATCAGGATGAGGCCCAACAGCAGGAGGAAGGCCTTGGTGGAGTCCATGGCTTGAGGGAGCGGAGGCCCTGGAGATGTCCCGGATCACTGGGTGATCCGGAGACCGTAGGTCCCCGTCTCGGAACCCGTTGAGCCCCGGACGACGACGTGGTAGGTGCCGGCCGCCAACTTGCGGCGGATGCGGAAATTCGAGCCGACCCCGAGATCTTCGTCCTCAGCCAGCGTCTGGCCCGAGGCATCCCGCAGCGTCCCGCGGGTGTCCAACGAACCCGTTGTCGTCACGGAAACGGTGGCGGCCTGGGCCAAGACGAACTGGAAGACGTCCTGGTCCTGGGCGACCTCGAGTCGGGCCTGGATGGTCGCGGGTATTGCCACGCGGGTGGCCGTCGCAGCGGTGTTTCCCACGTCGTCGGTGGGGGCGGTCCCGGTGCCGGCGATGACGAAATCGTAGGGAGACTCGTCGGCATCGTTGTTGATGAGGCTGACCGAGGCCTCGTGCCGGCCCACCGTGGACGGATCATAGGTGATCTGGAACGACGCCGAGCGCCCTGCGGCAATCGTGGCAGGCACCTGGGTGGTCACCCGGAACTGAGCCGCCCCCGGGCCACTCAGGCGCATCGTTCCCAGGGTGAGTGTCGCCTTCCCGGTGTTGCGCACCGAGAAGGACGCCGCACGCACCCCGTTGCTCACGTCGACCGACCCGAAGTCGGTGCCATCGGCCGGCTTGGCGGTGAGCGACCCATCGGGGATCGGTGCCGAACCGAAACCCACCACCCCGATCTCCGGAGTCCCCGTCACCACGGGAGCCGCAGTCCACTTGGCCAGCACCGTGTAGGCTCCCCTGGAGGAACCTGTGCCGCTGACCTTCAGGTAATAGGCGCCCGCCGCGACGTTGGTGAGGATGAGAAAGTTGGGCGACCCGGCTCCGTTGTCGTCCCGGGCGAGGACGGTGCCGGAGGCGTGGATCAATGCGCCCTGGACATCGTTGGTCCCCGAACTGCTCAGGTTCACGGTCCCGGGTCGGCTCACGTCGAGCCGGAACCAATCCTGGTCGGCGGCGCTCTCCAGGACGCCGCGGGCGGGCGCATTCCAAACCATGGCGGTGGCCGCGGTGGCGCTGTTGCCATGATCGTCGGCCGTCACCGGGCCCGAGGTTCCGATCTGCTGCAGGATCCAAGAACGGTAGGTGATCGTATTGGCGTAGATGCCCGGGGTTCCGTCGCGACCGCAGCCATCCCCGAAGCTGACGGTGCCCGCGTGGCGCCACCCTCCCTTCCCATCGGAAACCACCAGCGGACCGCCACTGTCGCCCTGACAGGTGTCACGACCGCCGCCGGGGACCCCGGCCGCAAGGTGTGCCGCCGACAAACCGGGATAGACCTGGGACGCTTCATCCAGGCTCACCAAGTCCATGTCGACCTCCAGCAGGATCGCCGAAAGCCGACCTCCCTCCGAGGTCGTCCCCCATCCCATGCCCTTCACCGGGGTTCCGGGAGCGACCTGGGAAACCGCGTCGACCAGCGGCAGGACGGGCACCCCCGTGAGCGGCTGGGAGAGCTTGAGCAGGGCGACGTCGTTGACCAAGCCACCCTTCACCGTGCTGAAGCGAGGATGGATGATGATCTGCGAGACCGGGATGCGAGCACCGTCGCCGGACGCCCGCAGATCATGGCCGCCCACCAGCACGTCGAGCGAGGAAGCCGACATGCCCTCGACGCAATGCGCGGCTGACAACACCCACTGCGGGTGGATCAGCGCGCCGCCGCAGAATTGCCCCTTGGCCGGGGTCTGGCCCCGCAGGACCAGGGCCGTCATCCACGGATAGGCACCCTCGGGAGCCTGATGTCCGCCGACGATTTTCGGCATCGGCATGGCCATCGTGGCATCGGCCAACAAGTGACCCACGCCCGGGATCACGTGGACCGCCATCCAGGCCAACCCGACAAGGGTCAGGCTGTGACGGAGGCGGAACATCGAAGTCAGGAGTCTTGGAACGGAACCGTGGAGTTGCATGAGGTCGCCAGGGTCGTATCCCGTTGTTACCGCCTGATGACGTCCGGTTTTTTTCCTGGGCCGAATGTCGGCCTCCGAGACGTCAGCCCTCGAAGCGGTAACCCACCTGCGGCACGGTCTGGATGAGGCGTGGGCGGTTGGGGTTCTCCTCGATCTTGGCGCGCAGCGTCGTGACGGCACGGTCCACGCTCCGGTCGGTGACGGCGGTGGCGGCTTCACCCCAGACGGCGTCGAGGATCTGCTCACGCGTGAGGGCCCGACCGGACTTGCGGGTGAAGAACTCGAGCAGGCCGTATTCCTTGGGGGTCAACTCGATCTCCGCGCCGCCGCGGCGGACCCGACGGGCCCCGCGATCCACCTCGAGAGATCCGAGGCGCACCACATCGGGAACGGCCCGCCGGTGTCGTCGCAACAGTGCGGCCACCCGGGCCAGCAATTCCCCGATGCCGAAGGGTTTGGTGACGTAGTCATCGGCCCCGAGATGGAGGCCTCGGACCACCTGGGCCTCTTCTCCCAGGGCCGTGAGCATGACCACCGGCATCTCAAGCCCGTCGGCCCGGATCCGCCGGCAGACCTCGTGGCCCGACAGTCCCGGCAGCAGCAGGTCGAGCAGCACAAGGTCGGGCCGCAGCGTCCGCGCCAGTTCCAGGCCCTGCTGGCCATCGCCCGCCGAGCGCACTTCGTAGCCGGCGCGCTGGAGGTTGTCGCGCAAGCCGAAGAGGATCGAGGCGTCGTCTTCGATCACCAGGATGAGTGCGGGGTTCATCGGGGTCGGAGGGGTTCCGGGGGGTCGCCGGGTCGGAGCGCTTCGTCGGGGATGACCGGCAGGTGGAGGGCGAAACGGCTGCCCTCGCCCGGCGTCGTCTCGACCTCCACTCGGCCTCCGTGGGCCTCCATGATCGACTTGACGATATGGAGCCCCAACCCGGCGCCGGTGACCGGTGCGCCTGAGGCTTCCAACCGGTGGAATTTATCGAAGATGCGGTCGCGGTGTCGCGGATCGAATCCGCGTCCGTTGTCGGTGACCGCGAAGCGGACGGTGTCGCCAGACCGGGTGACGGTGAGGAGGATGCGCTTGTCGGACCCGGTATATTTGTGGGCGTTCTCCAGGAGGTTCAGCAGCGCGGTGGTGAGCGAGGGCGCGTCGGCGTGCACCCGGGGCAGGTCGGCCGACACCTCGGTGCGGAAATCGCAGCCCGGGGAGGCGAAGCGGGGCCCGACGCTGCGGACCGCGGCCTCGACCACCGTTTCCGGAGCCGTGGGCTGGAAGTCGTAGTTCATGCCACCGCGCTCCAACCGAGCGAAGGTGAGGTAGTCGTCCACCAGGCGCCCGAGGCGCAGCGTCTCGCGCGAGACGACCTCCAGGTAGGACCGGGTTCGTTCGGGCCGGGGATCGGGGTCGGCCACCAGGGCGTCGATGAGCATTCGGATCGACGTCATGGGCGTCCGCAGTTCGTGCGAGACGGTGGTCAGGAAGTCGTGCCGCACCTCCGCCAGTCGGACGCGCTCCAGGAATCGGCGGATCGCCAGGAAGGCGAGCACGCCGCCCAGCAGCACCGCACTGGCCGCCGAGGCGACCTGGAAACCGGCCTGCCTCCGGGCCGCCCGA
>CAYLTF010000036.1:0-27007 GCA_964386625.1 uncultured Akkermansia sp. | reverse complement strand
GACCACCTCGTCGAGTCGGACATCGACCTGGATTTTTCGCGACGGGGCCTCGAGGGAGCTTTTCGGCGGTTCCCCGGTGAGCAGTTCGTACAGCACCACCCCCAGCGAGTAGATGTCGGCGCGATGGTCCACGGGCCCGCGGGCCCGCTGTTCCGGGGCCATGTACTGCGGCGTGCCTGCGGCCGAGGCCCCGAGGGTGTCCGGCCCGGACCCGCCTGCAGGCGAGGCCTCGGCCGGTGTCGGTGTGGACCCGGTCGCGACGGAGCCACCGGACGGGGCGGACCCGAGCAGCTTGGCGATGCCGAAATCGGCCACCTTCACCCGGCCTTGCTGGTCGAGCAGCAGGTTCTCCGGCTTGATGTCGCGGTGCACCACGCCGTGGTCGTGGGCGTACTGGAGCGCCTCGCAGACCGGCGGCACGATGGCCAGCGCCTGTTCCGGGGTGAACCGGCCGGCCGTCATCGCCTGGCGCAGGTTGACCCCGTCCACGTATTCCATCACCAGGTGGTAGAACCCGCCCGACTCGCCGAAATCGTGGATGGTGACGATGTTCGGGTGGTTCAACGAGGCCAGCATCCGGGCCTCGGCGGTGAACCGCTCGGCGAAGCCGGGGTCGGCGCTGCGTTCGGGGGCCAGGATCTTGAGGGCCACCATCCGGCCCAGGGCCTTCTGCCGGGCCTTGTACACCACCCCCATGCCGCCGCGGCCGAGGCACTCGAGGATCTCCAACTGGGGGAAATGCGGGGCGAGGACCGCCGGGCTGAGCGGTTCGGAGGGCGGGGCGGTGGCTTGGCCCGGTTGCGTCGGGGCCATCGCCGCCGAGAAGAGGCATCGGGGACAGGCGCCTTGCGCGGCGGCCGGATCGAGGGCCGATCCACAGCGGGGACAGTGGGCGGCCGAAGGAGTCGAGAGGCTCATGCTTCGGTTTCCTGCCGTGAAACCGCCGAATGGTTACCAGGAATCGGTCGCCCGCTTTCGAGGGCCGCAAACAGGGCCTGCAGTTCCTGATCGACCGAGCCGGGATGTTCGAGCGTCGCTGCGACCTCGCTGCGCAGCAGGTGCCGAAAACGCCGGCGCAGGCGGTGGATCGCCACCTTGAGCGCCGTCTCGTTCATTCCGATGCGCTGCGCCAGTTCCTTCTGGTCTCCGTGGCCCGCTTCTCCGGTGAGCCACGGCCGGGCCTCCTCGAAGAACCCGCCCCGCCCCTCGTCCATGCATTCCTGCTGCAGGCGCTCCATCGCCCGCCGGAGTGTGGTCAATGCCCATTGCCGGTCATAGGCCTCGTCGGGCGAGAGTTGACCCGGGTCGGGGAGCCCCGGCGAAGGTCGCCCATCCAGTGGCGCATCGGCCGAAACGTGCTCGATGGCCGCGCCCCGCTTGAGGCGGCCTTCAGACTCCCGTTGCCGGGCCACGAAATGCTTCAGCGCGCCGAGCAGGTAGGATCGGAACCGCCCCCGGTCTTCGCTGGCGTGGGCGATGGCGCCGCCGGCGAGCAGGCGCGCGAAGAACGCGTGGGACATCTCCCGGGCGGAATCCCGGTCGGCGAGACTCCTCTCCAGGAAGGCCGTGACCGGTTCGTAGTAGGCGGCGCACAGATCGGACAAGGCCTGGCGTCCCCCGGGCGACTCCGCTTGGGCGTTTCGGACCTGCGTCCACCGGGTCTCCTGGAATCCTCTTCCGGGCTCCATGTGCGCCGGTCCGTTCAGGACAGTTCTTCGGCGAGTTGACCGGTGGTCTCTCGCAGTCGCTGGCTCAGCAGTCGGGCAGTGCGGAGCAAGAATTTTGCGGCCACCTTGGGCTGCGTGTCGACCAGTCGATCGAACTCGGCACGAGTCAGGACGAGCAGTCGGACGTCGGTGTCGGCCACCACGGTCGCCGACCTTGGCTCCCGGTTGAGGACCGACATCTCTCCGAACGATTTGTCTTTGCCTACGCGGCCGACGGTTTTCGGAGAACCGCCAGACGACGACTTCAGGACGGTCGCGGAGCCGTCGATCACGATCCCCAGGAAGGAATCGGTGTCGCCCTCCTTGCACAGCACTGTGCCCGGCCCGCCGGAACAGGCCTTCATGAACTCCACGAGGATCATCAAATCTGCCCGCGCGAAACTCAGAGACCAGGCCGATTGCTCGAGAAGCTCGGCGCGCTGCTGAGGAGTGAGGGGGAGTACCTTCAAGGGCGTGGGTTGCATAAATCTGAGGAACGAGAGAAGTTTTGATCGGTGTTACCAAAAAAGAATAGACCTGATTGATACAATTAGAGTTTAGGTTGATTAATCGAGTGCAGGGCTCATCAGTCCGATTCGGCGACGGACCAGTCATGAAATCATGAACGTGCATCCTCACGACGCCGGCAACGAGGGCAAGGTCTTGGCCTTCAGCCTGAAGCATCGCACCGGTCTGGTGACTCTCGTGTTCACCGACCTCGTGGGGTCCACCCAACTCAAGCAGAAACTGGGCGATTGGCTCGGTGTCCGGCGGATCCAAGAACATCATGATCTGGTCCGGAGATTGCTGGCGGAGTTTCCACAGGCGGCCGAGATCAGCACGGCCGGCGACTCGTTCTTCCTCGCCTTCGCCAAGCCCTCGGATGCCGTGTTCTTCGCGCTGAGCCTCCAGAGGGCCCTGCGGGGCTTCTCCCGGGCCGATGAGACTCCGTTGCGGGATCGCATCGGCATCCACCTGGGGGAGGTGGTGATCGAGAAAGGGGACCATCGGCATGTCCAGGATCTGAACGGGATCCAGGTCGACCTTTGTGCCCGGTTGATGTCCTTGGCGGGCGCTGACCAGATCCTGGTCAGTTCGTTGGTGTTCGAAAGCGCCCGAGAGCCGGTGGCACGGGGAGCGGAAGGGCTGGGTCGTGTGCGCTGGGAGCGCCATGGTCGCTACGCACTGAAGGGCATCGATCAACCCGTGGAGGTGCACGAGGTCGGAGAGGATGGAGTGGCCCCATTCTGGAAGCCCCCGGGAGAATGGGTTGAAGACTCCGCCGAGTCGCCGGCGCCTGCACCCGCCTCCGGCGAGGAAGCCCTCCCCACCTCGGGGCATCCGGTCCAGCGAATCCGCCGGGCTGCCTGGGGCGTCGGGCTCGGTCTGCTCGTGTTGGCCGGGTTCTTCGGTTGGCACCAGTTTTCCCAGCAAGCCAAACGTCTGGCGATTCTGCCGTTCACCACGGCCGAGGCCGGCCCTCGGACCGACGCGTTCGGCATCGGACTCGCCGAGCGGGTCGAGGCACGGCTCCAGGAGCGGGTCGCTGGATCGAAGGCGGTGCGATTCTCGCCGCTGCGCGACGCGGTGGAGAACGGCGTGACCAACGCTGCTCTGGCCGGGACCAAGCTGGCCGCAGACTGGGTCGTCGAGGGGAGCCTGTCCGGCACCCTCAATCGGCGGCGTCTGACGATGCGTTTGCAGGCCCGCGCGTCCAACGGGGCCTTCATCGAACGGCGTTCCGTCTCACTTGAGCAGACCTCGGGGGAGACCCTCGCCCAGTTCGAGGAACGGTTGGCCCATCAGTTGGCCGAATGGCTGGGGGCGCACCCCACCAAGGGGCTGTCACCCGGGGGTCCCGCCGCGACTGCCGGGTCCAAGGATCCATCCCCCCCGGACGATCCGGAGTTGGCCGAGTTGCACCTCGAAGGCCTGGGTGCCCTGCGCAATCGCCACCTCAAAGGCAGCCTGGAGAAGGCGGTCCGGGATCTGCGGCTCGCCCATACCCGACGTCCGGACGATCGCGACATCTGCGCCGACTATGCCGAGGCTCTGTTCTGGACCTTCGACCAGACCCAGGAACCCGAGGATCTCATCCTGGCCCAGACGGTGGCTGAGCGGAATGCCGTGGGGCAACCTCCGTCCGAGCGAGCCAGCGCTGTCCTGGGACTCATTCTGGCGATGACCGACCGACCTGCCGAGGCGGTGCCTCATCTGCGGCATGCCTTGGAGTTGCGCCGATCCAACACCCGGGCCCGAGTCGATCTGGCGTGGGCCTTGGGCAAAATGGGTGAGTCCAAGGAAGCCTCCGCAGAGTTCGACCGGGCCATCGCCCTCGATCCCGGCGACTGGTATGCCTACAACCAGAGGGGGCGGTTCCTGATGGAGGAGGGTCGCTTCGACTTGGCTGAAAAGGAATTCCAGCGAGCGGCCAGGATAGCACCGGGCAATTATCAGGGGGTCGCCAACGCGGGCACCCTGGCGCTCCTGCATCGCGGTGACAGGCCGCTTGCCAGAAAGTTGCTGGAAGAGGCTCTTGTCAACAATCCGCCGGTGGTGATGGCTGGCGGCATCCGGACGAAGCTGGGGTGGGCATTGCTGGTGGACGAACCCGACCGGGCTCTCAGGGAGCTCGAAAGGGCTGTTCGGGAGGCTCCGGGCAACGTCGAGTGCGCGATCGTCTTTGGTGAAGCCCTGATGTCCCGAGGCGACCCCGAAGGACGGGCCCGTGCGCTCGTCGAATATGAACGCGCGCTCCGGTTGCTGGATCAGAGGGTCCGACGGCTTTCCAAGTACTCCATCGATTCGATGAATGATCGCATGGATCGGGTCCGTTGCCTGGCGGCATTGGGGCGTCTCACCGAGGCGACGACCGAACTCGGACGATTGCTCGCCGAATCTCCAGGCAACCCGGACGGATGGTTGGTCAGCGCCCTCGTTGAGGCCATGTCCGGAAGGAAGGATCGGGCGTTGGAGTCGATGCGAGTGGCGAGCCGACTCGGAATCTCAGCGGAACGCATGCGTGAAGAATGGCCGCTCAAGGATTTGCTCAAGGATTTCAAGGGCGATGAACGCCCGTTGAACAAAAACCCATGAAAGAAAAAAGCGAACCAAAGAAACCAACCGCCGCCAAAACCTTGGCCGTCAACAAGGGCTCCGTGGAGGCTCCCAAGCGTGAAATCGTCGAGGTCCTGGAAAGGGCCGATGTGGTCCTTGGCTTAGACACGCTGGGGCGGGTGACTTATTCCATCAACAAGCGTGCGCCGAGCCTGAATGGTGAGATTGGCGTGAGACCGGGAGCCACAGTGGCCTTTTCCTGCCGTCTCGGAGCGTTGGCGGTTGGCCTTTTGCCGGTGAAGCCCGGAGGGCCCGGGATCGAGTTCAGGGTGGGGTGTGCCGAGGCGGGTGGTCGGGTTTCGTTTACAGTTCCCAAGGAGGCGAAATCAGGTCTCTACAAATACACGTTCACGATATTCTTCGACAAAGCAAAGTCCAAGACGGACATCGGCAACGCGATGACGGTCGACCCCAACCTTCGCATCTACAGCTGATCTTCGCGGAGTTGGATTTTCAACGCCTTCCCCTGCGCCGGGCTCATGCCGGCCTCGTCGCCAAGAATGGTCCTGAGCCCGGTGCGGGCCCTGTTTTTTCCAGTCGGTGGTCCGAGGTCCTGCTGGCGGTGGGAACGGGCTTCGGGCAATCCTTCCGCCGATCACTTTCCTATGAAGTCCCTCTATCGCCTTGCCCTGCTCCTGGCCCTGGCCGGACGGGGTCTCGCCGCCGAGACGGCGGTGCCCACCAGCCTGCTGCAGTTGGCCGACCCCGACCTGGAGGTCACCGTCTGGGCTTCCACCCCGATGCTCAAGAATCCCACCAACCTCGACTTCGATCCGCAGGGTCGGATCTGGGTGGCCGAGGGGGTCAACTACCGCGGCCACTACAACCGCCAACCCGCCGGCGACCGCATCGTCATCCTCGAGGATTCCGACGGGGACGGCGCCGCCGACAAGCAGAGCGTGTTCGTTCAGGAACCGGCGCTGCGGGCCCCGATGGGGGTGGCCGTGATCGGCAACAAGGTGGTCGTCTCGATGGCCCCCGACGTGATCGTCTACACCGACGTGAACGGCGACCGGAAGTTCGACCCCGCGGTCGACAAGCGCGAGGTGATCCTGACGGGATTCCACGGCAAGAGCCACGACCACACCATCCACAGCGTCACCGTGGGCCCCGATGGCCAGTGGTACTGGAATGCCGGCAATTGCGGGGCGATGTTCACCGACCGCTCCGGCAAGACCTTCCGCATCGGCAGCGCCTACAACCCGGGCGGCCCTGAGCTGGGCTGGCACCCGACGCAAATCGCCGGCCAGAAGAGCGACGACGGCCACGTGTGGATCGGTGGCTTCGCCGCGCGCATGAACCCCGACGGGTCGGGCGTGCACATCATCGGCCACAACTTCCGCAACAGCTACGAGCAGACGGTCACCTCCTACGGCGACGTCTTCCAGAACGACAACGACGATCCTCCCGCCTGCCGTACGGCCTTCCTGATGGAGTACGGCAATGCCGGCTTCTGTTCGCTCGACGGCCAGCGCTCGTGGGGCGCCGACCGCCGTCCGGGCCAGAGCACGCCGGTGGCCGAGTGGCGACAGGAAGACCCGGGCTCGATGCCCGCGGGCGACGTGTACGGTGGCGGTTCGCCGACGGGCATCACCTTCTATGAAGACGGAGCCTTGGGCCGGAAGTACCGCGGCCTGCTGCTGAGCTGCGAGCCGGGTCGCAACGTGGTCTTCGGCTACCTGCCCAAGCCTGATGGGGCCAACTTCAAGCTCGAGCGGTTCAACTTCCTGACCAGCAACGCCGAGGGCAATTACTCGGGCACCGACTTCAAGGGCGGCAGCCGCGGTGAGCAGACCCTCAAGGTCATGTTCCGCCCGAGCGACGTCGCCGTCGGCCCGGATGGTGCCGTCTATGTGACCGACTGGTTCGACGCCCGCGTCGGCGGACATGCCGACTGGGATGAGACCACGTCCGGCACCATCTACCGTGTCGCGCCGAAGGGGTTCCGCTCCAAGGTGCCGCAGGCTCGGTTCGATACGCTTGACGGAGCGCTCGCCGGCCTCAAGAGCCCGTCGGTCAATATCCGCGGCACGGCCCAAGAGGCCATCCTCAAGCACGGCGACAAGGCGGTGAAACCCCTGGTGCGCCTGCTCAAGGATGAGAACGCCTTCGTCCGCGCCCGTGCCGTCTGGCTGCTGGCCCGGTTGGGCAAGGCCGGCCAGAAGCCGGTCGAGGCCCTGCTGAAGGACCCGGATCCGCAGATGCGCATCGTGGCTTTCCGCGCCCTGCATCGGACCCGCAAGGCCTTGCCGGAGCAGACGGCCTCGTTGGCCAAGGATGCCTCCCCGGCCGTGCGCCGTGAGGTGGCGCTGGCTTTGCGCGACCTGCCGCTCGAGCAGACCCAGGAGACCTTCCTGACGCTGGCCCGGGGCATCGATGGTTCCGACCGCACCTTGCTCGAGGCCTGGGGTGCCGGTGCCGCCGGCCATGAGTCGGCCTTGTACGACCGGGTCAAGCCGGTGCTCAACGACCCCGACCCGCTCCGGTGGTCGCCCGGCTTCGCCGCGATCGCCTGGCGCCTGCACCCGCCGCAATCCATCGGGGATTTCCGCACCCGCGCCTTGTCCACAAACCTCGACCTCGCCGCCCGCAAGGCCGCCGTGACCGCCATCGGTTTCAACACGGTGCCGGCCGCCTCGGCCGCCATGCTGGAGGTCGCCGCCAAGGCCGAGGGCGTGGTGAAGGCCGAGGCCACCTGGTGGCTGATGAACCGCAAGGACAACGTCTGGAAGGACCACGGTCTGGCCGCGTCGCTCAAGGCCCGGGGCATCTACGACCCGGATTCGGTCGAGCTGATCTCGGCGACCATCCCGCCGGCCGAGAAGCCGTCCTTCACCGTGGCCGACGTGGCGGCGCTCAACGGGTCGGCCGCACGGGGACAGGAGCGTTTCAATGCGTTCTGTTCCAGTTGCCATCGGGTGGGCAACACCGGCGTGGAATACGCCCCGAACCTCACCGGCTGGGCCAAGCGCCAGACCGCCGAGGTGTTCTTCAACTCGGTCATCAACCCCAGCGCCGACATCGCCAGCGGTTTCAGCGGCACGCTTCTGAAGGCCAAGGATGGCACCGAGATCCATGGTGTGGTGGTCAGCGAGGGCGATCCGATCGTCATCCAGAGTGCCGCGGGCCTGGTGCAGTCGGTCCCGCGCAACCGGATCGCCGAGCGCAAGGGGTTGGGCCGCTCGCTCATGATGAGCGCCGACCAGTTGGGCTTGAAGGCCCAGGACTTGGCGGACATCCACGCGTTCCTCAAGACCCAGTAGTCTCACAGGGGCTCCGGCTCCTCCGAACCCGCGCCGCCGTCGCCAGGGAATCCCCAGGCGACGGCGGTCTCCTTTTTGGGCAGACTCTTGTGCCGATGCACCTGGCCCTGACCGCTCCCGAGACCCTGCCGTTTTTGCGGGAGGAACTGGCCCGTGCCCTGCCGGGCTCGATTGTCGAGCCTCAGGGCGACTCGATGCTGGCGCTCAAGGGAACGGGCTCCTGGGCGGAGACGCGCGCTGCGATGGGCCTCGCCGCCTTCGCCCGGCAGTGGTTGCCGCAGGCCCGGGCGTTCCCGGTGCCCTCCATCCGCATGGCTGCCGAGGGGTTGGTCACCGAGTTGATCGGGATGCTGCCGGACGGGGCTCCTTGGCGGCTTCACCTCGAGCCTCGGCTCGGGGTGGCCGAGGCCGGGCGGCACCGGTGCGAGTTGATCCGCGACGCCATCCTCGACCAGTTGCGGAAGCGCCGGCGCTCCCTGCTCAAGGGCCTGGAGGCCGTGCCCAAGGCGATCACGGCCACCCCGATCGGAGCCTGTCCCTTGTTCACGGCGCAGGAATCCTTGGTGCAACTGCTGCTGGTGTCTCCGGAGATGGCCTTCCTGTCGGTCCTGGTGGCCCCGGAGCCTGCCCGATCGCTGGGGTGGATCAGCCCGTTCGCCTCGGGCGAGGTGCCGGTGGCCGTGGACAAGGCGGCCCCCAGCCGGGCCTTCGCCAAGTTGGCCGAATCGGAGCGGCGCATGGGCCGGGCGATCGCGGCGGGAGAAACCTGCGTGGACCTCGGGGCCGCCCCGGGAAGCTGGACCTACCAGCCCGTGCAGCGTGGGGCCCGGGTCATCGCCGTGGACCGATCACCGCTGCGCGAGGACCTGATGCGAAGCCCTCGGGTGACCTTCCACCAGGGCGATGCGTTCCGCTTCGTGCCGGAGACCCCGGTGGACTGGCTGCTCTGCGATGTGATCGCCGCCCCGGAGCGCAGCATCGGACTGGTGCTGGAGTGGGTGAGGGAGCGCCGCTGCCGGCACTTCGTGGTGACCATCAAATTCAAAGGGCACGCCGACTACGCCCAGCTCGACATCCTCAAGCGGGAAATGCCCCGCCACGTCGAGTCGTTCCAGTTGATGCACCTCTGCTCCAACAAGAACGAAGCCTGCGTCTTCGGGACCGTGGGAAACGGTCCGTGCAAGAACGCAGGCTGAGCTCCCAGGGCACGCCCAGGGGTCTCCGGGGGCCCTCGTCGGTGGCCGCCCGGAGCTGAATGATTCGGCCAGAACGATCAGGCCCGGAGCCGGACCAGCAGGTCCTTGCTCTCGACCGTCTCGCCCACCGCGCAGAGCAGCTCGGCGACCACGCCGTCGGCCGGCGCGGTGACCGTGGTCTGCATCTTCATGGCTTCCATCATCATGAGTCGGTCGCCCTTGGCCACCTTCTGGCCCACGCTGACGGCGATGCTGGCCACCAGGCCCGGGATGGGCGCACCGACCTGGAGGGCGTCGGCGAGGTCGGCCTTCGGCCGGGTCTTGGTCAGCGGGGTGACCTTCTTGTCGGTGATGAACGCCTCGCGGGTCATGCCGTTGAGCTCGAAGGTGACCGTGCGGCGACCGTCCTTGTCGGGCTCGCTGACGTTGACCAGCCGGATCACCAGCGACTTGCCCGGCTCGATCTCCACGCTGATCTCCTCGCCGCGGCGCAGCCCGTAGAAGAAGGCGGGCGTGGGCAGCACGCTGACGTCGCTGTACTGCGCGAGGTGCTTGGCGAACTCGGCGAAGACCGCCGGGTACATGAGGTGCGAGTAGAGGTCGTCCTCGGTGGCCTCACGGCGCAGCTTGTCGGACAGTTCGCGGCGCAGCTTGTCGAGGTGGACCGGCTCGGCGCGGTTGCCGGCCCGTCCGGCCTTGAAGGCCGCCTGGGCCTCTTTGAAGCGCTTCTCGCCGAGCACCACCTTCTGCACGGCCTCGGGGAAGCCGTCCTGAGGCCAGCCGAGCCCGCCGCCGAGCATGTCGATGACGCTCTCGGGGAAGGAGGTCGCCCCGGGTTCCAGGTTGACCACGTCGGCCGGGCGGATGCCCTTGCTGAAGCAGAAGAGGGCCATGTCGCCCACCACCTTGCTGGACGGCGTGACCTTCACGATGTCTCCGAAGAGCTCGTTCACCTCGGCGTAGGTGCGTGCGATCTCCGGCCAACGGTGCGAGACCCCCATGCTGGCGGCCTGCTCCTTGAGGTTGGTGTACTGGCCACCGGGCATCTCATGGATGTACACCTCGGCCGAACCCGTCTTCGGCGCGGTGTCGAAGGGGGTGTAGTATTCGCGGACCTTCTCCCAGTAGTCGGAGAAGCCGTTGAGCGCCTCGAGGTCGAGCTTGGTGTCGCGCGGGGTGTTCTGCAGGGCGGCCACCACCGAGTTGAGGTTGGGCTGCGAGGTGCTGCCGCTCATGGAGGCCAGCGCCAGGTCCACCACGTCGACCCCGGCGTCGCTCGCCCGCAGGATGCTGGCGGCGTTGATGCCGCTGGTGTCGTGGGTGTGGAAGTGGATGGGGATGCCCACCTCGTCCTTCAAGGCCTTGACCAGCTTCTGGGCGGCGTAGGGACGGCACAGGCCCGCCATGTCCTTGATGGCCAGCAGGTGCGCCCCCATGCGCTCCAGTTCCTTGGCCAGCTTGATGTAGTACTTGAGCGAGAAGGTGTCGCGGCGGCTGTCGAGGATGTCGCCGGTGTAGCACAGGGCGCCCTCGCACAGGGCGTGGGTGTCCTGCACGGCATCCATCGCCACGCGCAGGTTGGGCAGGTAGTTCAGCGAGTCGAAGATGCGGAAGATGTCCATGCCCGAGGCGGCCGCGTGCTTCACGAAGCCGGCCACCACATGGTCGGGGTAGTTGGAGTAGCCCACCGCGTTGGAGCCTCGGAAGAGCATCTGGAAGCAGATGTTCGGGATCTTCTCGCGCAATTGGCGCAGGCGCTCCCACGGATCCTCGCTGAGGAAGCGCATGGCCGTGTCGAAGGTGGCCCCACCCCACATCTCCAGCGAGAACAGGCCGGTCTTGGCGTCGCCGACGCTGCGGGCCAGCGCGTCGGAGCAGGCGAGCATGTCGAAGCTGCGCACGCGCGTGGCCATGAGCGACTGGTGGGCGTCGCGGAAGGTGGTGTCGGTGATGAGCAGGCGCTTCTGCTTGAGCGTCCACTCGGCGAACTTCTTCGGGCCCAGCTCGAGCAGCAGGTCGCGCGTGCCCTGGGGCAGCGGGGCGGCCAGGTCGGCCTTGGGCAGCGGCGCCGGGTCGAAGGCCTTGGCCGGCTTGTATCCCTTGGAGTGCGGGTTGCCGTTGACGATGACGTTGCCGAGGAAGTTCAGCAGCTTCGTGGCCCGGTCTTTCCGGCTGCGGAAGGCGAAGAGCTCGGGCGTGGTGTCGATGAGCGTCGTGGTCGCCTGGCCGCTGCGGAACTGCGGGTGCAGGATGACGTTCTCGAGGAAGGGGATGTTGGTCTTGACCCCGCGGATCCGGAACTCCGACAGCGCCCGGTCCATGCGGTTCATGGCGATCTCGTAGGACTGCCCGGAGGCGATGACCTTCACGAGCATCGAGTCGTAGAAGGGCGTGATGACCGAGCCCGAGTAGCCCATGCCGCCGTCGAGGCGGATGCCGAAGCCTCCGGGCGAGCGGTAGGCGAGGATCTTGCCGTAGTCGGGGGTGAACTTGTTCTCGGGGTCCTCGGTGGTGACGCGGCACTGGATGGCGTAGCCGTTGCGGGGCACCTGGTTCTGCACCGGCATGCCGACCTCCTTGGAGTGCAGCGCGTGGCCCTGGGCGATGAGGACCTGCGCCCGCACGAGGTCGAGGCCCGTGATGACCTCGGTCACCGTGTGCTCGACCTGGATGCGCGGGTTCATCTCGATGAAGAACCACTCATGGCGGTCGAGGTCGTAGAGGAACTCCACCGTGCCCGCGTTGTTGTAGCGGATCTCGCGGGCCAGCCGGGCGGCCGCGTCGCAGAGCTCCTGGATGACGTTCTCGGGCAGGCCGAACGACGGGGCCACCTCGACGACCTTCTGGTGGCGGCGCTGCACCGAGCAGTCGCGCTCGAAGAGGTGGATGACGTTGCCGTGGCTGTCGCCGAGCACCTGCACCTCGATGTGCTTGGCCCGGGGGATGTACTTCTCGAGGAAGACCGCCGGGTTGCCGAAGGCGCGCTCGGCCTCGCCCTGGGCCTCGTCGAGCAGGCCCGACAGCTCCGACTCCTTCTTCACCACGCGCATGCCGCGGCCTCCGCCGCCGAAGGCCGCCTTGATGATGAGCGGGAAGCCGATCTTGCGGGCGGCCTTCATCGCCTCGTCGCGGTCGGAGATGGGGTCGTCGGTGCCGGGCAGGGTGGGCACCCCGATGCGCTGGGCCACGGCCCGGGCGGCGGTCTTGTCACCCATCATGTCGAGCAGCTCAGGGCTCGGGCCCACGAAGGTGATGCCCGCCTTGGCGCAGGCGCGGGCGAAGGCCGGGTTCTCGCTCAGGAACCCGTAGCCCGGATGGATGGCGTCGACCCCCTTGGCCTTGGCGGTGGCCACGATGCTCTCGATGTCCAGATACGCGGCCACCGGGCCCTTGCCCTGGCCGATCAGGTACGATTCATCGGCCTTGAAGCGGTGGATGCAGAAGCGGTCCTCCTGCGCGTAGATGGCCACGGTGCGCAGGTTCAATTCGGTCGCGGCGCGGAAGATGCGGACGGCGATCTCGGAGCGGTTCGCCGCCATGAGCTTCCGGAATGGGCGGACGGCCTGCGGGGTGGTATCGATGTGATTTCGGGACGGCATGGTCGGAGTCCCCAATGGTTACGGAAAACCGGGGTCGCCTGACAAAGAAAACTCCATCGGTTTGCGCAAGGCACGCCCGGATCGCTGTCCCGGGAGCCCCGCTGCCCATGCCCCCTGGATCCGGTGTTTTTTGGACATTCAGTTTTCGCGCTCCGTGTTCCACCCTGTCGCCTCCTTCATGCGACATCCGCCTCTGGTCGAAACCCACACGCCGGGGCCCGGCACCCGGGAGAGGATCCTGCGCGCGGCCGGGTGTCCGTCGTTGGTGCCCTACCAGATCGCCCACGTGGGACTGGCGGAGGCGGTCGAGCCCTACACGATGGTGCGGACCGATCTGCCCGGCAGTTACTTCCTGGCTTGCTTCGGCGGGGAAGGTCGAATCTGGATCGATGGCCGTTGGCAGCGTTGCCGTGCCGGTCAGGCCTGCCTGTCGCCGGCCCATGTGTTGTGCGCGTTCCATGCGGTGCCCGGTCAGCGATGGGAATTCGCCTGGGTCCGGTATGAGTCCTCGGCTGGTCGCGGACCGCTCGGGGCCGCCGGTGCGCCGGTGCTGGCCGGATTCCCGTCGGAGGTCTTCCGTCACGCGGTCGAGGGGCTCATGGCCGAGCAGGCCGGCGAAGGGAGCCTGGCCGCCCTTCATCATTGGGTGGAGTTGGTGCAGGGATACGTGTCGCGCTTCGCCCAGCCATGGCATGTCGATGAACGGTTGGGCCAGCTCTGGGAGGCCGTGGCCGCCCGTCCGGCCCATTCCTGGACCCTGACCGAGTTGGCGCGCCGGGCGCATTGCAGCGGCGAGCATCTGCGCCGGCTCTGCCGGCGGCAGTTGGGTCGTTCGCCGATGCAGCAGGTGACCTACCTGCGCATCCGGCATGGGGCCGCCCTGTTGGCCGAGACGGACCTGAAACTCGAGGTGATCGCCGAGCGGGTCGGTTATGCCAACCCCTTCGTGTTCTCCAACACCTTCAAGCGGTGGACCGGATGGAGGCCAAGCCATTACCGGGACAGACAGCGGCAGGGTGGCGGATATCCGGGGCCGGGCGGCAGGGGATAATCGCCGTCCGGCCCCTTCGATCCGTCCACTCGGGCGGACCTGAAATGAGTCCCACCCCTTCATCGGAACAAAGCCCGCCTGCTTGAGCGGGTTCCGAGGATCGATCAGCGGCGGGGGTCCGACGCTGCGCCCGTCTGGGGTTTCCGGGCCTGGTGCAGCAACCGGAAGCTGTTGGCGATGTATTGCGCGGTCTCCTGCGGACTGCGGAAATCCACCCCGACCAGGATGTCGGCCTGCTGGTAGGCGGGTTTTCTCTGCTCGAGCAGTTCTGTGATGCGAGCCAGGGGGTCCGGGGTCTGCAATAGTGGGCGGTGTCCCTGGTGGCGCACCCGTTCGAAGATCACGGCGGGAGATGCCCACAGGCAGACGATGAGGGAATGCTTCCGGAGCGAGGCGAGGTTCTCAGGACGCACCACCAGGCCGCCACCGGTCGACAGGATCAGGCCGGGGCGAGTCTCGTATTCCCGGACGAGGTTTGTCTCCAGATCCCGGAAATGCGGTTCCCCTTCCGCGGCGAAGATGTCCGAGATGCGTCGCCCTTCTCGCGTCTCGATGACCCGGTCGGTGTCGACGAACTCGAAGTCGAGCAACCCGGCCAGGATCTGTCCGACCGTGGACTTCCCCACGCCCATGAAACCGACGAGGGCGATGTTGTGGTACTGGCGAGGCGGTTGCACGGGGCCGAGTGAACCCGTTTGGTGTCCGGGTTGAAATCCCCGAATGGTTCCGCTCCGCGTCAGGAGCCGGCCCGGGGTGGTCCTTCCGGACTTGTTGCCGGACCGACGAGCCCGCAGTCTGAGGCTCCTACCGCCTATGTTGCCGAGATTCCTTCAGCGATTGCGACACCGCCTTTTCGGGGGGCATACCAGCTATGATGCGGGCCTGGAGAACGAGGCGGTGTTCTGGCGGAACGCCCTGGCCGACGGAGGCAGACGCTGGAGTCCGGACGCATTCCGCCAGAGGATGGACCCGCGGTTCGCCTTCCCGGGCCACTTGCAGGAACTGGTGGCCTCCTCGCCGGCCGCCGACCGCGACCCGATCCGGGTCCTGGACGTGGGGGCCGGTCCGCTGAGCGCCGTGGGCTTCCATTGGCCGGGTCGTCGGGTGGAACTGACCGCGGTGGATCCGCTGGCCGACGTCTTCGACTCCATCCTCACCGATCTCCGGTTGGCCCCGCCAACCCGCACCCGGAAGGCGGCGGGGGAGGATCTGCTGTCGGTCTTCGCCGCCGACAGCTTCGACATCGTCGTCTGCTCCAACGCCCTGGACCACAGTCGCGACCCGCTGCAGTGCGTCCGACAGATGTTCGCCGTCACCCGGCCCGGGGGGTGGGTGTTCCTATGGCATTACCGCAACGAGGCCGAGGAGGAGGGGTACGCCGGGCTTCACCAGTGGAATCTCGACGAGGCGGACGGCGACATGGTGCTTTGGAACCGCACGGCGCGGCATTCCTGCCGGGCCGAGCTCGGGTCCGGGGCCGTCGTCGACACCCGGCCTGATCCGCAGGTGCCCCGGGCCATCGTCACCCGGATCCAGAAACGGGTGGCCTAGGCCGATTTCCGTGCTCCTTTCCTGCCGTGAACCGCATCGCTGTCCTCAATGTGGTCGGTCTGAGCGACCGGCATATCGGCCCTCACACGCCGCGGTTGGCGGCTCTTCGCCAGCGTTGGCATCATGCCTCGATCGACCCGGCCCTCCCGGCGGTCACCTGCACCGCTCAGTCCGATTACCTCACGGGCCGACGCCCCTCCGGCCATGGCATCGTCGCCAATGGCTGGTATGACCGTTCCCTCGCGGAGGTGCACTTCTGGAAGCAGTCCAACCATCTGGTCCAGGCTCCCAAGATCTGGGATGAATTGAAGGCGCTGGATCCGCGCTTCACCTGCGCGAAGATGTTCTGGTGGTACAACATGTACTCGGGGGCCGATTGGTCGGTGACGCCGCGTCCGATGTATCCGGCCGATGGTCGCAAGTTCTTCGACATCTACAGCTGGCCCTACGACCTGCGTCCGGCCCTCAAGCAGGATCTCGGTGATTTTCCTTTTCCGACCTTCTGGGGCCCCGCCGCCGGGGTGCAGTCGCCGCAAGGGGCTCCCGACGCGGCCACTCGATGGATCGCCGAGTCGGCCAAGTGGATCGAGCGGCGACACTCCCCGACGCTGAACCTCGTGTACCTGCCGCACCTGGACTACAATCTCCAGCGGCTGGGTCCGTCGCACCCTGCGGTTGCCGACGATCTTCGGCGCATCGATGGGATCGTGGGCGATCTTCTCGACTTCTTCGGCGGTCGTGGGGTGCGGCCCCTCGTCCTCAGCGAATACGGCATCACCCCGGTGTCGAGGCCGATCCATCTCAACCGGATCCTCCGCCAACGGGGTTGGATCACCCTCAAGGAGGAGCTGGGACTCGAGCTGCCCGACATCGGCAACTCGAGGGCGTTCGCCGTGGCCGACCATCAGGTGGCTCACATCGTGGTCAACGACCCCTCGATCCGCGATGAGGTCCGCAGGGTGGTGCTGGACACCCCGGGGGTGGCTGCGGTGCACGGTGCCGAAGAGAAGCGGGCCCTGGGTCTGGATCACGGTCGGTCCGGGGATCTGGTCGCCGTGTCGCAGGAGGACGCCTGGTTCACCTACTACCATTGGCTCGACGATGCCAAGGCGCCGGATTTCGCCCGGTGCGTGGACATCCACCGCAAGCCCGGTTACGACCCGGTCGAGCTCTTCCTGGATCCGGCGATCCCGGCCGTGAAGCTGAAGATCCTGTGGCGTTTGCTGCAGAAGAAGCTGGGATTCCGCATGCTCATGGATGTCATCCCGCTCGACGCCACACTGGTCCGGGGGTCGCATGGCGCCAGGCCCACCTCGCCGCTGGACTGGCCGTTGCTCCTCTCCGAGCGACCTCTGCCCGGGGCCACGCTCCGATCGACCGATGTCTATGCCGTCCTGAAGTCGGCGGTCCTCGGCTGAAGAGGGGGCGCAGACCGGGGGCGAAAGACGACGTTCATGGCGATCTCAGCGGAGGTCGTCCCGGGCGGGGACTCGCGCCGACTACGCCGCCTTGGGTGCTGTTTTCGAGACCCGTGCCCGGGTCTCGATGGAGCGGGCCGGGTCAAATGCGTCTTCGGAAAGAGCAACTCAGGATGAGTACATGGGCGCGGTGCGACGTCGAATCGGGCATCCATGAACCCCCTCGGAAAGGCCCGCCTCCGGGTGATCCCGTTGCTGTTGATCCTGGTCATGTGTCTGGGAGCGACGCTCGAATCGGGGGGCGTGGCGCTTCCGATCGGCCCTGACGGTGGCGGTGGGGGCGGGCGATCCTCGGTCCCGGGGGCGGCGTTCCTCGGGCCGTTCCACATGGTCGTGCTGCATTTCCCCATCGGCCTCTTCAGCTTCGCGGCCCTCCTGGAATGGGTCGCCTGGTTCCGCCCCTTCGACGGCTTGCGCCGAGTGCTCGCCGCCACCCTTGGGTTGGGCGTCCTCACGGCGATCCTGGCTTCGGTGCTCGGGCTGTACCGATCCGCCGGGGGGGATTACGCGATCGAGATCCTGAGGCTCCATCGCAACATGGGGATCGCTCTCACCGTGATCTCCGCATTGACGTTCTTGCTCCATTCGGCGGTCCAAAGACAGGGGGCGCGTTGGCTTTGGGGCTACCGGGGTGCGTTGGGGGTGACCATGGCCCTCCTGCTGTTGGCCAGTCATCACGGCGGCAGCCTGACCCATGGTCAGGGATTCCTGACGCAGAACGCCCCGGGGTTTCTCAGAGGTTGGATCTCGCGATGGGAGGGAGGGCAGGTCCACCCGACTCCCGCCGCCACGCCAGGGGCTCCGGGTGCCGCCGTGGCTCGCCTGTTCGAAACCAAGTGCCTCGCCTGTCACGGGCCTGAAAAGCAAAAGGGCAAGTTCCGCATCGACCAACGCGATTCATTGCTCAGGGGCGGCGCCAGCGGGGTGCCGGCGGTGGTTCCTGGAGACCCCGCCAAATCGGGGCTGTTCCGCTTGGTCCTGTTGCCACCCCACCATGACGAAGTCATGCCACCGGCGGGCAGGGAGCCCCTTTCCGACTCGGAGATCCTGGCCGTTTTCCGTTGGATCCAGTCGGGGGCCCCTTGACCGAACGCCCACGGGGCCGCGGCTCACCGGAACCCCGGCGCGACGGATCCTGTGCGAGGGTCAGTGCGCCGAGGGGGTTTCCGGGCCCGGAGGGAACAGTCCCTCCCAGCGGGCGACGACGGCCGTGGCCAGGCAATTCCCGACGAGGTTCACGGTGGTCCGTGCCATGTCCATCAGTTCGTCGACGCCGATGATCAGCAGCACTCCCTCCAGCGGCAGATCGAAACTCACCAGCGTGCCGGCGAGGATCACCTGCGAGGCTCGAGGGATCCCCGCCATCCCTTTGCTCGTGAGCATCAGGGTGAGCATGATGACGAGTTGTTGGGAGATCGTGAGGTGCACTCCCGCCGCCTGGGCCACGAAGACCGAGGCCACCGCGAGGTAGAGCGTGGATCCGTCGAGGTTGAAGGAATATCCGAGCGGCATCACGAAGCTCACGATGCGCTTGGGCACTCCCAGCGAGGTGAGGCGTTTCATCGCATCGGGCATCGCCGCGTCGGAGGAGGTCGTGGTGAAGGCCAGCAGGATCGGTTCCCTCAGTTCGGCCAGGAATCGCCGCACCGGAACCCGGGCCCACAGGGCCATCGGCAAGAGCACCACCACGGCGAAGACCGCCAGTGCCAGGTAGAGGGTCCCGATGAGTTTGGCGAGGTTGGCGAGGACGCCCAGTCCGCTGTGTCCGACCGTGTAGGCCATCGCCGCGCCGATGCCGACGGGGGCGAACTTCATGACCACACCGGTGAATTTGAACATCACCTCCGTCAACGATTCGCAGAAGCGGAGCATGGGTGTCCGCTGGGCCTCGGGGGTCTGGGCCAGTGCGATCCCGAAAAACACCGCAAAGAAGACCACCTGCAGCACGTCGTTCGCGGCGGCGGCCTCGAAGAAACTCTTGGGCACGATGTGCTCAAGGATGCCGCTGAAGGTGACCTTGGTGGCTGTGACACCCGTGGCGGAGGCATTGGCTGGTGGCAGCGCGACCCCCAACCCGGGTTCGAAGACATTCACGGCCACGAGGCCGATGGCCAGGGCGAGAGTGGTCACCACCTCGAAGTAGAGGATCGATTTCCATGCCAGTCGGCCCACCGACTTCAGGTCTTCGCTGTGCCCGGCGATCCCGACCACCAGGGTCCCGAAGACCAGGGGCACCAGGATGCACTTGATCATCTTCAGGAACATGTTCGAGACGACTTTCAGGTGTTGGGACTCGGCCGGAAAAGCCCATCCCAGGACCAGTCCACCGAGCATGGCGATGAAGATCCAATGAGTGAGGGAGATGCTCCGCAGGAATCGGGTCATGCGATCCGGAGCATCAGCCGACGTGGCTTCCGGAAACAAGGGCGGAGGGACAGGCTGTTGCGACCTCCCATGATCTCGGGGCTCCATCTTGAGGGACGGGCTCTTTGAAGGGTGCAGAAAACGCAGAGAGGGCCCGGAGAGAGGGCTCAGGGGATCTGAGATCGGGCCATCGGACCGGACGGGCGATCCGGATGTGGTCTGCCCGGGGGCTCGAGTGAACCCTGGCGGCAGCGAGTCATGCTGTTGCGACGGTGGGGACGGTCAAGCGGAGCCGGGCGCAGACCGGGGACAAGCCTCCCGACTCCCTGTTCCCGTTTCCCACGCGGGTTGCCCGGGTCCCTGAAAACGGCGCTTCCCCGGGGGACGAGGGCCAGGACGTGAATCCGAATCCCTGGCGGTGGTGGTCGAAGTCTTGAGAGTCTGCTGGGTTGCGGGCCGTTCCGCTCAGGCCATCGCTCTGCAAATGGCCACCGCGGCGATCGCCCCGGCGAGATCGGCTGCCAATCCCGCGAGAACCGCATGCCGGGTCCGACGGATGCCGATGGAGCCGAAGTACACCGCGATGACATAAAAGGTCGTCTCGGTGCTGCCGAACAGGGTGCCACCCATGCGGGCCAGCAGGCTGTCGGCGCCGTGGGTTTTCACCAGGTCGGTGAGCGCCGCGAGGGTGCCGCTGCCGGTGAGCGGCCGGAGCAGGGTCATGGGCACCAGTTCCGGTGGATAACCGACCGAATTCAGCAACGGTTCGAGCCACCGGGTGAATCCCTCGATGCCGCCGGCTCCCCGGAGGCAACCGATGGCGACGAGCATCGCCACGAGGTACGGGATGATTCGGACCGCCGTTTCGAATCCCTCTTTGGCTCCCGCCACGAACTGCTCATGAACGGCCAGGCCCCGGAACGCGGCATAGACCGGAATGGATACCAGCAGGAAGGGCAGGGCCACCAACGACAAGGCGTTCAGTGCTCGGACGGCGACGGGCCCGGCCTGCAGGCCAGCCTCGGATCCGGCCGGCGGATGCAGCGTCGCCTCGACCGCGAATGCCACGAAGCAAAGCACGAGCACCCCCAACCCGCAGCGGCCTCGCCATCCCAGAGGGCGTGGTGCGCTGGGAACTCCCGGCTCGTTCGCCTCGTCCGGGGTGACCGATGCGGGGGATTCCAGTGGGCCGTGGCCGAGCGGATTCAAGTTCCCCGGGGAGCGGAACCATCGCAAACCTTGCGTGCCTTTGACCACCAGCAGCCCGGTCAGTGACGAGCATACGGTGGCCAGGAGGGTGGTTCCGACGATCCAGGTGGGATTCTTGGAACCGTTGGCCGCCAACACGGCGATGGCCGTCACCGGTATCAGTTGCACTGAGCCGGTGTTGATGGCCAAGAACGTGCACATGGCGTTGGTGGCGGTGTCCGGATGGGGATTGAGGCGTTGCAGATCCCGCATCGCCCGGAGGCCCATCGGGGTCGCAGCATTGGTGAGCCCCAACGCATTGGCCGTGATGTTGAGGACCATGGAGCCCAGCGCAGGGTGCCCCGCTGGGACCTCCGGAAACAGACGTCCCAGGAGCGGTTGCAGAATCCGCGCCAACGTGGTCACCAATCCCGCCTGTTCGGCGAGTCGTAGGACTCCCAGCCAGAGCGCCATCACGCCGACCAGTCCCAGTGAGACCGTCACGGCTGCATTGGCTCCCTGGATGGCCCCGTCGGTCATCGCCCCGAGCCGCCCCGTCAGCCCGGCCAGCAGCGCCGCCACTGTCAGAAGTCCGAGCCAGATCCCATTGAGCATGGCTGATCACGATACCGCCTTTGACGATCCAGTTCGATGCCGGAGTTGGGTTTCTGACAACCAATCGAGGCCTTGGAATGGAGCCTGTCCCCTTGGAAGAAGGTTTTCGTGAAAACTCTTGAAAATGTGTATTTTCATGCATGATTTGATCAATTGTCTGTTCGCTGATGCATCCACCCGCTGGCATTCCCACGGGAGCCTATCAACTCCTGCGAATCGCGACTCCGTTGGATCCGGATCCCAAAGGGCCGGTCTATGACGGGGGACTGCTCGTGTTCGACGGGCAACCGCCGCTGGTCGATCCGCCCCGCTTCCCCACCGACCCCGGCGGGGTCGCAAATGCGGTGCCGCGTTCCGAGGCGACCACCCCGGACGAGCTGCGGAACAAGTATCTGTTTGTGGACCTCCGGAAGGAGGCTGTCGCACTGCTGAGCCTTCCCGAGAACCACAGTCGCGGAGATCTGCTCATCGAGTGCTATCAGGTGCGGGCCAACCGCGGGCAGCCCCCGCCATTGGGCCAGGAAACCCTGTCCCGGTTGATGGAGGACAAACGGTTTCGCAATCCGGTGTTTTCCGCCTCGGATATCCGCGTCTGCGGGATGGTTCCCGGATCTGCGGGGCTGAGAAGATCGGCGATGGACGTTTTCCTCAGGCAGCGTCAGATCCGCCTGCCTTCGATCGAGGATCTCGTGGCGGCCTGTGCCATCCATTACGCCACCACCGGACGACACCTCGTCCCCCTGGGAAGGACCGTCCGCGCGGCCGACGGCGTGGTCCGCACCAGCCGGACCGGGGGCCAACTTCGGGTACTCCTCGACGATTGGGAGGAGTTCGCCAACGATCCACTGCTGGTGGCCGCAGGCGCGGTGCTCCCAGGCGAGCACTCGGTATCCCCCCGACGGCAGAGCGGCCTCATCCGACGCCTCCGGCGTCTGGCGGGCTTCGCTGGCGGTTGAAGAGCGATTCCCGGTGCATTTTGTCGGGAATGCGGGTCGCGTTTCTGGTCTCCGCTCGAGGCGAGGTGTGCTGGGACACGGGTGCGGAGGAGGTGCCCCAGGACAATTTGTTGCTGAAAGCACCTCGAAACCGCAGACACTCCTGGCATGCCCTCTCTGAACGCATGGATCTCCGCCATGGGATGGATCGCGGCCGGATCCATGCTCTCCGCCTCCGCCGGGCCGCTGGTTCCCCGGTTTCGCGCGGTGAACGTGGATACCAACGTGGCCATCGGCTACGGGGTGACCGTGGCCGATGTCGATGGCGACGGCGGCCCGGACCTGGTCCTGTGCGACGCCAAGCAGATCGCCTGGTACCGGCACCCGAAGTGGGAGAAGCATGTCATCGCCGAGAACCTGACGCCGCAGGATCACGTCTGCGTGGCCGCCGCCGACATCGATGGCGACGGCAAGGCCGAGATCGCGGTGGGGGCCGGTTGGAATCCCGGCGACACGGTGAACAGCGGGGCACTCTTCTATTTGGAACCGCCTGCCGATCGCACCGCGCGCTGGACCCCCATCCGGTTGCCGCATGAACCCACGATGCACCGCATCCGCTGGGTGAAGGAACCTCAGGGCTGGGCGCTGTGGTCGGTGCCCTTGCACGGGCGCGGCAACAAGGACGGGCAAGGGGTCGGGGCCCGCGTGCAGCGCTACCGGCCGCCGGCTAATCGCCGACAGCCCTGGGCCGTCGAGACGGTGGCCGACCAGTGGCACAAGACCCACAACTTCGATCCCGTGGCCCGGTCCGGTTCGGTGGCGGTGACCGAAGTGCTCGTGGGTTCGGCTGAGGGGGCGTTCCGCGGCCAGCTCGCGGGTGCGGGGGGCACGGGTTCCGGTGGTGCCGGCGGACCGGTGTCGTGGACCCAGGTCGGCGGACCCGAGAATGGCGGCGTGGGCGAGATCCGCTCGCTGGGTGATGCACAAGATTCGGTGGTCGGCATCTCGCCGATGCACGGCAACCAGTTGGTGATCTTCCATCCGTCAGCGTCCGGGGCCGGTGCGACGACGGCCGCGCCGGGCCTGGGACGGCGGGAGGTCATCGACGACGGGTTGATCGACGGTCATGCCTTGGCCTGCGGCGACCTGCTGGGCCTCGGCCAGCCGCAGATCGTGGCGGGATGGCGGGCCATGGGCCGGCCGCGCTCGGTGAAGGTCGGCGTGGCGCTTTACGTGCCGGTGGCGGGCCGGTGGATGAAGGTGTGGGTCGACGACGACGGCATGGCCTGTGAAGACCTCGCGCTCGCCGACCTCGATGGCGATGGAGACCTGGACATCGTCGCCTCGGGCCGGTCCACCCGGAATCTCAAAGTCTACTTCAACGAGTCGACCCGCTGATCGGATCCCGCGTCACCGGTCTGGCGCTGGGTTGGTCTGAGAGTGGGTGGAAACTTTCCCCGGTGTCGGAGCCGCGCTGTTGGTTGTCATTCTGGGCATGAGCCCATAGCGCTGCATCAATTCCCGACTCATCGGCATCAAATGAGGAGCCGGGGCCGCCGATCCCGGAGATGAGGCGTTGGTCGATGGTGTCGTTGGCACCGGAGAGGTCGGTCGGGTCTGAAGCCGGTAGCGGCGGGCCAACGCCGGGTCCATCAGGAGGCGAGGATGAGCATCCACCACAGGCGCTCGCTGGAGATGCTTCATGAAATCCTCCTTCAGCCATCGGAATCCTCGCTGCCGGATGAGTTCATCCACCAACCCCTCGGGCGACGGTCGGTTGGTGATCCCCAACGGGCTCAGATACTCGGGGGTGAACCTGCCCTCCCTCTCGGCTTCGGTGGCGAATTGGATGAAATCCTCGCGATGCATTCGAAACGATGAGAGGTAATCGAATTCGGCGCGCTTTTGGCTCAGGCCGACGTACAGCAGGCCGACCAGAAGCAATCCCGCCATCAATTTTCCGCCAAGCCGTCCCCACTGGCGCAACACGGTGGGCCACTCCATCCGGAGGCGGTGAGTGTTGAACTGAGTGGATCGGACGACACACCCGAGCCAACTCGCAGCCAAGATCATGGCTCCGATCGTGAAGAGTTGTTGGAGAGTCCCCAAAGGCGGAAGCCACTGGGGCGGCGTCCGGTTGAGTATCTCCGGGTCAGTCACATGGTCCAGGTCCGGCAAAACATATTCGTGATGCGTTATGCTGATCATAGTTGCGACCACAGCCCAGACCGTCAGGGCGCCGACCGCCCAGAGGCTGCCCAGGAGCATCGGGGTTAGGGCGACAGCCTTCATGCTGCTCTGGCTGACGGAGGAGGCGTAAAGGCTTGTTGCGAAGAGAGCCCCAAAAGCCAAGACATACGCGGCGATGGATTGCCACTCCAGATCCCAAAACGTGGTTCTCAGGGTCTCTGCGTCGAAGCTCAGCCAGACCAAGGTGGCCGGCAACATCAGACCCAGCGTCAGGGCCAACCCCGTGGCCACGCCGATCTTGATCCTCCACTGGCGCGCCATGGAGATCGGTTGGGTCCATTGCCACTCCAAGGTGCCCAAGACCCGTTCCTCGGCGATGGCACTGGCTCCTGTGACGAGTAAAACGAAGGTGCCGAGGATTCCGGCGTATAGGGTCAGCGTGGAAGGATTGGCCGCGGCCACTCCCAACTCGCTTCCGGGAGCCCACTTGCGAACGAGGAGGCTCAGGAGCCATAGCCCCACCAGGATACCTGCGATCAGCCACGGCACGACATGCAGGCGAAGCTCCTTGCGGATGAGTTGTGCGGTCGCGGCCTGTCCGAGCCACCGACGGCCAATCCATCGGTCCCAGGCCCCGGTGAGGGCATGGAGGCCCGGTGCCGAGCCTCCTCCGGCTCCGCCCTCGCGCCATTCCAGACGACGGAACACCCGCCAGCTCGCCATGGCCATCGTACCGAGGTAGATCACGCTGCCCGCCCAGAGCAGTGACTCCTCCTCGCTGCTCCGATCTGCGGTCGGATGGAGCCCGGCAAGGTAAACTGACAGCAGGGTTTGAAGGATCAAATAGAGTGCCATGCCCACCGCCAGAGTGAAGACGAAGCCCGCGAGGGTGCTGCGGCTGATCAAGGTGAAGAATGGGGCGGAACCTAGTCCGAGGATCAGAGAGCCCAATATCCATGGCAACATTGGCAGGTCACCCCCCATGGATCGATTCGTGGTGAGGAAAAAGATCACGGCAGCTGTTCCCGCAATCCCACCGGCGACCCCGAGTTTCTCGCGATAGAGATCGCCACGGCTCCGGGGTTGGACCAGCCATTGCCCCGCAGTGCGGTGTTCGAACTCGCTGCCGAAGGCGTTGGCGCAGATCCAGAGGCAGGCGAGGGCGAACGCCAGGGCCGCAAAGACGGAGAGACTTTCGAACATCCTCAGTTGCGCGGACATGGCATTCACGGCTGCGGCCAGGAACGCGAGGCTGGCTCCTGGCATCTGAGCCCAAGTCTCCTTCTGGAGACTCGGGTTTCCCAGCAGCCCACTCCACTTCACCACCAGGGCCAGCACCGACAGGATCATGGCCCAAGCGACCGGCCCTGAGAGCAGAGAAACCGGTTCCCAGGTCTCGGGGGCCATCATCCAGCCCAGCCATTGACCAGCCGCCGGGGCCATCACCAGCAGCATCAGCGGAATGAGCCGGGGCCAGGGGCTGCGCCAGGGAATCCTTGCGGTGATCATGGCCGACCTCCCGATTTCGCCACTTCCAGGAAGATCTCCTCCAAGGTCAGGGAACTCACCGTGAGGTCGCGGCCGCCCAGGCTCTCGAGGCGGTGACGCATCGGGTTCGGATCGCCTTCGAGCAGCACTTCCAAGGTTCGGCCTTGGCGACGGATGGAACGCGCCCCGGGCAGGGCCGAGTCGGGCGGCGGGTCTTGGGCGAACTCGGCTCGCACGCGCAGGAATCGCGACCGGGCCTCGTCGGCGTCGGCGGTCATCACGGCCTTTCCGCCGTCCAGGATGGTGAAGCGGTCGATGAGTCCCTCGAACTCGCTGATGAGGTGCGTGGAGACCAGCACGGTGCGCTCCCCGGGATCGGCGTCCTGGTAGGCGCCGATGACCGTCTGGATGAACTCCCGGCGGATCAGGGGATCGAGGCCCGAGGTCGGCTCATCGAGCACCAGCAGTTCCGGCTCGGCGGCGATGGCCCCGATCAGGGCCAACTGCGTGCGCTGCCCCTTGCTCAGCCCGCTGGTGGGCGCGGCGGGATCGAGCTGGAACCGCTCCAGCAGGCGTTTCTCAAGATCCGGATTCCAGCGCGGCCGGAAGCTTGCCAGGTAGTCGAGCGCCTCGCCCACGCGCATCCACGGATAGAAAGCCACGAAGTCGGGCACATAGGCCAGGCGGGCCTTCACGGCCACTTCTTCCCGCACCGGATCCAACCCGAAGACCCGGATGGTTCCCCGCTGCGGACGCAGCAAGTTGAGCAGGCACTTGAGGGTGGTGGTCTTGCCCGCACCGTTGCGGCCGAAGAAGCCGTAGCAGCGGCCTCGTTCCACGGTCAGGGACAGGCCGTGGACCGCCTCGGTGCGGTCGTAGCGGAGGCTCAGGTCGCGGATCTCGATCGCAGGGATGCTCATGGGGGCGTCGGTTCGGGGGGAAGTCGGGGGCGGGCGATGGGCCAAGGGCGGAATGGAGGCGGGCGAATTTTGTGCTACGGGGATTGATGGTCTTTCTGGCGCTCGTGGAAGGCCTCCAGTCGATCAACCAGAAGTTCCCGGAGTTCGTTGTCCGAAATCTGCAGGTGATGCGCCTGCACGATCACTGCATCGAGCGCCTCGGCGAGCCGGCCCGAGCGCACCGACTTGCGCAGCGGCGAGGCCCCGCCGTCTTTGAGGAAGCAGCCCGAACCCTGTCGGGTCTCGATCACCGACTCGGACTCCAGCTCGGCGTAGGCCCGGGCCACGGTGTTGCGGTTGATGCGCA